>NZ_KB892205.1:0-1305 GCF_000373685.1 Streptomyces sp. PsTaAH-124 | reverse complement strand
GGTCTGGTTGAGCAGGTCCGCGTCCTCGCCCCACATCACCTCCCGCAGCGGCCGCTCCAAGTGCGCGTCCACAGCGGTCAGTACGGCGTCCAGCGTTTCGGCGAAGACGGGGTGGGCCTCGGCCAGCTCCCGGCCCATGCCGAGCCGCTGCGCACCCTGCCCCGTGAACAGGAAGCCCGTGCCCTCGCCGCTCTGGACGCGTCCGCGCACGATCTGGGGCAGTTCCCGGTCGTCCGTGAGGGCGCGCAGGCTCTCCAGGGCGTCGGCGCGGTCGGTGGCCCACACGACGGCGCGGTGGTCCAGCGGGACGCGGGTGGCGGCGGTGGACCAGGCGACGTCGGCGAGGCCGGGGGCCTGGTCCTGGGCGAGCAGCCGGTGCAGGCGCTCGGCCTGGGCGGGCAGCGCCTCGGCGGTGCGCGCGGACAGCAGCAGCGGCAGCAGCGCGGGTCCCGTGCCGCGTTCGGTGCCACCGAGCGCGGCCATCGCCGCGGCGAACTCCTCCCGCTCCCCGCGGCCGCGCCGCTGGGCCGCCGTGAAGCCGGCGTCCTCCGCGATGGCAGGGCCGAGGGCGGTGAGGACGGCGTCCGGGCCGATCTCCAGGTGGGAGGCGGCCGCGATGCGGCTGACGGCGTCGGTGAGCCGGACGGGCTTGCGGATGTGCTCGGTCCAGTAGGCGGGGGTGGTGAGTTCGTCGGTGACGGTGTCACCGGTGACCGTGGAGACGAAGGGGATGCGGGGGCGCGCGTAGGTCAGCGACTCCGCCACCGCCCGGAAGTCGTCCAGCACCGGTTCCATCAGCGGTGAGTGGAAGGCGTGGCTCACGGCGAGCTGCTTGGTCTTGCGCCGGAGGCTGTCGAAGTGCGCCTTGAGGGTGAGGACGGCGTCCTCGGCGCCCGAGACGACCACCGACGACGGCCCGTTGACGGCCGCGATGCCCACCTGCTCGGTGAGCAGCGGCAGCACCTCGTCCTCGGTGGCCTGCACGGCGACCATCGCGCCGTCCGCCGGGAGGGCCTGCATGAGGCGTCCGCGTGCGGTGACGAGGCGGGCCGCGTCCTCCAGGGAGAAGACCCCGGCGACGTGTGCGGCGGCGATCTCGCCGATGGAGTGCCCGGCCAGGTGGTCCGGGGTCACGCCCCACGACTCGACCAGCCGGTAGAGGGCGACCTCGAAGGCGAAGAGCGCGGGCTGCGTGTACTGCGTCTGGTTCAGCAGGTCCGCGTCCTCGCCCCACATCACCTCCCGCAGCGGCCGCTCCAAGTGCGCGTCCACAGCGGTCAGTACGGCGTCCAGCGCCTCGGCGAA
>NZ_KB892204.1:0-1393 GCF_000373685.1 Streptomyces sp. PsTaAH-124 | reverse complement strand
TGCTGAGTCGGGACGTCCAATACCTCCCTCAACGGCCCGGCAGCCCTGCCCGTTGCGCACCTTGACCACACACCGCCCCGCCCCCGGATCAGCGGAAGTATTCGGCCAGACCTTGGCCGATGGCTTCGTGTCCTGCTTTGTTGGGGTGTGCTGAAGCCCACAGGGGCTGACGCTGTGCTGCGTACTCCGTGAGCCAGTTCATGTAGTCGGATCCCGGGGCCAGGCTGAACGGCGGGGGCGGAATCTCCCGGCCGTTGTCGATGACCGGCACGTCCGCCAGGACGCCCTCGACCCATCGGGCGTTGGCGGATTTGCAGGCGTCGTGGCCCTGGAATTCGGTGCTGAAGTCGGCGAACGTGACCCCGTTCTCCTCGGCTACGGCCTTCAGCGTCTCGGTGAGTTCGTTGAACTCACCGATGTAGTACCGCTGGTCAGCGTTGGAGACCGGTCCGATGCCCGCGGCTCCCGGAATGGGCAGCGGGTTGTACGCGCAGCCGTTGGGCGGCAGGATCGGCGGGTAGCCGACGACGACGACCTGCGCCTGGGGCGCCTTCTCGCGGATCGCCTTAAGTGCTTCGTCGACGTGTTTTTTCGCCTGTTCGAAGTCGATGCGGTCGCTCGGGGCCGCCGCCTGATCTCGGTCCTGGCAGGCGTGCCCGAGTACCGGGTTCTCGCCGGCAACTCCAGCCTGGACGCATTTGATGAGGAGGGTGGGGAGCCGGCTGTCGTTCCCTCCGAGCTGGAAGGTCACGTACTTGGTGTCCGGGCCGACGGCGTCGAGCATCGCCGGGTTGGAGTCGATGGGTGTGTAGAAGCCGCCCGAGCTGTAGCCGGCCTCCGGGTAGACGCTGGCGCCGCCGCAGGTGACGTCGTTGAGGGTCCAGCCCTCCTCAGCGGCCAGGACGTGCGGGTAGTTGTTGACGAAGCGCTGACAGCGGCGGCCGGCGTCGGTGTCCTCGATCGGCGACTGGCCCGCACCGGCGGCGAAGGAGTCACCCATGGCGACGTACTCGGCACCGCCGGGACTCGCCGGGCCCTGGGCTGCGGTGCCGTACGCGGTGGCGGGAAGCACTGCGGCCGCGATGACGGCGGTCATACCGGCACCGAGGAGTCGGAGCGGGCGCAAGGTGGAGTAAACAGGCATAAGTCATCTTTCCGGTGAAAAAGGTAAACCCTTCGCCCAGCACGGAACGCACGGGCATGACACACCGGATCACCACCGGGCAGCCATTGCCTTAGGGGCGCTCGGTCAGGCAGCGATATTCACCCATGTGGCTCACTGAGGGTTTTCGGCGCGGCCGCTGATCCGGGGGCGGGGCGGTGTGTGGTCAAGGTGCGCAACGGGCAGGGCTGCCGGGCCGTTGAGGGAGGTATTGGACGTCCCGACTCAGCA
>NZ_KB892203.1:0-4375 GCF_000373685.1 Streptomyces sp. PsTaAH-124 | reverse complement strand
AGGCGGTGTCGAGGTCGGTCAGCAGGGGGCCGGTGGACCATTCGTCGGTGGCGATGTGGTGCAGCAGCACGACCAGCACATGATCGTCGTCCGCCGCGCTCAGCAACGCGGCCCGCAGCGGGATCTCCCGCGCCAGATCGAAGATGTGCCCGCCCGCCGCGACGGCCTCCTCGGCCAACCGGTCCACGGCAACCCGCCGGACCACGAAAGGCACTTGGCGCTCCCCGGGGGCCAGCACCCGCTGGTACGGCTCCCCGTCGATCTCGGTGAACACCGTGCGCAGCACCTCGTGCCGGGCCACCAGGTCAGCGAGGGCGGCTTCCAGCGCCTCCGCGTCGACCGGGCCGCGCAGCCGTACCGCGAGCGGCACGTTGTACGTCGTCCCGGGGCCCTGCACGCTGTCGATCAGCCACAGCCGACGCTGGGCGTACGACAGCGGCAGCAGCGCCGGCCGCTCGGCCGCCCGCGTCAGCGGGGGGCGGCCCGACGCCGTGCGTTCGGTCAGCCGCGCCGCCAGCCCGGCCACCGTCCGCGCCTCGAACAGGTCGCGTACGGCACACTCCACCCCCAGTGCGGCGCGCAGTCGGCTCACCGCGCGCGCGGCCAGCAGCGAGTGCCCGCCGAGCGCGAAGAAGTCGTCCTCCACTCCGACCGACGTCCTCTCCAGCAAGGCGGCGAAGACGGCGGCGATCACCTCCTCACGTGCGGTGCGCGGCGCCCGGGACACGGCCGTCTCCGCCTGCGGCGGTGCGGGCAGGGCGCGGCGGTCGAGCTTGCCGTTGGCCGTCAGCGGCAGGGCGTCCAGCGTCACGAAGGCACCGGGCACCATGTACTCCGGGAGCCGCGCGGCGGCGTGGGCCCGCAGCGCACCGTGGTCCGGGGCCTGGGCACTGCCCGGCACCGGCACGACGTACGCCACCAGTCGCTGACCCTCGCGGACGTGTGCGACGGCTTGTGCGATGCCGGGTGCGTGGGTGAGCGTGGTTTCGATTTCGCCGAGTTCGATGCGTTGGCCGCGGAGTTTGATCTGGTGGTCGGTGCGGCCGAGGTAGGTGAGGGTGCCGTCGGGGTTCCAGCGGGCGAGGTCGCCGGTGCGGTACATGCGGGTGCCGGGGGTGCCGTGGGGGTCGGCGGTGAAGCGTTCGGCGGTGAGGGCGGGTTGGGTGAGGTAGCCGCGGGCGAGTTGGGTGCCTGCGAGGTAGAGCTCGCCGGGGACGCCGACGGGGGCAGGCTGGAGGTGGGGGTCGAGGACGTAGACGCGGGTGTTCCGGACGGGTGTTCCGATGGGTATGGAGTGGTGGCTGTTGTCGGTGGGGCGGGCTGGGGCTCGGGTGACGTCCACGGCGGCCTCGGTGGGGCCGTACAGGTTCTCCAGCGCGATCCGTAGCTCGCCCGCCGAGGCGTGGAAGCGGGCCGCCAGCTCGGTCGGCAGGGCCTCCCCGCTGCACACGACCAGCCGCAGACTCGGGCATGTGCTCAGGTCGGTGTCGGCCAGGAACGCGGCCAGCATCGACGGGACGAAGTGGCAGACGCCGACGGCCTGTTCGCGGATGAGTCCGGCCAGGTAGCGCGGGTCCTTGTGGCCCTCGGACCGTGCGATCACGAGGGTGCTGCCGAAGGCGAGCGGCCAGAACAGCTCCCACACGGAGACGTCGAAGGTGGTGGGTGTCTTGAGCAGGACCCGGTCCGCTGTCGTGAGCCGGTAGGTGTCCTGCATCCACTGGAGGCGGTTGACGATGGCGGCGTGCTCGATCAGTACGCCCTTGGGGCGTCCGGTGGATCCGGAGGTGAACAGTACGTAGGCCGGGTGGGACGGCAGCAGCGGCGCGAGCCGGTCGGCGTCCGTGACCGGGTCCGCCGCCAGCCCTGCCAACTCTTCGGCCACGGACGGCGCGTCGAGCAGTACGGCATCCACTTGGAGCTGTTCGGGCAGTGTGGCGAGTGAGGTCCGGTCCGTGATGACGCACACCGGTGCGGCGGTGTCGGTCATGTAGGTGAGCCGGTCGGCGGGCAGGGCCGGGTCCAGCGGCAGATAGGCACCTCCCGCGCGTACGACGGCATGCAGGGCGACGAGGAGATCCACGGAGCGGGGCAGGGCGACCGCGACGACGGATTCGGGGCCTACGCCCCGGCCGATGAGCAGCCGGGCCAGCCGGTCGACCCGCTCCTCGAAGACTCCCCGGCTGACCGGCGTGCCTTCGTGCACCAGCGCGACGGCCCCGGGCTCGCGGGCGCCGTCCGCCACGAGATCGGCGAGGGTGGCGGGTCCGTCCAGGGCACGAGCGGTGTCGTTCCAGCCGCGCAGCACCTGTTCCCGCTCGTCCGCGTCCAGCAGTTCCAGTCGTGCCAAGGGAGCGTCCGGTGCGGCCACCACCCGCTCCAGCAGCCGCACCAGCCGGGACAGCAGCCGTTCGGCGCCGGAACGCTCGAACAGGTCGAGTGCGTACCGGACTCCGCAGGTCAGCACCGGACTTCCGGCGCCCGGCAGCCGCCGGAAAAGGATCTCCAGGTCGAACTTGGCCGCACCGGCGCGGACCGGGAACTCCGCCGTGTCCGCGCCCAGCAGCCGGCTGTGGTCCGGGCCGCCGCCCTCGTAGGCCACCATCGTCTGGAAGAGGGGGTGGCGGGCCAGCGTGCGGTGCGGGTCGAGGGCCTCCACCATGCGGTCGAAGGGCAGGTCGGCGTGGTCCAGCGCGGCCAGGTCGGTCGCCCGCACCCGGGCCAGCAGGTCCGTGAAGCTCGGGTCGCCGGAGAGGTCGGTGCGGAGCACGAGGGTGTTGACGAAGAAGCCGACGAGGCCGTCCAGCGCGGTGTCGGTGCGTCCGGCGACCGGGGTGCCGAGGGGGATGTCGTCACCGGCGCCGAGCCGGTGCAGCAGGGCGGCGACCGCCGCGTGCACCACCATGAACATGGTCGCCCCGGAGTCCGCCGCGAGCCGTTCCAGCCCGGTCAGCACCTCCTCGGACAGCTCCACGGTCAGGGTGTCGCCCCGGTGGGAGGGGACGGCGGGGCGCGGCCGGTCGGTGGGGAGCGTGAGTTCCTCCGGTGCCCCGGCGAGGGCCTGGCGCCAGTACGCGGTCTGGTGTGCGGCTGGTGAGGCGGTGTCGTCCGGGTCGCCGAGGAGGTCGCGCTGCCAGAGCGCGAAGTCGGCGTACTGGAGGGGTAGTTCGGGGTGGTCGGGGGCGTTGCCGGTGAGTCGGGCTTGGTAGGCGGTGTCGAGGTCGGTCAGCAGGGGGCCGGTGGACCATTCGTCGGTGGCGATGTGGTGCAGCAGCACGACCAGCACATGATCGTCGTCCGCCACGTCGAGCAGCGTCACCCGCAGCGGCAGACCGGCGGTCAGGTCGAAGGTGCCGGTGGCGGCGGTCTCCACCGCCTGCTCCAGATCCGCCGCGGCGACCGCGCGCACCGCGAACGGCACCCGGCACTCCCCGGGGGCCAGCACCCGCTGGTACGGCTCCCCGTCGATCTCGGTGAACACCGTGCGCAGCACCTCGTGCCGGGCCACCACGTCGGCGAGGGCCGCCTCCAGCGCCCGTACGTCGACCGCGCCGCGCAGCCGCAGCGCGACCGGGACGGTGTAGGTGTCGCTCGGGCCCTCCACCTGGTGCAGGAACCACAGCCGGCGCTGCGCGTACGACACCGGCACCGGTGTGGGACGCTCGGTGGTCCGGGACGGCGCCGGACGGGTGGCGGCCGACCGTTCGGCGAGCCGAGCGGCGAGCGATCCGACCGTGCGGGTCTCGAAGACGTCCCGCACCGAGCAGGCGGTGCCCCCGTCGCGGACCAGGGCGGCGACCCGGGTGGCGAGCAGCGAGTGCCCGCCGAGGGCGAAGAAGTCGTCGTCGGCGCCGACGGCGGACACGCCCAGGACCTCGGTGAACACGGCGGCGAGCCGCTCCTCCAGCGGCCCGCGCGGGGGCCGGGAGGGCTCGGCCGCGGCGAGCACCGGGGCGGGGAGCGCGGCGCGGTCCAGCTTGCCGTTGACGTTCGTCGGCAGTACCTCCAGCGGCACGACGGCCGCCGGAACCATGTACTCGGGCAGCTCGGCCGCCAGATCGCGGCGGAGTGCGGCGGGCTCCGCCGTACCGGTCACGTAGGCGACCAGGCGGGGCGCCCCGGGGGTGTCCTCGCGGACCACGACCGCGGCCGCGGCGACACCGGGACGGGCCGTCAACGCCTGCTCGATCTCGCCGAGTTCGATGCGGAAGCCGCGCAGCTTGACCTGGTCGTCGGCGCGTCCGAGGAATTCCAGCAGGCCGTCCGGCCGCCGTCTGGCGAGGTCGCCGGTGCGGTACATGCGGGTGCCGGGCGGGCCGTAGGGGTCGGCGACGAACCGCTCGGCGGTCAGGGCGTGGCGGCCCAGATAGCCGCG
>NZ_KB892202.1:0-416114 GCF_000373685.1 Streptomyces sp. PsTaAH-124 | reverse complement strand
GTTTCGGTGGTCATAGCGTGAGGGAAACGCCCGGTTACATTCCGAACCCGGAAGCTAAGCCTTACAGCGCCGATGGTACTGCAGGGGGGACCCTGTGGGAGAGTAGGACACCGCCGAACAATCTTTGGAGGACCCCTGGTCACCAGCGTTCAGCTGGGACCAGGGGTCCTTTTGTTTTTCGTCACACACAGCTTGGAGCGCGCCGGGTACCCGGTTGCGTGAGAATGACTTTGCGGTACAGCAGACAGGAGTCACCGATGTCCACCAACTCTCCCGACGAGCGTCCGGAGCGCGATCAGCGCCGCCGGGACGTTGGTGACCGCGGCGAACGCGGTGACCGTGGCGGCTTCCGCGGCGGGCCGCGCCGCAGCGACGACCGTGGTGGCTACACCGGTCGTCGTGACGACGACCGTGGGTACGGCCGGCGGGACGACCGTGACCGCGACCGCGGTGGGTACGGCGGCCGTCGCGACGACCGCTCGGACCGTCCCGACCGCGGCGACCGCCCCGGCGGCGACCGTGGTGGGTTCCGTCGTGACAGCGGTGACCGGCCCACCTACCGTCGTGATGACCGGCGGGACGACCGTCGTGATGACCGCGGCGACCGTGGTGGCTTCCGTGGTGGTCGTGACGACCGCCGGGACAGCGGCGACCGTGGCGGTTTCCGCCGCGAGGGCGGCGACCGGCCCACCTACCGCCGTGACGACCGCAGGGACGACCGCCCCGGCGGCGACCGCGGTGGCTTCCGCCGGGACAGCGGCGACCGTCCCACCTACCGTCGCGATGACCGGCGGGACGACCGCAGGGACGACCGGCGCGACGACACCCGTGGCGGGTACGGCGCCCGTCGTGACGACGACCGTGGGTACGGTCGTCGCGACGACCGTGACCGTGACCGCGGTGGGTACGGCGCTCGTCGTGATGACCGCAGGGATGACCGGCGGGACGACCGTCGTGATGACCGTGGCGACCGCGGTGGCTTCCGTGGCGGTCGTGACGACCGCCGGGACAGCGGCGACCGTGGCGGTTTCCGCCGCGAGGGCGGCGACCGTCCCACCTACCGTCGCGACGACCGCAGGGACGACCGCCCCGGCGGCGACCGCGGTGGCTTCCGCCGGGACAGCGGCGACCGTCCCACCTACCGCCGTGACGACCGTCGCGACGACCGGCGGGACAACGACCGTGGTGGGTTCCGCCGTGACAGCGGTGACCGGCCCACCTACCGTCGCGATGACCGGCGGGACGACCGTCGTGATGACCGTGGCGACCGCGGTGGCTTCCGTGGCGGTCGTGACGACCGCCGGGATGACCGCCGTGACGACCGGGGTGGCCGTCCCGGTGGCTTCCGCCGCGACGATCGCGGTGAGCGCGGGGAGCGGGGCGACCGCGGTGACCGCGGGGGACGTCCGGGTGGTTTCCGCCGCGAGGGCGACCGTCCGTCCTACCGTCGCGACGACCGGCGGGATGACCGCCGTGACGACCGTCGCGACGACCGCCGTGGCGGCGGCCGGTTCCGTGACGAGCGGGACCGGGACCGGGACCGGGAGCCGATCAAGCGGCTGCCGATCCCGGAGGAGGTCACCGGCGACGAGATCGACAAGGACGTACGGCAGGAGTTGCAGAGCCTGCCGAAGACGCTCGCCGAGGATGTCGCCAGGAACCTGGTGATGGTCGCCCGGCTGATCGACGAGGACCCGGAGGGCGCCTACGGCTACTCCAGGGTCGCGCTGCGGCTGGCGTCGCGTGTCGCGGCCGTGCGCGAGGCGGCCGGGTTCGCCGCGTACGCGAGCCAGAAGTACAGCGAGGCGCTGGCGGAGTTCCGGGCCGCGCGGCGGATGACCGGCAACGTGGAACTGTGGCCCGTCATGGCGGACTGCGAGCGCGGGCTCGGCCGGCCGGAGAAGGCGCTGGACATGGCCGGTGCCCCCGAGGTGCACAAGCTCGACAAGGCCGGGCAGGTGGAGATGCGGCTCGTCGCGGCCGGTGCCCGGCGCGACATGGATCAGCTGGACGCGGCCATCGTGACGCTCCAGAGCCCCGAGCTGGCCTCGAACTCCGTCCAGCCGTGGACCGCCCGGCTCCGGTACGCCTACGCCGACGCGCTGCTGGCCGCCGGCCGGGAGCCCGAGGCGCGCGAGTGGTTCGCGAAGGCTGTCGAGGCCGACCGGGACGGCAGCACCGACGCGTCGGACCGCCTGGCCGAGCTGGACGGCGTGGAGTTCACCGACGCGCTCGACGAGGACGGCGAGAACGACACGGCCGGTACGACGGACACGGCCGCCGCGACGGACAAGGCCGACGAGCCCGAACCCGCGCCGCAGCACAGCGGCGCCGACGACGCCGAGAGCGCCGACGACGCCGAGGCCAAGAAGGACGTCGAGGCCAAGAACGACGTCGAGGCCAAGAACGACGAAGGCGCCGACAAGGACTGAACTCCTTGAGCGTCCTTGCGCCGCGAGAGTGACGGCGAGAGTGACAGAGGGCGGGCCCCGGTCGACACCGACCGGGGCCCGCCCTTCGTCTGTCACGGGCTCTGCGCCCTCACAGCTCCAGTGCCCGCAGCACCAGTCCCGACGCCGGTTTCGGGCCGAACGACGTCGACTTGCGGGGCATCGTGACGCCCTGCCGGGCCAGCTCGCGCACCACGTCCTCGCGGACCGGGTGCAGCAGGACGGCCGTCCCGCCGTCACGTTCGGCCTTCGCCACGGTGGCTGCGGTGTCGTGGATGTAGGCGATACGGGCGGGATCGTCCTCGGGGATGTCCCAGACGTGCTCCAGGAGCGTGGCGTGCAGGACGGTCGCGTCGAGCCTGCGCCAGGCCGCCGGACGGTCGGCGGGGACCGTACGGTCCAGGAGACCGGGGTCGGGGCGGTCCACCAGATGGAAGGAGCCGTCGCCCGCGAGGAGGAAGGCGTTGCCCGCGCAGGCCGCGTCCGCCAGCACCTCCAGGGCCTTGGCCAGGGGCGTCCCGTCCAGCCGCCGCACCCGGAAGTGGCCGCCGAGCGCCGTCAGTGCGTCGGCGACCGGCAGTCCGTGCAGCAGGCGGTGGATGGCGCGGACGCGGAGCGGATAGCGGGCCGTGTCCACCAGCAGGACGAGTCCGTAGTCCCAGGCGCTGGGCGAGGGGTGTTCCGCGCGCAGGCGCCGGTAGGTGGCCCAGCGGTGGTGGCCGTCGGCGATCAGGGCCTGGTGCGCGGCCAGGTCCTCCCGGATCCCGGCCAGGTCGGCGGGGTCGGTGAGGGCCCACAGGCGGTGGCTGAAGCCGTCCTCGGTGGTGGTGGAGAGCAGCGGGGGCCGTTCGGCGGTGCGTTCGATGATCACGGTCGTCGCGGCGGTGGAGCCGTTGCCGCGGTAGGTCAGCAGCAGCGGTTCCAGGTTGGCGCTGGTCGCGCGCATCAGGGCGGCGCGGTCGGCGACGACATGGGGCATCACGTCCTCGTGCGGCAGCACCACGCCGTCCGCCGGGTCCGAGACGCGCAGCGCGCCGATCAGGCCGCGTTGCAGCATGCCGTCGCCGTCGCGCTGCTCGTAGACGTACAGGCCGGGTTCCGGGTCGGTGGTCAGGACGCCTTCGGCGAGCCAGCGGCGCAGGGTGTCGGCGGCCTGTTCGTTGCGGGCGTCGGGCGTGCCGGCCTGGGGCAGGATCAGCCGGACGATGTTGTGGGGGTCGGCGGACTGGAGGTGGTGCAGTCCGTCGGGGCGTACGACGACGTCGTAGGGGGGCGACGTCACGGCGGCCAGACTGCCGACCCGGTCGGGGTCGTAGCGGAGGCCCCGGAACGGAGTGAGGTCGAGGCCGCGGCGCGGTGTTGCCGGCGAGTGACCTGCTGTGTTCATCCCGGCATCGTACGTGTGTCAGTGGCATGGGGGATGATCGGGGGAAACCGGCACACGAGGAGCGATGCGGAATGAGTCAGGGCGTCAGGACCGGTCCCGAGGGCAGTGCGCGGGCGCTGAGCGAGGCGTACGACACGGCGCTGCTCGACCTGGACGGGGTGGTGTACGCGGGAGGTGAGGCCATCGCGCACGCGGTGGACTCGCTCGCCGCCGCCCGCGCGGGCGGCATGCACCTGGCGTACGTCACCAACAACGCCCTGCGCACCCCGGACGCGGTGGCCGCGCACCTGACCGACCTGGGGATACGGGCCGAGGCGTCGGACGTCGTCACCTCGGCGCAGGCGGTGGCCCGGCTGATCGCCGATCAGCTGCCGCAGGGGGCGCGGGTGCTGGTCATCGGGGGTGAGGGGCTGCGGGTGGCGCTGCGCGAACGCGGCCTGGAGCCGGTGGATTCGGCCGACGACGACCCGGCGGCCGTGGCCCAGGGGTACGGCGGCCCCGAGATGCCGTGGGGGCGGTTCGCGGAGGCGGCGTACGCCGTCGCGCGCGGGGTGCCGTGGTTCGCCTCCAACACGGACCTGACGATCCCGAGCGCGCGCGGCATCGCCCCGGGCAACGGCGCGGCGGTGGAGGTGGTCCGGATCGCCACGGGCGCGGAGCCGCAGGTGGCGGGCAAGCCGCTGCCGCCCATGCACCGCGAGACGGTGCTGCGCACCGGGGCGCGGCGTCCGCTGGTGGTCGGCGACCGGCTGGACACGGACATCGAGGGCGCGTTCAACGGCGGGGTGGACTCGCTGCTCGTGCTGACCGGGGTGACCGACGGGGCGCGGCTGCTGGCCGCTCCGCCCGAGCACCGGCCGACGTATGTGGACGCCGATCTGCGCGGGCTGCTCACCGGGCAGCCGGAAGTCACCCGGACGGGTGAGGGTTTCCGGTGCGGCGGGTGGACGGCGACGGCGGGCGCCGACCGGCTGGAGCTGGCCGGTGAGGGTCAACCGCTGGACGGGCTGCGGGCGTTGTGCGCGGCGGCGTGGACGGCGGGCGGCGCGCAGGCGTGTGCGCTGGAGAGCGAGAAGGCGCTGGGCCGCCTGGGGCTGTGACGCACTGTCGAGGCCAGGGGAGGGGTTAGGTTACCCTAACCAGGTGTTGGTCGACAGTCCCCCCGAAGAGCGCGCGGCGCGGGCCGCCGCACCCCCGAGCCGTCGCGGGGCGCGCGCCGCCGGGCTGCTCGCGTCCGCCGCGCTGCTGCTGCTCGTCGCCCTGGCGAGCGTCGCGATCGGCGCCAAAGGGCTGAGCCCGGCCCAGGTCTGGCACGGACTGTTCCAGGACTCGGGGACGTACGGCGACGTCGTGGTCGGCCAGCGGCTCTCGCGCACCCTGCTCGGACTGCTCGCCGGGTCCGCGCTCGGCCTGGCCGGTGCCGTGCTCCAGGCGCTCACCCGCAATCCGCTGGCCGACCCGGGCATCCTCGGCATCAACGCGGGCGCGTCGGCCGCCGTGGTCACCGCGATCACCTACTTCGGTGTGACCAGCCTGAGCGGCTATGTGTGGTTCGCCTTCCTCGGCGCCGCCGCGGTGGGAGCGCTGGTGTGGTTCCTCGGCGGCAGCAGGGGCGCCACACCGGTACGGCTCGCGCTGGCCGGTACGGCGATCGGCGCCGCGCTCTACGGCTATGTCCAGGCCGTGATGATCACGGACGACGCGGCGCTGGGCCGGATGCGGTTCTGGACCGTGGGCTCCCTGGCCTCCGCCGGCAACGAGACCGTCGTCCAGGTGCTGCCCTTCTGCGTCGCCGGGACCGCGCTCGCGCTGCTGCTGGCCCGGCCGCTGAACGCCCTGTCGATGGGCGACGACACCGCGCGCGCCCTCGGCGCCCGTCTGCACCGCACCCGGGCGCTGGCGATGCTCGCCGCGACCGTGCTGTGCGGGGCGGCCACCGCCGCCTGCGGCCCGATCGTCTTCGTCGGTCTCATGGTCCCGCACGTGGTGCGCTCGTTCACCGGGCCCGACCTGCGCTGGATCCTGCCCTACTCCACCGTGCTGTCGCCCGTGCTGCTGCTCGGCTCGGACGTGATCGGACGGATCGTCGCCCGGCCCGCCGAGGTCCAGGTCGGCGTCGTCACCGCGCTCATCGGCGGCCCGGTGTTCATCCTGCTCGTCCGGCGGCGGAGGACGGCCCAGCTGTGAAGACGCACCGCACCCCCACCGCGAAGAACCCCGGGACGGCCGCCACCGGGGCGACGGCCGCCGGGACCGGGGCCGCGCACACTCCTGGCGCCCGCGCGCCCCGCGCCGTGCGTGCCGTCCGCGCCCCCGGCGGGCTCTCCCTGCGCCTGGACGTACGGGCGTTCACCGTCGTCGTCCTGCTGACGCTCGCCGCGCTCGCCGCGGGCGTGGTGCTCATCGGCACCGGAGACTTCCCGATCGACGCCTCCGACGTACTGAAGACCCTGGCCGGACAGGGCGACGCGGGCCAGGAGTTCATCATCCGCGAACTGCGGCTGCCGCGTGTCCTGGTCGGCCTGCTGGTCGGCGCCTGCCTGGGCCTGGGCGGCGCGCTCTTCCAGTCGGTCGCCCGCAACCCGCTCGGCAGCCCCGACGTGCTCGGCCTCTCCCAGGGCTCGACCGCCGGTGCCCTGGTGGTGATCGTGCTGCTGTCCGGCAACGCCGCCGCCGTCACCCTCGGCGCGCTGGTGGGCGGCCTGGCCACCGGGCTCGCCATCTATCTGCTGGCCTGGAAGCAGGGCGTCCACGGCTACCGGCTCGTCCTGGTCGGCATCGGCGTCAACGCGGTCGCCACCGCGGTCAACGGCTACCTCCTCACCAAGGCGGACTTCGTCGACGCGGCCCGCGCGGTGAACTGGCTGACCGGCTCGCTCAACGGCCGCGACTGGGACCAGGTCTGGCCGCTGCTCGCGCTGTGCGCCGTACTGCTCCCGCTCGTCCTCGGCAACGCGCGCGGGCTGCGCATGCTGGAGATGGGCGACGACGTCTCCTACGCCCTGGGCGTACGCGTCGAGCGGGTGCGCCTGCTGCTGATGGGCTCCGCCGTCCTGCTCACCGCCGCCGCGACCGCCGCCGCCGGACCGGTCGCCTTCGTGGCGCTGACCGCGCCGCAGCTCGCCCGCCGCCTGACCCGCTCGCCCGGCCCGAACCTGGTCCCGTCGCTGTGCATGGGCGCCGCCCTGCTGGTCACCGCCGACTGGGCCGCCCAGCGCGCCTTCGGCGCCGACCAGCTGCCCGTGGGCGTGGTCACCGGCGTGCTCGGCGGGGTCTACCTGCTGTGGCTGCTGGTCACCGAGCGCCGGAAGGGCCGGATATGAGCAACCCGAGTACCACCGTGAACGACCCGAGGAGCACCGTGAGCCGCCTGTCCGCCGACAACGTCACCCTGGCCTACGACCAGCGCGTCATCGCCGAGGAACTGTCGGTCGAGATCCCCGACAACTCCTTCACGGTGATCGTCGGCCCGAACGCCTGCGGCAAGTCCACGCTGCTGCGCGCCCTGTCGCGGATGCTCAAGCCCAGCCACGGCCGGGTGCTGCTGGACGGCCAGGTCATCCAGTCGATGCCCGCCAAGCAGGTCGCCCGGACGCTCGGGCTGCTGCCCCAGTCGTCGATCGCGCCCGACGGCATCACCGTCGGCGACCTGGTGGGCCGCGGCCGCTACCCGCACCAGGGCATCCTGCGGCAGTGGTCGGCCGAGGACGAGCGGGTCGTCCAGGAGTCCATGGAGCAGACCGGCGTCACCGCGCTCGCCGAACGGTACGTGGACGAGCTGTCGGGCGGTCAGCGCCAGCGGGTGTGGATCGCCATGGCCCTCGCCCAGCAGACGCCGCTGCTGCTGCTGGACGAGCCGACGACGTACCTGGACATCCAGCACCAGATCGACGTCCTGGACCTCTGCGCCGAGCTGCACGAGGAGCAGGGGCGCACCCTCGTCGCCGTGCTGCACGACCTCAACCACGCGGCCCGCTACGCCACCCATCTCATCGCGCTGCGCGAGGGCGAGGTCATCGCCCAGGGCGCGCCGAAGGAGATCGTCACCGCCGAGCTGGTGGAGAAGGTCTTCGGGCTGCGCTGCCAGGTCATCGACGACCCGGAGACGGGCACCCCGCTGGTGGTCCCGGCGGCCCGCGCGGCCCGTGCGCGTCACGCCTCCGTGACGCCGGGGGCCGAGGTCACAGCAGCTTCCTGAGCCGGAACAGGTCCAGCAGGCTCGCCTCAAGACGCACCCGGCCCGAACCCCAGGCCGTGGCGAAGTTCAGCTCGCCGCCGACCAGCGCGAGGAGGTCCTCGCCCGCCATGGCGAGCCGGATCTGTGCCCTGTCCCGCGGCGGTCCCGGCAGGGTCTCGCGCACGTCGATCCGGCCGCCGGTGAGACGGCCGGCGAAGGTGACGTCGAGATCCGTGATGTGGCAGCTCACCGAGCGGTCCAGGGAGGCCGCCTCCCGGACGTCGCCCTGCGCGCCCGACATGCTGTCCGAGAGCTTCTCGAGTGCGGTACGGCACTCCTCGATCGTGGCCATCGCGACCGACGGTACCCCAGGGCTTCGCGGTAGCGTCTGGGCATGAGCGACTCCGTGCCCGAGGCCGGGCCCCGGACGGCAGCGGAGGTCCCCCGGGAGCCCGCCGCCCAGCAGCCCGCCGCCCCCGCCGACCCCGCGACCGGCGAACCCTTCGTGCCCGCCCCGCTCGGTGTGCCCCGCACGCCCACCGGCGACGCGGACGTCGACGCCGCCCTGGAACGGCTCGGCGACGCCGACCACCTCGGGACCGACGGGCACCTGGAGGTGTACGAGGATGTACACGGGGGGCTGCGCGACGCGCTCACCGCGCTCGACACCCGCCCGGGACCTCCGGGACCCCAGGGCCCCCCGGCGCCGCCGGCGCCTTCACCGCCGTACCGACACAGGAGCTGAACCGAACGTGGCAGGAGTCGCACGCCGCCGTCTCGACGCGGAACTGGTCCGCCGCAAGCTCGCGCGCTCGCGCGAGCACGCCGGCCAGCTGATCGCCGCGGGCCGGGTCACCGTCGGCAGGACCGTCGCGACCAAGTCCGCCACGCAGGTGGAGACCGCCGCCGCGATCGTGGTCACCGCCGACGACAGCGACCCCGGCTATGTCTCCCGGGGCGGCCACAAGCTGGCCGGCGCGCTGGCGGCGTTCGTCCCGCAGGGGCTCGTCGTCGAGGGCCGGCGGGCGCTGGACGCCGGCGCGTCCACCGGGGGTTTCACCGATGTGCTGCTGCGGGCGGGCGCCGCGCACGTCGTCGCCGCCGACGTCGGCTACGGGCAGCTCGCCTGGTCGCTCCGGCAGGACGAGCGGGTCACCGTCAAGGACCGTACGAACGTACGGGAACTGACCCTGGAGGCGATCGACGGGGAGCCCGTGGGCCTCGTCGTGGGCGATCTGTCCTTCATCCCGCTCGGCCTGGTGCTGCCCGCCCTGACGCGGTGCGTGACGCCGGACGCCGATCTGGTGATGATGGTCAAGCCGCAGTTCGAGGTGGGGAAGGAGCGGCTGGGCAGCGGGGGTGTCGTACGGAGTCCGCAACTGCGGGCGGAGGCCGTGCGCGGCGTGGCCGGGAAGGCGTGGGAGCTGGGACTCGGGGTGCGGGGCGTCACCGCGAGCCCGCTGCCGGGCCCGTCCGGGAACGTCGAGTACTTTCTGTGGCTGCGTGCCGGGGCGCCCGCCCTGGACCCGGCCGATGTTGACCGTGCAGTGGCGGAGGGGCCGCGTTGACACAGGACCTAGCTCGGACACACACCCAGGCACGAACCGTCTTCCTGCTGGCCCACACCGGCCGGCCCGCCGCCGTGCGCAGCGCCGAGCTGGTGGTGAAGGGGCTGCTGAAGGCCGGGATCGGCGTACGCGTCCTGGAGGCGGAGGCGCGCGACCTGCCGCTGCCGGACGAGGTGCGGCTGGTCGCGGAGGCCACCCCGCAGTGCCTGGACGGCTGCGAGCTGCTGATCGTCCTCGGCGGTGACGGCACGCTGCTGCGCGGGGCCGAGTTCGCCCGCGCCTCGGGCGTGCCGATGCTCGGCGTGAACCTCGGCAGCGTCGGCTTCCTCGCCGAGGCCGAGCGCGACGACCTGGACAAGGTCGTGGACCGGGTGGTCTCCCGGGCCTACGAGGTCGAGGAGCGGATGACCGTCGACGTGGTCGTGCACCGCAACGGCGACATCGTGCACACCGACTGGGCGCTGAACGAGGCGGCCGTGCAGAAGGTGTCCGCCGAGCGGATGCTGGAGGTCGTCCTGGAGATCGACGGCCGCCCGGTGACCGGCTTCGGCTGCGACGGCATCGTGTGCGCCACGCCCACCGGGTCGACGGCGTACGCCTTCTCCGCGGGCGGTCCCGTGGTGTGGCCCGAGGTCGAGGCGCTGCTGATGGTGCCGATCAGCGCGCACGCCCTGTTCGCGAAGCCGCTGGTGACCTCGCCCGACTCGGTGCTGGCCGTCGAGGTGCTGCCGCATGTGCCGCCCGGCGTCCTGTGGTGCGACGGGCGCCGCACGGTCGAGCTGCCCCCGGGGGCCCGCGTCGAGGTGCGGCGCGGCGCCGTCCCGGTACGGCTGGCCCGGCTGCACCACGCGTCCTTCACCGACCGTCTGGTGGCCAAGTTCGCCCTGCCGGTGTCAGGGTGGCGCGGGGCCCCGCGCTGAGCTGTGCCGCGGCACGGCGCCCGCCACCCCGCCACGGCGGGGGCGCACTGGTGAACGAGCGTGCCGTCCATGGGTAACGGTCCGTGTTCTCCCCGGTCGGGTGGGGCGCGTCGCGCGAGGCGAGCAAAACCTCGTATGGTCGGGGTCGTGTTGGAGGAGATGCGGATACGGTCGCTCGGAGTCATCGACGACGCTGTCGTCGAGCTGTCGCCCGGCTTCACCGCGGTCACGGGTGAGACGGGTGCGGGCAAGACCATGGTGGTCACCAGCCTGGGACTGCTGCTGGGCGGGCGCGCGGACCCGGCGCTCGTACGGATCGGCGCCGGGAAGGCGGTCGTGGAGGGGCGTGTCACCGTGCCCCCCGGAGCCGCCGCGGCGCTCCGGGCCGAGGAGGCGGGCGCCGAGCTGGACGACGGGGCGCTGCTGATCAGCCGTACCGTCTCCGCCGAGGGCCGCTCCCGGGCCCATCTGGGCGGGCGCAGCGTCCCGGTGGGGCTGCTCGCCGAGCTGGCCGACGACCTGGTGGCCGTGCACGGCCAGACCGACCAGCAGGGCCTGCTGAAGCTGTCCCGGCAGCGGCAGGCGCTGGACCGGTACGCGGGCGACGCCGTCGCCGTGCCGCTCGCGAAGTACGCGGAGGCGTACCGGCGGCTGCGGGCGGTCTCCGGCGAGCTGGAGGAGATCACCACGCGCGCGCGGGAACGCGCCCAGGAGGCCGGCATGCTCCGGTTCGGTCTGGACGAGATCGCCGCCGTCGAGCCGCGCGCCGGTGAGGACGCCGAGCTGGCCGAGGAGGCCGAGCGGCTCGGCCACGCCGAGGCGCTCGCCTCCGCCGCGACGGTCGCGCACGCCGCGCTCGCGGGCGACCCCGAGGACCCCGAGGGCATCGACGCGGCCACCCTGGTCGCGGGCGCCCAGCGCGCCCTGGAGGCCGTACGGTCGCACGACCCGGCGCTCGCCGCGCTCGCCGACCGGATCGGTGAGATCGGCATCCTGCTCGGTGACGTGGCCGGGGAGCTGGCCGGGTACGCGGGCGATCTGGACGCCGATCCGCTGCGGCTGGCCGCCGTCGAGGAGCGGCGCGCGGCGCTGACCGCGCTGACCCGCAAGTACGGCGAGTTCGAGCGGGGCATCGACGCCGTGCTGGCCTGGGCCGAGCAGGGCGCCGTCCGGCTGACCGAGCTGGAGGGCGACGACTCGCGGATCGACGAGCTGACCGCCGAGCGGGACGCGCTCCGCGCCGAACTGGGCGGCCTCGCGCAGGACCTGACCGAGGCGCGCACCGAGGCCGCCGAGCGGTTCGCCGCCGCCGTCACCGCCGAGCTGGCCTCGCTGGCCATGCCGCACGCGCGCGTGTCGTTCGAGCTGCGGCAGACCGAGGACCCGGACGGCGTGGAGGTGCACGGCCGCACGGTCGCCCACGGCCCCTGGGGCGTCGACGAGGTCGAACTGCTGCTCGCCCCGCACCCGGGCGCCCCGCCGCGCCCGATCGCCAAGGGCGCCTCCGGCGGTGAGCTGTCGCGCGTGATGCTGGCCGTCGAGGTCGTCTTCGCGGGCACCGATCCCGTACCGACGTACCTCTTCGACGAGGTCGACGCGGGCGTCGGCGGCAAGGCGGCCGTGGAGATCGGGCGGCGGCTCGCGAAGCTGGCGCGCAGCGCGCAGGTCGTCGTGGTGACGCATCTGCCGCAGGTCGCCGCCTTCGCCGACCGGCAACTGCTGGTGGAGAAGACGAACGACGGGTCCGTGACCCGCTCGGGCGTGAAGGTGCTGGAGGGCGAGGACCGGGTCAGGGAGCTGTCCCGGATGCTGGCGGGCCAGGAGGACTCCGAGACGGCACGGGCCCACGCGGAGGAACTGCTGGCGGCGGCGCGCGCCGACGGATAGCGGCCCGCGAGCCGGGCGGTGGTCGGCCAGGGGCGGTTCCTGGCGCGTCCCCGGGGTCCCTAGAGTGATCGCATGATCGTACGAGCGGGCCGGAACGCCGCACTCCTCGCCTCGGCCGCACTCGCCTCGGCCGCGCTCACCCGGGCGTCCCTGTGGGCGCTGCGCACCCGGCCGCCCGGCGGCCGCGGGCGCTGGGAGCGCGAGAACCACGCCGGCCGGACCGTCGGGCTCTACGCGGCCCCGGCCACCGCGCTGGCCGCGGCGGCGGGCGCGGCACGGGTGCGTCCGGCCGCCGCCCTCGCCGTGGCCGCCGCCGGGCTCTGCGGGGCCTACGACGACGTCGCGGGCGCCGGTGACCCGCGCCGCGGCTTCCGCGCCCATCTGTCCGCCCTGCGCGCGGGCGAGGTCACCGGCGGCGCCGTGAAACTGCTCGGCGTCTCGGGGGCCGCGCTCGCCGCCGGGGCCCGGCTGGGGGAGCGGCCGGCCGACAAGGTGCTGGCCGCGGTGGTGATCGCCGGGACCGCGCACCTCGTCAACCTCGTGGACGTACGGCCCGGCCGGGCCGCCGGGACGGTGCTGGCGCTCGCCGCGCCCGGACTGCTGCGCGAGGGGCCCGGGGCCGAGCTGTCGGCGACCGCCGCGGGTGTCGCCGCGGCGGTGCTCCCCGACGACCTCGGCGAGCGCGTGATGATCGGCGACACGGGGGCGCACGCCCTGGGCGCGCTGCTGGGTACCGCGATCGTCGCGGGCAACGGACGCGCCGGGCTGGCCGCGCACGCCGCTGTCCTGGTCACGGCGGCGGTCTGCGGCGACCGGGTGAGCGCGGCGGCCGGCGCCCGCTGACACCGGACGGCACCCGCCGCCGTCCCGGACCGCTCGGGGGCGGATCCGGCGCGCAAACCCGGAGGGAGGCGCACTCCCGCGTGAGCCCCGCGCGACGGAGACCGCGACGGAGACACCGACCCGTCCGGTCCGTCGCTCCCGCGTGCGCCACGCGTGCGCCCCGCGTACGAAGCCGCCGCCCGGCCTCGGTCCGGCGCTCGCACGCACCGCACGCCCCCGCCGGGGCACGGGCGCCTGCTCACTCGTGCGGATGACCCGGAGCGGTGCACCCGCCCCAGGGCGCCGTGCCGTGCGACCGCCCGCCGTACCCGGAACACCCGTACGTCCTGGCATCCTTGACGGAGAACGCGGTGCGCCCAGGAGGCGCGCACGCCCGGCCCCGCGCCCCCGATACCTTCTGTACGTTTCCCGTTGACCGCACCACGCCGACCCAGGAGCCCCGCCCGCGTGACCCCCGTGAGCAGCACCGCACCGCACGGCCAGTCGCCACTGCGCACCGTGCAGGTGATCGGCGGCGGCAACGCGGGCAGCAGTGCCCATGTGCGTTCCCTGGCCGCGGGGCTCGTCGCACGGGGCGTGCGCGTCACGGTGTGCGCCCCCGTGGAGGCCGACCACGCCTACGACTTCACCGGTGTCGGCGCCGACCATGTGCACGTGCCGCGCAGCAGCGACCCCGGTTCCGTGGCGGCACTCCGCGCCGCCTGCACCGAGGCGCACCTCGTTCACGCGCACGGACTGCACGCCTCCTTCCGCGCGGTGCTCGCGCTCCGCGGCCGGCGCACCCCGCTCGTCGTCACCTGGCACAGCCGGGCGCACGCGGAGGGGGCGCGGGCGCGGTTCCTGCGGCTGCTGGAGCGGCGGGTGGTGAAGGCGGCCGCCGTGGTGCTCGGCACCACCTCCGACCTGGTGGAGCGGGCGCGCCGGGCCGGTGCGCGCGACGCCCGTCTCGCCGCCACCGCGCTGCCCGGCCCGCACCGGGAGGACGGCCAGGACGGCCAGGAGGACCCGGACCGCACACCGCCCAAGCTCCGCGCCGAACTCGGCGCCACCGGCCGCCCGTTGCTCCTGGCCGTCGGTTCCCTGGAGCACCACCGCGGCTACGAGTTCCTGCTCGACGCCGCGGCCGCCTGGCGCCGTCTCGACCCGGTGCCGCTGGTCGTCGTCGCGGGGGAGGGGCCGCTGCGCGCCGCGCTGCAACGGCGGATCGAGGACGAGGAGCTGCCGGTCCGGCTGATCGGGCTGCGCGACGACGTGCGGCGGCTGCTCACGGCCGCCGACCTCGCGCTGGTCACCAGCAGCTGGGAGCCGCGCTGCGTGCTCGCCCAGGAGGCGCTGCTCGCCGGGGTGCCGCTCGTCGCGACCGCCGTGGGCGGGATCCCCGACCTGGTGGGCGACGCGGCCGAACTCGTCCCCTACGGCGAGCCGCACACCCTGGCCGCCGCCGTGGTGCGGCTGCTCGCCGACCCCGGGCGGCGCGAACTCCTGCGGAGGAAGGGCGCCGCGCAGGCCGCGAGCTGGCCCACCGAGGACGAGACCGTCGCCCAGGTCCTCAGCGTCTACGACGAGTTGACCGAACCGGGCCGACCGGTCTGAGAAGGCCCCGGCGCGGCGCACACCGGCGCGCGGGTCCGGCTCAGGGCACGTGCCGCCGGGCCCGCAGCGCCAGGCTGAGTGCCAGGACCGTCTGCGGGTCGTCCAGGTCGGTGCCCAGCAGCTCGCCGATCCGGGCCAGCCGGTTGTAGAGGGTCTGCCGGTTCAGATGCAGCTCGCGGGCCGTCTCCGCCTTGCGGCCCGCGTGCGCCAGATAGGTCTGGAGGGTGGGCAGCAGCGGCGGCCGGGAGCGCGAGTCGTGGTCCTGGAGCGGACCGATGGCCCGGTCCACGAAGGCGGCCAGGTCCGGATGGCCGCGCAGCCGCCACAGCAGCAGGTCGATGTCGAGGCGGCGGGCGTCGTACCAGGGCCGCTCGGGCAGCCCCTGCGCCGCCGTCGCCGTCTCGGCCGCGTGCCGCAGGCCCGCCGAGGCCGCCGCCCAGCCGCCCGGCACGCCCACGACCACCACCGGCGGCGCCGCGCCCGGCCGCCGCATGCCCGCACGCTCCGCACCGGCCCGCAGCGCCGCCGCGACCCGGTCGGCGGTCGCCGGGCGCTCCGCCTCGGAGCGCAGCCCGACCAGCAGCAGCACCCGGCCCTCGACCGGCCGCACGCCCAGCAGGGCGGGCACGCCGACCGTGGTCAGCTCCTCGGCGACCGCCCGCGCCAGCACCGCCCAGCCGCCTCCGCCGCCGCCCGGTGCCAGGCTGTCGCCCAGCCGCATGACCACCGGCAGCAGCGGGCTGCCGCCCGGCCGGAAGCCGAGGACGCGGGCCTGCGCGGGGGCGTCCTCGGCGCTGACGCGGCCCTCGGCGAGGTCGGTGAGGAAGTCCCCGCGTCCGCGCGCGGCCAGTTCCTCCTCCTGCCGGGCCTGCATCAGCACCACCGCGAGGATCCCGGCCACCCGCTCCACGGCCATGCGGTGCACCGGGGCGAGCGGCGCGCGCACGGGCAGCAGCACCAGGCGGGCGCGGACCGAGCCGGGGCCGGGGCCGCCGCCGGGCACGTCCACCAGGACCGAACCGGCCGGTGGCGGCGCGTCCTTGTGCTGGGCGCGCAGCCCTTCCCAGACCTGGAGCGGATCGGCGCCCTCCGGCCCGGCGCCGGCCGCGTACAGCAGCCGCCCGTCGGGGGTCTCCAGGAAGACCGGGTTGGCGCCGAAGTCGGCGAGGATGGACAGCACCTGCGGTACCCCGCCGCCGCCGAGCAGCGCCTCGGTGCAGCGGCGGTGCACCTCCTCGGCGCGCTGGAGCAGCGCGTAGTGGCCGTTGACGATCTCGGTGTGGATCTCCTCGGTGACCGCCACGAACGGCACCTCGCGGTGCAGCTGGACCAGCGGGAGACCGGCGCTGCGGGCCGTCTCGACGAGCGCGGCGGGCAGCCGGGCGAAGCGCGGGCCCAGCTCCACGACGAGGGCGGCGATGCCCCGCTCGGCGAGGGTGCGGACGAACGCGCGCTGGTCGGCGGGGCGGGTGCCCAGGCCGTAGCCGGTGGTCAGCAGCAGCTCGCCGCCCTTGAGCAGGGAGGCGATGTTGGGGACCTCCCCGGCGTGCACCCAGCGCACGGTGCGGCCCAGCCGGTCGCCGCCGGCCACGATCTCGGGGAGGCCGCTGCGGAGGCCGGGCAGTTCGAGGGCGCGCTGCACGGTGATCCCGGCGCCCTCGGTGTCGAGTCTGCGGTCCATGAAACCGGACGCTACCTGGGGAAACGGCACCGGGACAGTACCGGGCGGACGGCAGGACCACGGCGCGGCCACGGCGGCCGGGTCGCCTTCCCGCCCCGGCCGGTCAGGCGTACGCCGCGGAAGGGCCGCCCTCGGACGGCATCCCGCGCCCATCGCCCCAGTTCAGGCGGAGACCTGTGCCGGAGGCCACTTGGGCGGCGAAAACGCAACGTCGACAGGGCCTCACCGCAGCGGTTACCTTCACCGGGCCCTCGGCGGCCGCCCCGCGGTCGCACGGGTGCTCCTCCAGGCTGAGGCGCCCGCGGCAGCACGAGCCGGCACGCCGTACGCGTCCTCGTCCCCGCGTGAGTTACCGCACCGGGTCCGCACCAGGAACCCCCGACCGGAGAGAGAAGCATGCCCCGTCTTGCTCTGTACACATTCGGCGCCCTGAAGTCACCGCTCGCCGATCCCGCACCTCCCACGCGCGACTTCCACGACCGCGCCGGAGGCATCTACCAGAGGATCAGCCGGCACCCCGGATATCTCGCCCACGCCGAAGCGGCCGAGGGCGAGCGGGGCGCCCACTTCGAACTGGACTGGGGCGCATGGGGGGAGTACGCGGTACCGGACTGGTACGGCAAGGGCCGTACGCCGGAGACCATCGCCCTGGCCGCGACCCTGTCGCTCTGGACCGGCCTGCAACCTGCCTTCGACGCCGTCTACACCGGTCCGCACCGTGAGGCGCTGACCAGGCGTCGCGACTGGTTCGAGCGGGCAACGCACCCCACCCACGCCTGCTGGTGGGTCGCCGACGACGTGACCCCCACCTGGCGGGAGGGGGTGTCCCGGCTGGAGCACCTCGACGACCACGGCCCGGCGCCGCACGCCTTCACCTTCCGCCACCCCTTCGACCCCGAGGGGACTCCCGCCCGGATCAGCGGCGCGGCCGCGGACGGGAGCGAGTGAGGATCCGGCGGCCGCGGCGCGTCACCCCCCGTACGCCCCGCTCGCCGTCAGGCGCAGCGCGGTGTCGATCAGCGGGACGTGGCTGAAGGCCTGCGGGAAGTTGCCGACCTGGCGCTGGAGGCGCGGGTCCCACTCCTCGGCCAGCAGACCGAGGTCGTTGCGCAGGGCCAGCAGCTTCTCGAAGAGCTTGCGGGCCTCGTCGACGCGGCCGATCATCGCCAGGTCGTCGGCCATCCAGAACGAGCAGGCGAGGAAGGCGCCCTCGTCGCCGGGGAGGCCGTCGACACCCGCGTGGTCGCCGTCGGTGGGGTAGCGCAGGATGAAGCCGTCCGAGGTGGACAGCTCGCGCTGGATGGCCTCGATGGTGCCGATGACCCGCTTGTCGTCCGGCGGCAGGAAGCCCATCTGCGGGATGAGCAGCAGGGAGGCGTCCAGCTCCCGGGAGCCGTAGGACTGGGTGAAGGTGTTGCGCTCCTTGTCGTAGCCCTTCTCGCAGACGTCCCGGTGGATCTCGTCGCGCAGGTCCTTCCAGCGCTCCAGCGGGCCGTCGACGTCGCCGGACTCCATCAGCTTGATCGTGCGGTCCACGGCGACCCAGGCCATGACCTTGGAGTGCACGAAGTGGCGGCGCGGGCCGCGCACCTCCCAGATGCCCTCGTCCGGCTCCTGCCAGTGCTTCTCCAGGTAGCGGATCAGCTTGAGCTGGAGCAGCGAGGCGTAGTCGTTGCGGGCGAGGCCGGTCATGTGGGCCAGGTGGAGGGCCTCGGTGACCTCGCCGTAGACGTCGAGCTGGAGCTGGTGCGCGGCGCCGTTGCCGACCCGGACCGGGGCGGAGTTCTCGTAGCCGGGCAGCCAGTCCAGCTCCGCCTCGCCCAGCTCGCGCTCGCCGGCGATGCCGTACATGATCTGGAGGTTCTCCGGGTCACCGGCGACCGCGCGCAGCAGCCACTCGCGCCAGGCGCGGGCCTCCTCGCGGTAGCCGGTGCGCAGCAGCGAGGAGAGGGTGATCGCCGCGTCCCGCAGCCAGGTGTAGCGGTAGTCCCAGTTGCGTACGCCGCCGATGTCCTCGGGCAGGGAGGTGGTGGGCGCGGCGACGATGCCGCCGGTGGGGGCGTAGGTGAGGGCCTTGAGGGTGATCAGGGAGCGGACCACGGCCTCGCGGTAGGGGCCGTGGTACGTGCAGTGGCCGACCCACTCGCGCCAGAAGTCCTCGGTCGCCTCCAGCGACTGCTCGGGCTCGGGCTCCGGCGGCGCCTCCTTGTGCGAGGGCTGCCAGGAGATGGTGAACGCGATCCGGTCACCGGGGGCGACCGTGAAGTCCGCGTACGTGGTCAGCGCCTCGCCGTAGGTCTCCGCCGGTGTGTCGAACCACACGGAGTCGGGTCCGGCGACGGCCACCGTCCGGGACTCGTAGCGGTGCACCCACGGCACGATGCGGCCGTAGGAGAAGCGCATGCGCAGCGCCGAGCGCATCGGGACCCGGCCGGAGACGCCCTCCACGATGCGGATCAGCTGGGGAGCGCCGTCGCGCGGGGGCATGAAATCGGTCACGCGGACCGTGCCGCGCGGGGTGTCCCACTCCGATTCGAGGATCAGGGAGTCGCCCCGGTAGCTGCGCCGGTTCGCCGTGGGGGGCTCGGCGCCCGCCGGGAAGGCCGGGCCGAGCCGCCAGAAGCCGTGCTCCTCGGTGCCCAGCAGACCGGCGAAGATGGCGTGCGAGTCGAAGCGGGGCAGGCACAGCCAGTCGACCGTGCCGTCCCGGCAGACCAGGGCAGCGGTCTGCATGTCTCCGATGAGTGCGTAGTCTTCGATGCGCCCGGCCACGTGCAACTCCAGTCGAACGGCCACGTCACCCCGCATACGGGGCGGTCGCTAGTGCGGTCAAGGGGTTGTGATGCGTCGTTGAGCGGTGCAGCAGACCGCCGGTCGGCCGTGAGGCAGAACGACAACCTTTGCTCAACGAACTGACGAGCTCTCGTTGTTCCGGTGCGTACGGGCTGGGGTGGTGCCGTGTTGCCGGCCGGGCTCGGCAGCGAGTGTCCGAGCAGGATACGACGCACGTAGATGATCTGTGTGCCGCTCGGGACAACCCGCATGCGCCGAACGGGTGAGCCAAGGGTGAGAGACCCGTGACCGTCCCTTCTGTGTGCCGACGCGTGCGCGGAGCGTGGCCGGAAGCCATCCCTCTCAGGCGCTGATACCCTGGTAGCCCGTGGACCGGTGGGCGCGAAACCCCCGAACCGCAGCGACGGCACCCCAGCCGGACAACCCGGGTTCCCCGGGCCGGACCGCCGTACCGCACGACAATCCGCGACCACGGGAGCCCCCTCTTGGCCATGCCGCCCAAATCAACGACGACCAAGCACATCTTCGTCACCGGGGGTGTCGCCTCCTCGCTCGGAAAGGGCCTCACCGCCTCCAGCCTCGGCATGCTCCTGAAGGCACGGGGCCTGCGCGTCGTGATGCAGAAGCTCGACCCGTATCTGAACGTGGACCCGGGCACGATGAACCCCTTCCAGCACGGTGAGGTCTTCGTCACCAACGACGGCGCCGAGACCGACCTGGACATCGGACACTACGAGCGCTTCCTCGACCGAGACCTGGACGGCACCGCCAACGTCACTACAGGACAGGTGTACTCCACGGTCATCGCCAAGGAGCGGCGCGGTGAGTACCTGGGTGACACCGTGCAGGTCATCCCGCACATCACCAACGAGATCAAGCACCGCATCCGGCGGATGGCCACCGACGAGGTGGACGTCGTCATCACCGAGGTCGGCGGCACCGTCGGCGACATCGAGTCGCTGCCCTTCCTGGAGACCGTCCGCCAGGTCCGCCACGAGGTCGGCCGGGACAACGTCTTCGTGGTGCACATCTCGCTGCTGCCCTACATCGGCCCCTCCGGCGAGCTGAAGACCAAGCCGACCCAGCACTCGGTCGCCGCGCTGCGCAACATCGGTATCCAGCCGGACGCCATCGTGCTGCGCTGCGACCGCGAGGTCCCCACCGCGATCAAGCGCAAGATCTCCCTGATGTGCGACGTCGACGAGGACGCCGTGGTCGCCTGCCCGGACGCCCGTTCGATCTACGACATCCCGAAGGTCGTGCACGCCGAGGGCCTGGACGCCTACGTGGTCCGCAAGCTCGACCTGCCCTTCCGCGACGTGGACTGGACGACCTGGGACGACCTGCTCGACCGCGTCCACAACCCGGACCACGAGATCACCCTCGCCCTGGTCGGCAAGTACATCGACCTGCCCGACGCCTATCTGTCGGTGACCGAGGCGCTGCGCGCGGGCGGCTTCGCCAACAAGGCCCGCGTGAAGATCAAGTGGGTCACCTCCGACGATTGCAGGACCCCGGCTGACGCCGAGGCGCAGCTCTCCGACGTCGACGGCATCTGCATCCCGGGCGGCTTCGGTGACCGCGGTGTGCTCGGCAAGGTCGGCGCGATCCGCTACGCCCGCGAGAACAAGATCCCGCTGCTGGGCCTCTGCCTGGGCTTGCAGTGCATCGTGATCGAGGCGGCCCGCGGCCTGGCCGGCATCTCGGACGCCAACTCCACCGAGTTCGACCCGGCCACCGCGCACCCGGTGATCTCCACCATGGCCGAGCAGATGGACATCGTCGCCGGTGAGGGCGACATGGGCGGCACCATGCGGCTGGGCATGTACCCGGCCAAGCTGGCCGAGGGCTCCCTCGTGCGCGAGGTCTACGACGGCAAGGAGTACGTCGAGGAGCGCCACCGCCACCGCTACGAGGTGAACAACGCCTACCGCGCGGAGCTGGAGAAGAAGGCGGGCATCGTCTTCTCCGGCACCTCCCCGGACGGCAAGCTCGTCGAGTACGTGGAGTACCCGCGCGAGGTGCACCCCTACCTGGTCGCCACCCAGGCCCACCCGGAGCTGCGCTCCCGCCCGACCCGCCCGCACCCGCTCTTCGCCGGGCTGGTGAAGGCCGCCGTCGAGCGGAAGATCGCCGAGTAGTCCGCCGGTTGTACGGTGGCCGGGGTGCCCGCGCGCGGAGCGGGCACCCCGGTTGCGTACAGGTACCGACACACGCGGAGGACAGGGCATGACGTTCAAGGACACCCCCGAGGAGTGGGAGGTCCGGGGCAGCCGGACGCCGTTCACCGGGGCCAAGACCTCGATGCGGACCGACGAGGTGGTCATGCCCGACGGCTCCGTGTCCGCCCGCGACTACCAGGTCCACCCCGGCTCGGTGGCCGTCCTGGCGCTGGACGGGCAGGACCGGGTGCTGGTCATCCGGCAGTACCGCCACCCGGTGCGGCAGCGGCTGTGGGAGATCCCGGCCGGTCTGCTCGATGTGCCCGGCGAGAACCCGCTGCACGCCGCCCAGCGCGAGCTGTACGAGGAGGCGCACGTCAAGGCGGAGGACTGGCGGGTGCTGACCGATGTGTACACCACCCCCGGCGGCTGCGACGAGGCCGTACGGATCTTCCTCGCCCGTGAGCTGTCCGAGGCCGAGGGCGAGCGCTTCGCCGCGGAGCACGAGGAGACGGACATGGAGCTGGACCGGGTGCCGGTCGGCGACCTGGTGCGCGGGGTGCTCGCCGGGGAGCTGCACAACAACTGCCTCGTCGTGGGCGTGCTCGCGCTCGTCGCGGCCCGGCAGGGCGAGGGCCTGGACGCGCTGCGCCCGGCGCTCGCACCGTGGCCGGCCCGTCCGTTCGCGTCCTGAGCGGGCCCCGGCCCCTGGGCGAGGCCGGTGTGACCATCGGCTGATCCGATCGGGCGACCTGTCCGCCGTGCTCGTCCCGGAACGTCGCAGAGCGTGAACTAGGCTCTTCAAACGCCCGTACCGGAGTCCCGGCGGGTATGCGCGTGCGGTGGGACGGGAGTGTGGCCCGTGACGGATCAGGCGGTGGACGCAGGTGGCGTGAAACCGGCCCGCGACAACCGGTCGCCCACAGTGATGGACCGTCACTTTCTCGGCCGCACGCGGGAGTTGAAGGAACTGCGCGCGGACATCGAACGCGCCGGACTCGACACCATCTCCGGCCGCAAGGCCCCCCGCGCCCGGGTCCTGCTCATCGCGGGCCGGCCCGGATCCGGCCGTACCGCGCTCGCCGGGGAACTGGTGCGCCAGGTCGCCGCCCGTTACCCCGACGGCGTCCTGCGGGCCCGGCTCACCGAGCCCGACGGCACCCCCGTACCGGTCGCCCGCGCCGCCGGGGAACTGCTCGCCGCGCTCGGCCTGCCCGTCCCGCCCGGCGCCGCCGAGGACGACCTCACCGACGCCCTGCGCACCGCCCTCGCCGAGCGCCGCGCGCTGCTCCTGCTGGACGACGCGGCCGGTGCTGAACAGGTCGACGCGCTGCTGCCGGACAACGCCGACTGCCTGCTCGTCGCCGTCTCCCGGGGCCCGCTCACCGGCATCGCCGACGTCCGGCCCTGCACCCTGGGCGGGCTCGACACCAAGTCCGCGCTCGACCTGCTCACCCAGCACATCGACCCGGTGCGCATCACCGTCGACCCGCTCGCCGCCGAACGCCTCGTCGAGATCTGCGAGGGCCAGCCCGCCGCGCTCACCCTGGCCGCGGGACGGCTCGCCGCGCATCCCGAGGAGACCGTCTCCGACCTCGCCAAACGGCTGCACGCCGACACCGGCGAGGGCACCGCGCTCGCCCGCGTCCTGCGCCTGGTCCACGCGGAGCTGCCCCGCTCCGCCGCCCGGCTGCTGCGCCTGCTCGCCCTCGCCCCGGCCGGCGACGTCGACCCGCACACCGCCTCCGCGCTGGCCGGGACCTCCCTGGACGGTGCCCGCGGGCTGCTCGACCGCTTCGCCGCCCTCGGCCTGCTGCGCGCCCTGCCCGCGCCGCTGCCCCGCTACGAGGTGCCCGGCTGTCTGCATCCGCTGCTGCTGGAGCTGGCCGGGCGCGAGGAGCGTCCCGCCGAGCTCCAGCTCGCCCGCGCCCGGATGCTGGAACGCACCGTGCGGCTGCTCCAGTCCTGCCGGGCGGTCACCGAGACCGACAGCCCCGAGACCCGCGAGAAGCTGAAGAGCCTGCCCCCCGGCCTGCGCTTCCCCGACCCGCGGGCCGCCGAGGAGTGGCTGCGGTTCCGCAGGCCCGCCCTGCTGGCCGCCGCCCGGCTCGCGGTCGCCGACGGGGAGCTGGACACCCTGGCCCGCCGGCTGATGGCCCAGCTGGTCCGGGCCATGGTCGCCCACCTCGGCACCCAGGCGGCGGCCGGTGATCTGTACGGCATCCACCGGCTGGTCCTGGACGTCGCCAAGCGGCAGGGTCTGCCCCGGGAGCAGGCCGCCGCGCTGCTGAACCTCGCCGACCTGGACGCCCGCACCGGCCGGACCGCGAAGGCGCTGACCCGCTACCGCGCCGCGCTGGACGCCGGACGCGTGGCGAACGACCCGTACGCGACCGGCCGCGCGATGGAATCCGTGGGCGCCGCCCACCAGGAGCTGGGCGACCACGACCGGGCGGCCGACTGGTTCGGCCGGGCCCTGGCCCAGCGGCTCGCGCGCGGCGAGCACGAGGACGCCGCCCGGCTCTACGGCCGGATCGCCGCCGCCCACACCTACGCGGGCCACTACGGCGAGGCGCTGCGCAACTGGCGGGCCGCGGTCGCCGCGCACCGCAGGAGGGGCGATGTCCCCGCGCACGCGCGGGCGTTGAGCGAACTGGCCCGGGTCCAGGAGTACGCGGGCCGGCCCGAGGAGTGCCTGCGCACCTGCCAGGAGGCGGTCGAATGGGCCCGCCGCGCCGAGGACGTACGGCTCCAGGCCGCGCTCCAGCTCAGGCTCGGCGACACCCTGGAACGGCTCGGCGACCCGGCGGCGGCACGGCTGCACCGGGGGGCCGCCGAACGCATGCTCGCGGACCCGGCGGAGCCGGCCGGGCGGGCTCCGGTGGCCGAAACCGGTGCCCTTCCGGAGCACACATCACGGGAAGAGGGCCAGGATGCCTGCGAAATCCGCAGCGCATCCGCTGAAGATTGATGCAATGAAAGGCTAGACAGCGGGAACGCCTTCATTAGACTGGCTCTGCCGCTCGTTCCCCTGCGGTGTCTCCTGGTATGCCCGTGCGTGCCGGGGTACGTCTTAATTGCCCCACATTCCCTGAGTCAAGGACCGTGATCGACGTGAAGGTCGGCATCCCCCGCGAGGTCAAGAACAACGAGTTCCGGGTGGCCATCACCCCGGCCGGCGTGCACGAGCTGGTGCGCAACGGACACCAGGTCGTCGTCGAGCGGAACGCGGGCACCGGCTCCGCGATCCCTGACGAGGAGTACACCGCGGCCGGTGCCGAGATCCTGGAGACCGCCGACGAGGTCTGGGCCGCCGCCGACCTGCTGCTCAAGGTCAAGGAGCCGATCGCGGAGGAGTACCACCGCCTGCGCAAGGACCAGATCCTCTTCACCTACCTGCACCTGGCCGCCTCCAAGGAGTGCACGGACGCCCTCCTGGAGTCCGGCACCACGGCGATCGCCTACGAGACCGTCGAGCTGCCGAACCGCGCCCTGCCGCTGCTCGCCCCGATGTCCGAGGTCGCGGGCCGCCTCGCCCCGCAGGTCGGCGCCTACCACCTGATGCGCGCGGCCGGCGGCCGCGGTGTCCTGCCGGGCGGCGTCCCGGGCGTGCCCGCGGGCAAGGCCGTCATCATCGGCGGCGGCGTCTCCGGCTGGAACGCCGCGCAGATCGCCATCGGCCTGGGCTTCCACGTGACCCTGCTCGACAAGGACATCAACAAGCTCAAGGAAGCCGACAAGATCTTCGGCACGAAGATCCAGACCGTCGTCTCCAACGCCTTCGAGCTGGAGAAGGCGTGCCTGGAGGCCGACCTCGTGGTGGGCGCCGTGCTCATCCCGGGCGCCAAGGCCCCCAAGCTGGTCACCAACGAGCTGGTCTCCCGGATGAAGGCCGGCAGTGTCCTTGTCGACATCGCGATCGACCAGGGCGGCTGCTTCGAGGACTCGCACCCGACCACGCACGCCGAGCCGGCCTTCAGGGTCCACGAGTCGGTGTTCTACTGCGTCGCCAACATGCCCGGCGCGGTGCCCAACACCTCGACCTACGCGCTGACCAACGCCACGCTGCCGTACATCGTCTCGCTCGCCAACAACGGCTGGGTCGAGGCGCTGCGCCGGGACGCCGCGCTCGCCAAGGGCCTCAACACCCATGACGGCAAGGTCGTCTACCGGGAGGTCGCCGAGGCCCACGGCCTGGACCACGTCGAGCTGGCGTCGCTGCTCGTCTGACCCGCACGCGTCGGGGAGTCGACCAAGTCACCCGACGGAAAAAGGCGATACGTCAACTCGTGTCGTCAACGACACGCGCCCGGCCGGACCTTGCCCGCAAGGTCCGGCCGGATGTGTGTATGGTCACTTCGCCGCACACGGCCAACTCGCCTCGAACGCAACCATTCGACCGATTCACGCACCGGTGAAACCTGCTGTGCGACGGTCGTACGCCCTTGACAGAGGGATGTTTCATTGCCGACACATCGAGCCGGGTCCGGCGGATTGTGTTGCTGCGGACGCCCGACACGCCATAGAGTCGCCAACCGTCGGCATGGTGCCACGCTGACCTGTCTAGAAATTTCCTGGTCACCAAGGAGGTAAGACGACTTGTGAATGAGTCGACATTTTCTCCCGGGGGTGGTCAACCAGGAATGCCTGTGCGGGGCCAGAGCTCCGCGGGGCTCGAGGCTGTCGGCTCCGTCGCTGTGCGCACCTTCGCAGCCCACCAGGGTCACCGGTTCCCGCGGGTGACCCAGCCAGGACACCAGAGCATGGATGGCCATCACGTGAACGCCATGGCCGGCGACGGAAGTGGCGCGCCCCACAACCACTTCGCCGACTACGACGAACTGCCCGAGGGGCACTTCTACGACCCCGACGCCGAGTACGAGCCCGATCCCGAGTACGCGGCCACGCTCGCGCCCGACGCGGCCCGACAGCGCCGTGAGCGCGTCGGCCCGACCGGACGCCCGCTGCCGTACTTCCCGATCCCCGGGCCGCTGACCGACCACGGACCCGCGAAGATCATCGCGATGTGCAACCAGAAGGGCGGCGTCGGCAAGACCACGTCGACCATCAACCTGGGTGCCGCGCTCGCGGAGTACGGACGCCGGGTGCTGCTCGTGGACTTCGACCCGCAGGGCGCGCTGTCGGTGGGTCTCGGCGTCAACCCCATGGAGCTGGACCTCACCGTCTACAACCTGCTCATGGAGCGGGGCATGTCCGCGGACGAGGTCCTGCTGAAGACGGCGGTCCCCAACATGGACCTGCTGCCCAGCAACATCGACCTGTCGGCCGCCGAGGTGCAGCTGGTCTCCGAGGTCGCGCGCGAGTCCACGCTCCAGCGTGCGCTCAAGCCGCTGATGGACGACTACGACTACATCGTCATCGACTGCCAGCCCTCGCTCGGTCTGCTCACCGTCAACGCCCTCACGGCCGCGCACAAGGTGATCGTGCCGCTGGAGTGCGAGTTCTTCGCGCTGCGCGGTGTCGCGCTGCTGACCGAGACGATCGAGAAGGTCCAGGAACGCCTCAACCCCGACCTGGAGCTGGACGGCATCCTCGCCACGATGTACGACTCGCGCACCGTGCACAGCCGTGAGGTGCTCGCCCGTGTCGTCGAGGCGTTCGACGACCACGTCTACCACACGGTCATCGGGCGCACGGTCCGCTTCCCGGAGACCACGGTCGCCGGTGAGCCGATCACCACGTACGCCTCCAACTCCGTCGGTGCCGCCGCCTACCGCCAGCTCGCCAGGGAGGTGCTCGCCCGGTGTCACGCCGAGTGAGTCTGCCGGGGGCCGACGAACTGTTCCGTACGACAGGGGGGACCGCGCTCCAGGCGTCCACTCCCCGGCGCCAGCCGGGCGGCGAGGCCAGGGTGCCGGCCCCGGCGGGCGAGAGCGACGCCGCCGCCCCGGCGGAGGACGCGCCGCACTCGGTGCCCGCGCAGGGCGGTGACGGCGAGGGCGCCGAGCATGTCGCGGCCGACACCGAGGCGGCCGACGCGGGCGAGTCCCGCAGCCGCGGCGCCGCGGGCGCCGGGGCGGAGCGCTCCGGACGGCGCCAGGCCCAGCCGGGCCAGGACGGCGCCGCTGCGGCCCCCCGCAAGCGCGGACGCTCGGCCAACCGCCGCCCCAGCGGACGCGAACGCCACGACGAGAAGATCACCGTCTACGTCTCCGCCGAGGAACTGATGGACCTGGAGCACGCGCGTCTGGTGCTGCGCGGCGAGCACGGCCTGGCCGTAGACCGCGGCCGGATCGTCCGCGAGGCGGTCGCCGTGGTCCTGGCCGACCTGGAGTCCCGCGGGGACACGAGCATTCTCGTACGCCGGCTGCGCGGACGGTAGCGGTAGCCTGCGGAGGCCATGACCTCGAACGACGTACCTCCCCCGGACCCGGGCCCCGCCGCCGCGCGCAGGCGCGCCCTGGGCAGGGGACCCGGCGCGGCCCCGGCACCCGTCGCGCCCGAGCCGCACGAAGCGGGCCCAGCCCCCGAGGCCGGCACCGCCCCGCGCCCCTCGGCCCCGGCGGCCGTACAGCCCGCCGGGCGGAACACGGAACCCGCGCCGACGGCGCCCGAGAGGCCCGTGGTGGCCGGAGCATCGGTCGAGCCGGTCGCGGCGGTCGCGGCGGTCGCGGCGGTCCCGTCCGCCGGGCCCGAGCCGGGAGGAGAGGGCGCGGCGCGCGCGGCCTCCGCCGGGGACGGGGAGCGCGGCGAGGGCGGAGACGGGGTCTTCACCGTGCGGCTGGCCAACTTCGAGGGGCCCTTCGACCTGCTGCTCCAGCTGATCGCCAAGCACAAGCTGGACGTCACCGAGGTCGCGCTGTCGAAGGTCACCGACGAGTTCATGGCGCACATCCGGTCCATGGGCCCGGACTGGGACCTCGACCGGACGACCGAGTTCCTGGTGGTGGCCGCCACCCTGCTCGATCTGAAGGCGGCCCGGCTGCTGCCCGCCGCCGAGGTGGAGGACGAGGCCGACCTCGCGCTCCTGGAGGCCCGGGACCTGCTGTTCGCCCGGCTGCTCCAGTACCGCGCGTACAAGCGGATCGCCGACATCTTCGACGCCCGGCTCACCGCCGAGGCCCGCCGCCACCCCCGTACCGTCGGACTGGAACCGCACCACGCCGAGCTGCTGCCCGAGGTCGTCATCAGCATCGGCCCCGAGGGGTTCGCCCGGCTGGCCGTCAAGGCGATGCAGCCCCGGCCCAGACCCCAGGTGTACGTGGACCACATCCACGCGCCGCTGGTCAGCGTGCAGGAGCAGGCCCGGATCGTGGTCGAGCGGCTGCGGGAGACGGGCGAGGCCCGCTTCCAGGACCTGGTGGCGGACACCGACGACACGCTCACGGTCGTCGCCCGCTTCCTGGCGCTGCTGGAGCTGTACCGGGAGAAGGCCGTCGCCCTCGACCAGGAGACGGCCCTCGGCGACCTGCTGGTGCGCTGGACGGGCGGCGACGAGGACGCGCACACGCGGGTGACCGACGAGTTCGACCGGCCGCCCGAGAAGCCCGAGGAGGAGCGAAAGCCATGAGCGCGGAACCCATGAGCGCGGAAGCCCTGAGCGAGGAAGTCCTGAGCGAGGAGACCGGGGCCGCGGGACTTCCCGCGGGCCTGCGGCCCGTCGCCGCACTCGACCTCAAGCCCGCCCTGGAGGCCGTGCTCATGGTCGTGGACGAACCCGCGACCGAGGAACTGCTGGCCAGGACGCTCCAGCGGCCCCGGCGGCAGATCGCGGACGCACTGCGCGAGCTGGCCGACGAGTACACCGCCGAGGGGCGCGGCTTCGAGCTGCGGCTGATCGCCGGCGGCTGGCGCTTCTCCACCCGCCCCGAGTACGCGGCGGCCGTCGAGGGCTTCGTCCTGGACGGCCAGCAGGCCCGGCTCACCCAGGCCGCGCTGGAGACGTTGGCGGTGGTCGCCTACCGCCAGCCGGTCAGCCGCAGCAGGGTCTCCGCCGTGCGCGGAGTGAACTGCGACGGGGTCATGCGCACCCTGCTCCAGCGCGGACTGGTCCAGGAGGCGGGCACGGAACCCGAAACAGGTGCGATCCTGTACAGGACGACGAACTACTTCCTGGAGCGGATGGGCCTGCGCGGTCTGGACGAGCTCCCGGAGCTCGCGCCCTTCCTCCCCGAGGCGGAGGCGATCGAGGCCGAGACCCAGGAGGCCGTACCGTCGTTCGACCCGGACGCCCCGGACCTGGACGACGGTCACGGGACGCACATGACTCACACGACGACGACGGAACTTTGATGCGAAGCAGCGGTAGCGGCAGCGGCAAGAGCGGCGGACGCGGTAACCACCGCGGTGCCGGCAACGACAGGGACCAGAAGCAGGGGCAGGGACGCCCCGGCAAGCCCCGCCCCGAGGAGCGCCGCTACGACGTGGGCCCCGGCGCCACCAAGGACGGCCCGAAGTCCGGGCGCGGCGGAGCGGCCCGCGGCGGCGCCAAGGGCGGCCCCCGCAAACCCGAGGGCCAGGGCGGGCGTACGACTCCGGCGCGCTCGCGCGAGTACGAGACGCGGACGGAGGAGCGCAACCGCGACCGGTACGCGGGCAAGAAGGACGTCAAGCTGCCCAAGACCTTCCCGGGCGCCGAGCAGGAGGGCGAGCGGCTCCAGAAGGTGCTCGCGCGCGCGGGGTACGGTTCGCGGCGCGCCTGCGAGGAGCTGATCGAGCAGGCCCGCGTCGAGATCAACGGCGAGATCGTCCTGGAGCAGGGCCGCCGGGTCGACCCGGAGAAGGACGAGGTCAAGGTCGACGGCCTGACCGTCGCGACGCAGTCGTACCAGTTCTTCTCGCTGAACAAGCCCGCGGGCGTCGTCTCCACCATGGAGGACCCCGAGGGCCGGCAGTGCCTGGGCGACTACGTCACCAACCGCGAGACGCGGCTGTTCCACGTCGGCCGGCTGGACACCGAGACCGAGGGTGTCATCCTGCTCACCAACCACGGCGAGCTGGCGCACCGCCTCACCCACCCCAAGTACGGCGTGCGCAAGACGTATCTGGCGCACATCGTCGGCCCGATCCCGCGCGACCTCGGCAAGCGCCTGAAGGACGGCATCCAGCTGGAGGACGGCTACGCGCGCGCGGACCACTTCCGGGTCGTCGAGCAGACCGGCAAGAACTACCTCGTCGAGGTCACCCTGCACGAGGGCCGCAAGCACATCGTGCGCCGCATGCTCGCCGAGGCGGGTTTCCCGGTCGACAAGCTCGTGCGCACCGCCTTCGGCCCGATCACCCTCGGCGACCAGAAGTCCGGCTGGCTGCGCCGCCTGTCCAACACCGAGGTCGGCATGCTGATGCAGGAGGTCGACCTCTAGGGTCTCGGCGGGGGTCCGTACACCGGCGGGCGGTGGCGCTCTCGTGGTGCCACCGCCTCGCCGTGCGCGGCCCCGTACCCGATCCTGGAGGAAGTCCGTATGACCGCCACGACCGCCGCCGGGCGGGCCACCGGAGCGCTGCTGGGCCTGGCCCTGGGCGACGCGCTGGGGTTTCCGACCGAGTTCAGCGACGTGCCCTCGATCCTCGCCAAGTGCGGGCCGTGGCGGGAGACGGAGCTGCCGACGCCGGCTTTTGTCACCGACGACACCCAGATGACGCTGGCGCTGGGGCGGGGACTGCGCACCGCCATGGAGCGGGGGCCGCTGGCTCCGCGGCGGCTGGAGCGGTCGGTGCGGGAGGAGTTCGTGGACTGGTCGCGCTCTCCGGACAACAACCGGGCGCCCGGCCACACCTGCATGGTCGCCTGCGGTCTGCTCGGCGACCCGGACCGGCCCTGGCAGCGGGCGAGCCAGGTCGAGTCCAAGGGGTGCGGGGCCAACATGCGGGTGGCGCCGCTCGGGCTGGTCCCCGGGCTGGACGACGTCCGGCGGGCGGGTGCCGCGCAGTTGCAGGCCGCGCTCACCCACGGCCATCCGACGGCGCTGGCCGCCTCCGACCTCACCGCGCACGCCGTACGCCTCCTCGCGCACGGCACCGCCCCGGCGGACCTGGTCGCGCTGCTGCGCTCGTACGCCGAGGAGAACCGGACCCGCTACCACCACCTGTGGCTGGGCGACCTGTGGACGCGCACCGGGGACGCGGGGCCCGAGCGGTTCATCGCCCGCGGCTGGGACGAGTGCCTGGTGGTGCTGGACCGGCTGGCGCGGGCCGTGGCGACGGTGTCGGCCGAGGACGATCCGTGCGAGGCCACCGGCGACGGCTGGATCGCCGAGGAGGCCCTGGCGACCGGCCTGCTGTGCTTCCTGCTCTTCCCCGACGAGCCCGTCACCGTCCTGCGCCGCGCCGCCTGCACCCGCGGCGACTCCGACTCCCTGGCCTGCCTGGCGGGCGCCTTCGCGGGCGCGCACCTGGGCCCCGGTGCCTGGCCCGCGGCCTGGACCGAGCGCATCGAGTACCGGGACGAACTGCTGGCGCTGGGGGCCCTCTGGGACGTCTGAGCGGCTCCCAGCGGGCTCACACGGGCCGGGCGGGGGCGCCGAGCGCCGAGGCGCGGCGGACGCGGTACAGGAAGTCCTCCACGCGGCGCAGATCGGGCTCCTCGGGCAGCGGGGTGCGCGCCGCGGCCTGTTCGGTCTCGGCGGCCAGCCGGGTCATCCAGGACTCCACCTCGGGCCAGGGGACCTCGCCGCCGCGCACGGCCAGCAGCCGGGTCCGGGCGTCGCCGGTGCCGATGTCCAGGCGGCCGGTGCGCAGCAGGTCGCGGGCGCTGGTCAGCAGGCGCAGCAGATGCATGGCGTGCTTCCAGCGCGGGGCGCCGTGCGCCCGGACACCGGCCTCCAGCCTGCGGCGCTGGGCGAGCGCGTAGCCGGTGAAGGAGGCGTGCACCCGGCGGGAGAGGAACGCCTCGCGCAGGGCGAGCAGTTCACGGCCGGTGTCGTCGGCGTACTCCACGAGCGGGGAGTGCAGGCACTCCAGGATGTTCGGATTGCCGCGCAGCGCCAGTTCGCAGAAGCGCTCCAGTTCCCAGCTGAACTGCTCCGGCAGCGGCCCCTCGGCGTGGGCGGGCGGCTTCTCGAAGCGCCAGAAGAGCGGGGCGGGGGCGACGAAGACGCCACGGCGGTCCGTGTCGCTGTCCTCCGTCGCCAGCCCGAATGCCCGCGAGCCCATGACACAGGCGTAGATCGTGTGGTCGCGTACCAGGTCCTCGGGCTGCATGCCCGGGAGCGTACGCGGATCCTCACACCAGGCGGATGGAATTTCCCTCCACCTGGATCTCCTTGGCGGCCAGCGGCCGGGAGGCCGGGCCGTGCGCCACCGAGCCGTCGGCGGCGTGGAACATGCTGCCGTGGCAGGGGCAGGCGATGGTGCCGTTCTCCACCGAGGCGACGGTGCAGCCCTGGTGGGTGCAGACCGCGGAGAACGCCTTGAACTGCCCCTTCTCCGGCTGGGTGACGATGACGCGCTGCTCCTTGAAGATCTTGCCGCCGCCGACCGGGATGTCGTCGGTGCGGGTCAGCTCCGCGCCGGCGGCGCTGTGCGAGGGGGAGGCGGCGGCCGCCGTGGTCGGTGCCGTGGAGGCGGTGTGCGGTGCCGAGGAGGCGGCCTCGGGGGAGGCCGCGCTGTCGCCGCCCGAGGTCGAGTCGCTGCATCCGGCGGCGAGCGCAGCCGCGCCCGTCGCGAGAACCGTGCGCCGGGTCGTGCCCTGAGTCATGCCGTCACTCCGAGGGTGCCGAGGTGGGGGGAGTCGCTCCGAGCGGAGCGCAAGCATCTTCGCACCGAAAACTCTCAAGTCGAAGTAAATGCGAACTCATTGGTGCAAATGGTGCATCCGTTCGCCGTCTCAGCGGGCGGGCGCCGCGCGTGGGCCGCCCGCCGCCCAACTAGGCTGGTCGGCCGGGACCCCGTCACCGGCGGGCCCGCAGCACTCAGGTCGGACTCAGGTCAGCACACGTCAGCAAGGAGCAGCGCCGTGGCGGTACGAGCGGTCCGGGGGGCCGTCCAGCTGGAACGGGACGACGCCGGTCACATGAGCGAGCAGGTCGAGGCGCTGCTCACCGCCGTCCTGGAGCGCAACGGCCTGACCGCCGACGACCTCATCAGCATCTGGTTCACGGCCACCCCCGACCTGCACAGCGACTTCCCCGCGGTCGCCGCCCGCCGGCTCGGCATCGCCGACGTACCGCTGATCTGCGCGCAGGAGCTGGACATCGAGGGCGCGATGCCCCGCGTGGTCCGGGTCCTCGCGCACATCGAGACCGACCGGCCGCGCGCCGAGGTCACCCACGTCTACCTCGGCGCGGCGGCCGCCCTGCGCAAGGACATCGCCCAGTGAGGACCGCACTCGTCATCGGCACCGGCCTGATCGGCACCTCCGCCGCCCTGGCCCTCGTCGGGCGCGGGGTGCGGGTGCACCTGGCCGACCGCGACCCCGAGCAGGCCCGCACGGCGGTCGCGCTCGGCGCCGGCACGGACGAGGCGCCCGAGGGTCCCGTCGACCTGGCGCTCGTGGCCGCCCCGCCCGCGCACGTCGCCGGGGTGCTCGCCGACGCCATGCGCCGGGGCGTGGCCCGCGGCTACCTGGACGTGGCCAGCGTCAAGGGCGCCCCGCGCCGCGAGCTGGAGGCGCTGGGCCTGGACCTGAGCCACTACATCGGCAGCCACCCCATGTCGGGCCGGGAGAAGTCCGGACCGCTGGCCGCGAGCGCCGACCTCTTCGAGGGCCGCCCCTGGGTGCTCACCCCCACCAGGGACACCGACACCGAGGTGCTCAACCTCGCCCTCGAACTGGTCTCGCACTGCCGCGCGGTCCCGGTCGTCATGGACGCCGACGCCCACGACCGGGCCGTGGCCCTGGTCTCCCACATGCCCCAGCTGGTCTCCAGCACGGTCGCCGCGCGCCTGGAGCACGCCGAGGAGGCGGCCGTACGGCTGTGCGGGCAGGGCATCCGGGACGTGACCCGGATCGCCGCCTCCGAGCCGCAGATGTGGATCGACATCCTCTCGGCGAACCCGGGCCCGGTCGCCGATCTGCTCACCGACGTCGCCGCCGACCTGGACGAGACGGCGCGGGCGCTGCGCGCGCTCCGGTCCGCCGACGGCGCCGAGCGGGAGGAGGGCGGCGCCCGGGTCCGCGACGTGCTGCGGCGGGGCAACGCGGGCCGGGTCCGGGTGCCCGGCAAGCACGGGTCGGCGCCGCGGGCGTACGAGGTCGTCGCCGTCCTCATCGACGACCAGCCGGGTCAGCTGGCCCGGATCTTCGCCGACGCCGGGACGGCCGGGGTGAACATCGAGGACGTCCGGATCGAGCACGCGACGGGCCGGCAGGCCGGTCTGGTGCAGCTGATGGTGGAGCCGCGGGCCGTCCCGGTGCTGACGGCGGCGCTGCGCGAGCGGGGCTGGGCGCTGCGGCAGTGAGCGCGGGGCACCTCCGGCAGCATGAGGGGCCCCGGGCAGCCAGTAACCTTGTGCCGGGGGCCCCGGCTCCCGCACACCCATCCACCACCCTTCACCAGGAAGGTGCCCCGCTGTGGAAGACGGCGCCGCCCGGACCGCCCAGCCCGTGATTGTCGCCATCGACGGCCCCTCCGGCACGGGCAAGTCGAGCACGTCCAAGGCCGTGGCCGCGCAGCTCGGCCTGAGCTATCTGGACACCGGCGCCCAGTACCGGGCGATCACCTGGTGGATGGTGACCAACGGCATCGACATCGACGACCCCACCGCGATCGCCGCCGTGGCCGCCAAGCCGGAGATCGTCTCCGGCACCGACCCGGCCCACCCGACGATCACCGTCGACGGCGTGGACGTGTCCGGCCCGATCCGCACCCAGGAGGTCACCTCCCAGGTCAGCGCGGTCAGCGCCGTGCCCGAGGTGCGCACCGTGATCACCGGGCTCCAGCGCACCCTGGCCGGGGCCGCCGACCGCGGCATCGTCGTCGAGGGCCGCGACATCGGCACCACCGTGCTGCCCGACGCCGATCTGAAGATCTTCCTCACCGCGTCGCCGGAGGCGCGCGCGGCCCGCCGCAGCGGCGAGCTGAAGGGCGCCGATGTGCGCGCCACCCGCGAGGCCCTGGTCAAGCGGGACGCGGCCGACTCCAGCCGGGCCGCCTCCCCGCTGGCCAAGGCGGACGACGCCGTCGAGGTGGACACCACCGAGCTGACGCTCGCCCAGGTCGTCGAGTGCGTCGTCCTGCTCGTCGAGGAGAAGCGGGCCGCCGCGTGAGTCTTCCGTCCCAGCAGACGGCCGGTGCCGCGTCCGAGCGCGGCGCGGACGTCGGCCGCCGGATCGGCGTCGGGCTGATGTACGGCCTGTGGCGCCCCCGGGTCCTGGGCGCCTGGAAGGTGCCCGCGACCGGGCCGCTGATCTTCGCCGTCAACCACTCCCACAACGTCGACGGACCCATGGTCATGGGCGTGGCACCCCGGCCGGTGCACTTCCTGATCAAGAAGGAGGCGTTCGTCGGACCGCTCGGCTCCTTCCTGACCGGTATCGGCCAGCTCCCGGTGGACCGGCACAGCGCCGACCGCACCGCGATCACCCGGGCGCTCGGCGTGCTGGAGCAGGGCGGTGTCCTCGGCATCTTCCCCGAGGGCACCCGCGGCGAGGGCGACTTCGCCGCGCTGCGCGCCGGGCTCGCCTACTTCGCCGTCCGCAGCGGGGCGCCCATCGTCCCGGTGGCGGTGCTGGGCAGCTCCGAGCGGCGGGGCCGGTTGATACGGGGGCTGCCCCCGCTGCGCTCGCGGGTCGACGTCGTCTTCGGCGACCCGTTCGAAGCGGGTGACGGCAGCGGCAGACGGACCCGGCGGGCACTGGACGAGGCCACCGGGCACATCCGGAAGCAGCTCGCCGACCACCTGGAAAACGCCAGGCGCCGCACCGGGCGCTAGGTGACACTTGAGTAGTGGAGAGCGCCACCGACCGTGGCGCCCGCCACCGATCACCACGATGAACTACGAGGTACGGACTTCATGAACGACGACATCCAGCCCGACGGCTCGGCCGCGCACGAGTACGAGCACGGGGCGCTCGGCGACGCCGAGTACGCGGAGTTCATGGAGCTCGCCGCCGAAGAGGGCTTCGACATCGAGGACGTCGAGGGCGCCATCGAGGCCGCCGGACACGGCCCGCTGCCCGTGCTCGCCGTCGTCGGCCGCCCCAATGTCGGCAAGTCGACCCTGGTGAACCGCATCATCGGCCGCCGCGAGGCGGTCGTCGAGGACAAGCCCGGCGTCACCCGCGACCGGGTCACCTACGAGGCCGAGTGGGCGGGCCGCCGCTTCAAGGTCGTCGACACCGGCGGCTGGGAGCAGGACGTCCTCGGCATCGACGCCTCCGTCGCCGCGCAGGCCGAGTACGCCATCGAGGCCGCCGACGCGGTCGTCTTCGTGGTGGACGCCAAGGTCGGCGCCACCGACACCGACGAGGCCGTCGTCCGGCTGCTGCGCAAGGCGGGCAAGCCCGTGGTGCTGTGCGCCAACAAGGTCGACGGCCCCAGCGGCGAGGCCGACGCGGCCTATCTGTGGTCCCTCGGCCTCGGCGAGCCGCACCCGGTCTCCGCGCTGCACGGCCGCGGCACCGGCGACATGCTGGACCGGGTCCTGGAGGCGCTGCCCGAGGCGCCGCTCCAGAGCTTCGGCGCCGGCGCCCCCGGCGGCCCGCGCCGGATCGCCCTGATCGGCCGCCCCAACGTCGGCAAGTCCTCGCTGCTGAACAAGGTCGCGGGCGAGGAGCGCGTCGTCGTCAACGAGCTGGCGGGCACCACCCGCGACCCGGTCGACGAGATGATCGAACTGGGCGGTGTCACCTGGAAGTTCGTCGACACCGCGGGCATCCGCAAGCGGGTCCACCTCCAGCAGGGCGCCGACTACTACGCGTCCCTGCGCACCGCCGCCGCGGTCGAGAAGGCCGAGGTCGCCGTCATCCTGATCGACGCCTCGGAGTCGATCTCGGTGCAGGACCAGCGCATCGTCACCATGGCCGTCGAGGCGGGCCGCGCCCTGGTCCTCGCCTTCAACAAGTGGGACACCCTCGACGAGGAGCGCCGCTACTACCTGGAGCGGGAGATCGAGACCGAGCTGGGCCAGATCGCCTGGGCCCCGCGTGTGAACGTCTCGGCGCGCACCGGACGGCACATGGAGAAGCTGGTCCCGGCGATCGAGACCGCGCTGGCCGGCTGGGAGACCCGGGTGCCCACCGGCCGTCTCAACGCCTTCCTCGGCGAGCTGGTCTCCGCCCACCCGCACCCGATCCGGGGCGGCAAGCAGCCGCGCATCCTGTTCGGCACCCAGGCGGGCACCAAGCCGCCGCGGTTCGTGCTCTTCGCCTCCGGCTTCATCGAGGCCGGCTACCGGCGCTTCATCGAGCGCCGGCTGCGCGAGGAGTTCGGCTTCGAGGGCACCCCGATCCACATCTCGGTGCGGGTGCGGGAGAAGCGCGGCGCGAAGAAGAAGTGACCTGAGGTCCTTCCTCCGGACACAAGAGGGCGGCCCCTGGCTCAGGGGCCGCCCTCTTGTGTCCCCGTACGCCCGGCGGCGGGCTCAGTCGCCGCGGCGCGGGGCGGGCGGCAGCGCCGCCGGGACGTGGTGCATCCCGGGCCCGGCCTCCTGCCGCCCCAGCGTCCCGACGCGCTGCCACTGCGTCTGCTGCCGTCCGGTGCCGTGCCGGGTGCTGTACGCGCCCGCGCTGTAGGCGATGTACGTGTTCGGGCCGAGACCGCGCGGCAGGTTGCCGAACGCGACGAAGCCCAGGTCCTCCTCGCCGCTGCGGTCGCCCGGCAGCGTCCGGTAGGACTTGACGTACTCGGCGTAGAGCGCGTCGTAGATCGGCGTGGCCGAGTAGCCGTGCTGATCATGGGACGGCTGCGTGGACCGGTTCGGATGGTAGGACTGGCGGCGGGGAACCTCATATGCGTGCACGTATGTCCAAACGACCCCGAACCGGAAGAGATGCGGCTCAGGTCCCGGCGAGCGGCAGCGTCGCCGCGACCAGCCTGCCCTGCGCCGCCGCCTTGTCCAGGGCGTTGCGCAGCAGGTCCTCGCGGGGCTGGCGGCCGATGGCCCCGACCGGCGCCGCGAACATCAGGACCTGCTGGTGCTTGTTGGCCGCGGCCCGCCAGCCGTCGGTGACCTGGAGCGGCTGGTGCGCCTGCCACCAGGCGGCGGGCCTGCCGTCCTCCGTGCCCGGCTGGAGGACGGCGTGCAGCTGGCCCATGGCGAGCAGCACCGACCAGCCGTGCAGCACGGGCGGCACGGAGGCGAGGTCGGCCATCGGGACGTAGCCCTGCTCGGTGAGCAGGGTCAGGAACTCGTCGTCGGGGCCGTTGGAGCCCGGCCGCACGATGGGGCCGGTCGGCTCGACCACCAGCGCGGGGTGCAGCTCGCCCGCGACCAGGACGAGCCCGCTGGTCACCCCGAGGACGGCCTGTTCCGGCGCGGCCTGCTGCGGCGCGGTCCGCTCCGGGCTCTGCGGGGGCGTCCCCTGCGCGGGCACGCCGGCGGCCGGGGCGCCCGTGTCCGCGTTGATGGAGCGGACCGCGCCCCGCAGCTGCTCCTCGGTGACCTGGACGACCTGGGAGGGCAGGCAGGTGGAGTGGGCGAAGGCGAGGACGGCGGTCTCGTCCCCGACGAACAGAACGGTGCTGGTGCGCTCCTGCGCGGAGTCGCCGGGGGTGCGGCAGGACGTGCAGTCGTAACTGCCCGGGGCGTTCTCTCCGGCGAGCAGCCGGTCGGCTTCTTCGTCGCCGATCTCGGCGCGTACGGCGTCGCTGACGTCGAGCATGCGCGGCACGGGTGGCTCCTCGGGATGCGGTGCGTGGCGGGACCGGGTGGCTCCCGGCCCTGAACCGGGAGGGCCCCCGGCTCATGCAGAAGACAACGGACGATCCGCGGGGGGAGTCACGCCCTGCGGCGCACGGAATCCGGCCGCTTCCATCCGATGGTCACACAGGGTTTACAGTTCCTCACGCACTGTCGCCGGAGGGGGTGATGCGGACTCCCGGCCGGGCGGTGCGGAGCGACGCCGTCCGCTCCACGGGCGGATCGGGAAGGCTGTCGGGGAGCCGTGGAATTCTTGTGCGGGCCCGTCCTGCCGGGCTGTTCCGAAGGAGGGGGCGAAGGGGGACCGAAGGGAGGACCGCAGGGAAGCGGAATGTCCTTCCGGGTGTGCTCCGGGATTCGCTTCCCGTGCTTTCCCGTGCCTTCCCGGCTGCTTTCCGGCGGGTATTCCCGCGGGATGTCCGGGCTCCGGGGAATTGCGTTCGAATGCCCGCGCGAGAGGGAAGCGGGCGGTGGTGAGGGTGACGGAGTGCGGCGCCGCGCGCTGTGGTGATCTTGTGACGTAAACGTGACAGGCCAGGCGCATGCGTACGGATGCGGCCGCCAGGAGCGCGGTGGACTTCCCTGCTCTCCGGGGGACGCCTAGCGTGGGGGCATGGCACCGATTCCCACTCCGCCGGCGGAGCCCCAGGACAGTCCCGAACGGTATGTCGGTCTGGAGGCGGGCCGGGCCGAACGGCTCGCGCGGGAGCGGGGCTGGTCCACGGTCCGCTCGCTGCCGCCGGGCGCGGTCATCACCATGGAGTACCGGGTCGGGCGGCTCAACTTCGAGGTCGGCGACGGGAAGGTGGCCCGCGCCTGGAAGGGCTGAGGACGCGCCGCCCGCGGCGGTGCGCACCCGGGCGGGTGCGCACCGCGGGTCAGGAGCGGGCCGCCGGGGCCGTGCCGCGCGGGGCGTGCTCGGGCTGCGGCGGCCTGCGGCTGCCGGACGGGGTGACGGGGGAGTGCTCCGCGCGGGCGGTGTGCGGGCCCGGGACGAGGTGGACGGGCGTCCGGGAGGCGCGGCCGGCGCCGAGGGCTCCGTGGGACGCCGGGGCCTCCTCCGCTGCCGGGACGCGCGGCTTGTGCACCACCGGCGTGCCCACCGGAAGGACCGGTCCGGGAACCGGGGCGCGCAGGCCGGAGCGGGTGCGCCAGCGGTCGCGCAGATCGAGGATGCGGGTCTCGGCGCGGGCGATCACCGGCTCGCACCAGGGCAGCGCGAGCAGGATCAGCAGACCGGCGGCCCAGCCGAGCACCACGTCGCTGAGCCAGTGCGTGCCCAGGTAGACGGTGGTGAGGCCGACGCCGAGCGAGGTCACGGCGGAGAGCGCCGACAGCCAGCGGCGCGCGGTCGGGGTGGAGGCCAGATAGGCGAGGATTCCCCAGGTCAGCACGGCGTTCGCGGTGTGGCCGCTGGGAAATATATCGCCGCCGAGACCCATCTCGTTGGAGCCGATGACGGTCGCGTAGTGCGGGCCGAGGCGTCCCATGCCGTATTTCGCGGCGCCGACCGTGACGTTCAGCAGCAGCAGCGAGGTGGCGAGGGTGAGCAGCGGACGCAGGGTGTGCTGCCGCCAGGAGCGCCAGCCCAGCCAGGAGGCGACCATCACGGCGGTGGGGCCGCGCTGTCCGAGGACGACGTAGTAGTCGAGGAACGCGTGGATCTGCGGCCACTGCTGGTACGGCCGGAAGAACATGACCTGCCAGTCCAGGCGCACCAGCCAGGAGGTGGTCACCACGGCCCAGACGATCGCCAGGTAGAAGCCCAGGGTCGCCGAGAAGAGCACGACCCGGTGCCGGCTCATCGTCGGCACGTCGAGGTGCGCCGGCCGCTGTGGCTCACGGTCCAGCCTGGCGAACACCCGGTCCAGGCGGGTGAGGGTTCCTTCGGTAGGCACCTAATCGACGTTACAGCGAGTGAGTGGGGTTCCCGGACGAATCACGTGGTTTGTGATGACGATGTGATGTGGGATTGCTCTCAACGGGGCTTGTTTTTCCCGGATTTCATAAGAGTACGCGCCGCCCGGCATGCATTTCCTTTGATCATTCCGGTGTCCGTTGCCGGGTGTTTATGAATGCGTTGAGCGAACGCCCGGCTGGAATTCACCGTGCGTGCACGCGGGGCGCCGGGCGGATCACGGCTCATGGCACCGGACGGAAAATGATCATGGGGGACCGGCGGGCGCCGGGCCGGGTCACGGCGGCCCCGAGCCGTTCAGCCAGAACGCGCCGTAGACGGCCGACGCCAGCGCGATGCCGCCGGTCAGCAGCGCCGCCCGCGAGGCGCGCAGCCGGGCGAGGGCCAGGGCGAGCGGCAGCAGCAGCGGGAAGGCGGGCAGCAGCAGCCGCGGCTTGGAGCCGAAGTAGCTCGACGCGCACAGGGCGAGCGCGGTGACGATCCCGGAGTACACCAGCAGCGCGGGCGGCTGCCCCTGCCGCACCCCGGTGACGTACAGCCATACCACCAGCGCCACTCCGACGATCAGGCCGGCCCCGGCGAGCGCCGAGGGGAACGCGGTGAACTTCTCGCCGACGAAGCGCGCGAAGGCGTACCCGCCGTCGAAGCCGTTGCGCCAGCCCGCCTGGACGTCGAGATAGCCGAGCGGGCCGCCGCCGGTGCGGTGGCCGACCCACAGCACGTAGCCGGCGGCCCCCAGCGGGGCGAGCAGCATGCCGAGGACGCGCCGGCCGGGACCCGGCGCGGGCGTGAGCGGGGCCGGTGCCGCCGCGCGCCGCTCGCGCAGCAGCGAGAGGACGGCCGCCGTCCACACAGCGGCGGCCACCGCGAGCCCGACCGGCCGGGTCAGCCCGGCCAGCAGCGCCAGGGCGCCCGCGCCCACCCAGCGGCCGGTCAGCACGCAGTACAGCGCCCAGGCGGCGAGCGCCGTGAACAGCGACTCGCTGTACGCCATCGACTGCACGATCCCGACCGGCAGCACCGCCCACAGCAGCACCGCGCAGATCCCCGCCCGGCGGTCGTACACGTGGTCGGCCACCGCGAAGATCCCCCAGGCCGCCGCGAGCGAGGCGAGCAGGCTGACCGCGAACCCCGCGTCGGCGTACGACAGCGGGCCCACCGCGGCGCCCAGCCGCTCCAGCCAGGGCAGCAGCGGGAAGAACGCCAGGTCCGCGTGGACGTCACCGCCCGGCAGGCGCACCTCGTAGCCGTAACCGCCGCCGGCCACCCGCGCGTACCAGAGGGAGTCCCAGCGGGCGGTCAGCAGGGTGTACGCGCTCTTGCCGCGCGCCGCGCTCCAGACGGCCAGTACCAGCAGGCCCAGGGCACGCACGGCCGCGTAGCCGCAGAGCGCGGGGGCGGCGCGGCGCAGGGCCCCGGTGCGGGCCGTCGCCCGGCGTGTCGCAAGATCGGTCACGGGCTCGATTATCGACCGTGGCCGAAAGCCGTCCGGCGGCCGGGGCGGTCCACCCGTACGAGGGAGTGGCGTACACCACACGCGTTCCGTCGGGAGTGTGAGAGATCGGCCACGCACCCGGGCGGGGGACTCGCGTAGGCTGCCGTGTCACTCGCCCTTCGTCGCGCGGACCGGGAACCACCGCTCCTTCCCGGCCCAGGCCCTGGCGCGGAACGTCCCCACTCCGCGGGCCCGCCGAGGCGAGGGTTCATCTGGGAGGTACGTACATGTCCGGCACGTCCGCCGCGACCGCGGCGGTTCGCGGACCGCACCGCCGGGCGGCCGGGGAGGGCGCGGGCCGCTGGCTCGTCCTGGTCGTGCTCTGCGTCAGCCTGCTGCTGGTGGCGGTGGACGCCACCGTGCTGCACGTGGCGGTGCCCGCCGTCACCGAGGACCTCAGGCCCGGCGCCGCCGAACTGCTCTGGATCGTCGACGTCTACCCACTGGTCTGCGCCTCGCTGCTGATCCTCTTCGGCACGCTGGGCGACCGGGTGGGCCGCAGACGGATCCTGCTCCTGGGCTACGCCCTCTTCGGCGTCGCCTCCGCCCTCGCGGCCTTCGCCCACCATCCCCAGACGCTGATCCTGGCCCGAGCGCTGCTCGGCGTCGGCGGTGCCATGATCATGCCGGCCACGCTGTCCATCCTGCGGCAGGTCTTCCCCGACCGGCGCGAGCGGGCGCTCGCGATCGGCGTCTGGAGCGCGGTCGCCGCGGTGGGCGCCGCGGTCGGACCCCTGCTCGGCGGCTTCCTCCTCGAACACTTCTGGTGGGGCTCGGTCTTCCTGGTCAACATCCCGCTGATGCTGGTCAGCCTGCCGGTGGGGCGGCTGCTGCTGCCCGAGTCGACCGGCGGCCGCGAGGGCCCGTGGGACGTGACCGGGGCGCTGCTGGCCGCGGCCGGTCTGTTCGGCAGTGTGTTCGGGGTGAAGCGGCTCGGCGGCGGTGAGCCGGTGCTCAGCGCGCTCACCCTGGGCCCGCTGCTGCTGGGCGCGGCGCTGCTGGTGCTCTTCGTACGGCGGCAGCGGCACCGGACACACCCCCTGGTGGACCTCGGGATGTTCGCGCGGCCCGCCTTCGGCACCGCCGTGGGCTGCATCGTGCTGGCGATGCTGGCCCTGGTCGGCCTGGAGCTGGTCGCCGCCCAGTACCTGCAACTGGTGCTCGGCCTGTCCCCGCTGAGCACCGGACTGCGGCTGCTGCCGCTGACCTTCGCCGCGATGGCGGCCGGACTGGTCGGGGCGCGCGTCCTGCGCCGGTTCGGGCCGCGGCGCATGGTGTGCGCGGGCTTCTGCGCGACGGCCCTCGCCGTGCTCGCGCTGACCGCGATGGGCACCGCGGACGCCGCCGGGCTGCTGCTGGCCGGGTTCGTGCTGCTCGGCTTCGGCCTGGAGACGACGCTCTTCGGCGCGTACGAGTCGATGCTGAGCGAGGCGCCCGCCCACCGGGCGGGCGGGGCCGCGGCGATCGGCGAGACCTCCTACCAACTGGGCGCGGGCATCGGCATCGCCCTGCTCGGCACCGTGATGAACGCGGCCTACGCGCCCGGAGTCTCCCGGGTGCCCGGCGTCCCGGCGGCCGCCTCGGCGCAGGCGTCGCACTCCCTGGGGGAGGCCTACGAGGTCGCGGGGCGGCTCGGCGGGCCGTCCGGGGACGCGCTGCGGCGGGCCGCCCGGGACTCCTTCGTGCACGGACTGCATGTGACGCTGCTGGTGAGCGCGGGACTGCTGCTGCTGGGCGCGCTGGCCGCGCTGCGGCTGCCGCGGGCGATGCAGTGCGAGGAACCGGCGGAGCGACCGGGGGAGCAATCGGGGGAGCGGTCGGCGGCGGATCTGCCCGCGCAGCGGGAGACCGAGCCGGTTCGGGTGGCGCTGGACGCGGGACACCGGGCGTCGTAACGTCGGGCCGGAGCCGTTTGACTAGCAGCGCTAGTCAACTGAGTCGGAGATGCGAGGTGCCCATGCCGGCGTCGTCGAAACCGTCGCTGCCCCCGTTCGACCCCGTCGACCCGCTGGGGATCGACGATCTGCTGGACCCGGAGGACCTCGCCGTCCGCGCCACCGTGCGGGACTGGGCCGCGGACCGGGTGCTGCCGCACATCGCCGGGTGGTACGAGAGCGGCGAACTGCCCGGTGTCCGGGAACTCGCCCGCGAACTGGGCTCCCTCGGCGCGCTCGGCATGTCGCTGAGCGGCTACGGGTGCGCGGGCGCCACCGCCGTCCAGTACGGCCTGGCCTGCCTGGAACTGGAGGCAGCCGACTCCGGGATCCGCTCCCTGGTCAGCGTGCAGGGCTCGCTCGCCATGTACGCGATCCACCGCTTCGGCAGCGAGGAGCAGAAGCAGGAGTGGCTGCCGCGCATGGCCTCCGGCGAGGCCATCGGCTGCTTCGGGCTCACCGAGCCCGACCACGGCTCCGACCCCGCCTCGATGCGCACCCGCGCCCAGCGCGACGCGGGCGGCGACTGGGTGCTCGACGGGCGCAAGATGTGGATCACCAACGGCTCGGTCGCCGCCGTCGCCGTGGTGTGGGCGCAGACCGAGGACGGCATCCGCGGCTTCGTCGTCCCCACCGGCACGCCGGGCTTCTCGGCCCCCGAGATCAAGCACAAGTGGTCCCTGCGGGCCAGCGTCACCAGCGAACTCGTCCTCGACGGCGTGCGCATTCCGGCCGACGCGGTGCTTCCGGAGGTCAGCGGGCTGCGCGGCCCGCTCAGCTGTCTGTCGCACGCCCGTTACGGAATCGTCTGGGGCGCCATGGGCGCGGCCCGCTCCAGCTTCCAGGCCGCGGTGGACTACGCGCGCTCGCGCGAGCAGTTCGGCAGGCCCATCGGGGGCTTCCAGCTCACCCAGGCCAAACTCGCCGACATGGCGGTCGAACTGCACAAGGGGATCCTGCTCGCCCACCACCTCGGGCGGCGCATGGACGCCGGCCGCCTGCGTCCCGAGCAGGTCAGCTTCGGCAAGCTCAACAACGTACGGGAGGCGATCGAGATCTGCCGCACGGCGCGCACGATCCTCGGCGCCAACGGGATCTCCCTCGAATACCCGGTGATGCGGCACGCGACCAATCTGGAGTCGGTGCTCACCTACGAGGGCACCGTCGAGATGCACCAGCTCGTGCTGGGCAAGGCGCTCACCGGTCTCGACGCCTTCCGGTGAGCCCCGGGTGGGGCAGGGCCGGTGTGCGGCCCTGCCTCAGCTCTGGTTGAAGAAGCCGTCCGAGCGGTGCGCCCCCGGGTCACCGCTGATGATCTCCGTGTCGGCGGGGGAGAGCAGGAACACCCGCGTGGACACCCGGTCGATGGAGCCGCGCAGCCCGAAGACAAGACCGGCCGCGAAGTCCACCACGCGCTTGGCGTCCGACGCCTCCATCGCCGTGAGGTTGACGATGACGGGCACGCCCTCGCGGAACAGCTCGCCGATGGCGCGGGCGTCCCGGAAGCTGTCCGGTGTCACCGTGCCGATGCGGCGGCCCTTCTCCTCGGCCGTGTCCGTGGCGACCTTCACGCGGGGGTCGGTGACCCAGGCGTCGCCGGACCCGGTCCCCTCGGAGTAGTCGTCGTCGTAGTAGCGCTCGTCTTCGTTGTCGTCGACGAGGCCGAGCCACGCACTCGCCTTGCGTACCGATCCCATGGACGCCTCCTCTCACTAGCGGTCTTTCTGTTCTCGCATCCCTATGGTCATCCATGATGCTGACAGCGCGCCAAGTGGATAGACGCCGCGCGGGGGGTTTGTGACGGTACTGGTGCACAGCCGATCCGTCGAGGGCCTTGTGCCCCAAGGGTCATGCTCTACACCGATGCTGACCGGGAGTGAAATATGATCGTCCACGGCACTCGGGTGACCCGTGGTACGTCCGGGTGAACAGGCCGGTCGGTACGATGCGGCAGCTCAACGTCGCAGACACCACGGGGGATCGTCGTGTTCGGAATCGTCAGACCCTGCGCCCACCGGCTCGGTGAGAACCTCAAGGCCCAGTGGATGGCGCACTTGTGCGGACTGTGCCTGGCCCTGCGGGGCGATCACGGACAGTTCGCGCGGGTCGTGACCAACTACGACGGTCTGCTCATATCGGTCCTGACGGAGGCTCAGGCCGAACGCGGCACCGGCGGCAGGGCCGGAGCGGGGCGGCGGACGGCGGGGCCCTGTCCGCTGCGCGGCATGCGCACCGCCTCGGTCGCCCGGGGCGAGGGCGCCCGGCTCGCGGCGGCCGTCTCCCTGGTGCTGGCCTCGGCCAAGGTGCGCGACCACGTCGCCGACGGCGACGGACTGCTCGCCCGCCGGCCGGTGGCGCTCGCCGCCCGCCGGGTCGCCGACCGCTGGAACCGCGCGGGCGCCCGGAGCGGCGCCGACGTCGGCTTCGACACCGCCGTCCTGGTGGACGCGGTGGAGCGGCAGGCCGGCCTGGAGTCCCTGGCCGGACCCGGCACCCCGGTCCTGGCCGTCACCGAGCCGACCGAGACCGCGACCGCCGCGGCCTTCGCGCACACCGCCGTCCTCACCGGCCGGCCCGGCAACGCCGCCCCGCTCGCCGAGGCCGGACGGCTCTTCGGACGGCTCGCCCACCTCCTGGACGCCGTGGAGGACCAGGCGGCCGACGCCGCCTCGGGTGCCTGGAACCCGCTGACCGCGACCGGCACTTCACGCACCGAGGCCCGTCGGCTCGCCGACGACGCGGTGCACGGCATCCGGCTCGCCCTGCGCGACGCCGAGTTCACCGACGGACGGCTCGCCCACCTGCTGCTGGTGCACGAACTCCCGCGCTCCGTGGACCGCGCCTTCGGCACCGCCTCCTGCGGCCACGCGCCGGGCACCGAGGAGGCCGCGCACGGTGCCTTCGGCCCGCCGCAGGGCCCCTACGCCCCGCAGCGCCCGCCCGTCCGCGACCCGCACCACCCCGGCGGCGGCGACCCCTTCGGCGGTGAGCCGCCGCGGCCCGGCAAGCGGGGCCTGCTCACCGGCTGCGCGGTCGCCCTCGGCCTCTGCTGCACCTGCAAGGTGTGCTGCGCCTCCGAGTTCGAGGGTCCGTGGTCGCGGCAGCGGCGCGAGGGCTGGTGCAGCAACTGCGACTGCGACTGCCCCGATTGCAGCGGCTGCGGGGACTGCTGCGACTGCTGCGGGAACTGCTGTAGCTGCGACGGGTGCGACTGCGGCTGCGACTGCTGAGCCCGCGGGGCGGCCGCCGCGTCAGGACTTCAGTTCCGGCGGGGAGATCTGCGACACCTTGAGCGCCGAGTCCTTCGTGCCCCACTTGTCGAGGATCTTCGCGTACGTCCCGTCGGCGATCAGCTTGTTCACCGCCGCCCGGAAGGCCGGCGCCAGCTTCGTGCCCTTCTTGAAGGCGAAGCCGACGTCGAGCCGGTGGAACTCGTTGAGGAACTTCAGCCCCTGCTGCTGGGCGACCGCGTAGCGCAGTCCGTTGATCGTGGACATCACCACATCGCTGCGGCCCTGCTGGAGCGAGGACCACAGCGCGCCCGACTCGCTGTACGTCTGCACCTTGTACGCCTTCTCGCCCGCGTCGGCGCACTGCTGCTTGTTCTTCTCCAGGGTGGCCTCGAAGGTGGTCCCGGCGCCGGTGGCGACGTTCAGGCCGCACAGCTGCGCGAGGCTGGTGACCTTGCCCAGCTTGCTGTCCGCGCGGGCGGCGAAGCCCTGGCCGTCGTTGATGTAGGTGACGAAGTCGATGGTGCGGCGCCGCTCGTCGGTCACCCCGAAGTTGCCCGCGCCGAGGTCGTACTTGCCGCTGTCCAGGGCGGGCAGGATCGCCTCGAAGCCGGCCTCCTGCGTCTTCAGCCGGATGCCGAGCACCTTGGCGACGGCCTGCGCGAAGTCGACGTCCTGACCGGCGAGGGTCTTGCCGTCGCCGAGGTAGCTGGTGCCGGGCGGGGTGCCGCCCACCGCGTAGGCGATCGTCAGGTCCTCGACCCCGGGCGGCAGCAGCCGGGCGGCGGCGGGATCCTCGCGCACCCCGGAGACGACGTCCGTGGTCGGGATCTCGGCGGCCTTGGCCGCGCCCGCGCCGGAGCCCGTGGACGCCGCGCTGTCCGCGCCGGAGCCGCACGCGGTGAGCAGCAGCGCCGCCGAACTGATCAGGGCGAAGGGGAGGAAATGCCGTTTACGGGCGCGCGGGGGCGTACGCATGGTGCGGTCTCCTGGAAACAAAACGGGAAGGAGGAGGTCCGGAGGAGGAAGAAGTCCGGATCAGACGGCGCGAGGGGAGGGGTGCGCGTGTGAAGGCGTCGGAAGGAGCCGCGAAGGCGCGCGGCGCGACAAGAACGGGAAGAGCGGCGGGAACGCGAACGCGCTAGGACGTGCCGGACGCACGGGAGCGGCGTCGGGGACGGCCGAAGGCGGCAGGGCGTGCGGGAAGTCGGCTCAACAAGAACAGGACCACACTCGACCGAAGTCGATGTGGGAGCGCGTGACCAGCCACTGCTGCGGATGCATGGGGCAAGTGGAACAGGCATCCGGTTCCCCGTCAACCGCCCCGAGACGTCCGGCTCATATGCTGGACCCCCTTGACAATCCGGGGAAACAGAACCGTAGTCTCCGGGGGACGGCCCTGCTGAGGGGCTCGGCCGTCCAGCGCCCCGCGGCGCGACCCGTGTGAAGGCACCACCGTGTTCGACCTACGTCACGGAGCCTTCGCATGTCCTCCGGCACCCTCGCCAAAGCACCCGCCGCCCCCGGCACCCCCGGACCCGCCGACGCCCCGCGCATCGTGCCGCGCCGCCGGCCCGGACAGTGGGCGGCCGCCGCCGTCGTCCTCGTCCTGCTGGGCCTCGCCCTGGTCTCCGTCGTACGCAACAAGGCGTTCCAATGGGACGTCGTCGCCGACTACTTCACCTCCGACTCCGTCCTGCGCGGGCTCTGGCTCACCCTGTGGCTGACCGCCGTCGTCATGGTGCTCGGCTTCGCCCTCGGCACCCTGCTCGCCGTCTTCCGGCTCTCCGCCAACCCGGTGCTGCGCGCCGTCAGCCGCGGCTACGTCTGGCTGTTCCGGTCCATCCCGATCCTGGTCCAGCTGCTGCTGTGGTTCAACATCGGGGCGCTGTACCCGAGCCTCTTCGGGGTGCGGACCGTCGACCTGCTCGGCCCGGTCACCGTCGCGATCGTCGGCCTCACCCTGCACGAGGCCGCCTACGCCGCCGAAGTGGTGCGCGGCGGCATCGTCTCCGTCGACCGCGGCCAGATCGAGGCCGCCCAGGCGCTCGGCCTGAGCCAGTGGCGGCGCTGGCGGCGGATCGTCCTGCCGCAGGCGATGCGCGCCATCGTGCCGCCCGCCGGGAACATGCTGATCGGCACCCTCAAGGGCACCTCCATCGTCAGCGTCATCGCCGTCCAGGACCTGCTGTACTCGGCCCAGCTCGTCTACCACCAGACCTACCAGGTCATCCCGCTGCTGATGGTCGCCACCCTCTGGTACACCGCCGTCACCACGGTCCTGAGCACCGGCCAGCACTACGTGGAACAGCACTACGCACGCGGCACGGAGCGCACCCGATGAGATCGTCGCTGGTCGTCGTGGGGGCCGGGCCGCGGGGGACCGGTCTGCTGGAGCGCATCGCCGCCAACGCGCCCGAGCCGTACACGGGAGCGGGCCTCGACATCCACCTCGTCGACCCGCACCCGCCCGGCGCCGGACGCATCTGGCGCGCCGCGCAGTCCCCGCTGCTCTGGATGAACTCGCACGCCGAGGACGTCACCATGTTCACCGACGACACGGTCGACATGGCGGGACCGGTGCGCGAGGGCCCCACCCTGCACGAGTGGGCCGCGCTGCCCGGCCGCACCTTCGCCGACCGCCGCACACAGGGCTCCTATCTGCGCTGGGTGCACGACGAGGCGGTGGCCGCGCTGCCCGCGGACATCACCGTCCACCACCACCGGCGGCGCGCGCTGCGGGTCAGCGGGCCGCGCGAGGGCCGCCAGCGGGTGTGGCTGGAGGGCCGCGACCACCCGCTCCTGGCCGACCTGGTGGTGCTCGCCCTCGGCCACCTGGACGCCGAACCCGATGACGAGCAGGCCCGCCTGGCCGCCTACGCCCGCGCACACGGCCTGGTCCATCTGCCGCCGGACTTCACCGCCGACAGCGACCTGTCCGCCCTTCCGCCCGGCGAACCCGTCCTCGTCCGCGGCTTCGGCCTGGCCTTCGTCGATCTGATGGTGCTGCTCACCGAGGGCCGCGGCGGCCGCTACGAACAGGGCGCCTATGTGCCCTCCGGGCGGGAGCCGGTGCTGTACGCCGGTTCGCGGCGCGGAGTGCCGTACCACGCGAAGATCGGCTACGACCTCACCGGCGCCCGCCCGCCGCTGCCCCGCTTCCTCGGCCCGGCCCAGACCGACGCGCTGCTCGCCCTCCCGGAGGAGGACGGCACCCGGCGCGCGGCCGTGGGCGCGCTGATCGAGAAGGAACTGGGATTCGCCCACTACCACCGGCTGTTCGCCGCCCACCCCGAACGGACCGCCCTGGCCTGGGCGGACTTCGAGACGGCGTACGCCGCCGCCGGACCGGACGAGCGCCGGGACCTGGTCGCCGCCGCCGTCCCCGACCCCGCCGACCGGCTCGACCTCGCCGCCCTGGACCACCCGCTGCACGGCGTACGGCACGCCGGTGCCGAGGACTTCCAGGAGGCGCTGCGCGGACACATCGAGGCCGACCTGCGCCGCCGCCACGATCCCGCCCACAGCGCCGACCTCGGCCTCTTCCTCGGACTGCTGTCCGTGTACGGGCAGTTGGCCCGGCTCGGCGACACCGGGCCCTGGTGGCACGGCTTCTTCAGCTTCCTCGCCTCCGGGCCGCCCGGCCCCCGGCTGCGGCAGATGCTCGCCCTGTCCCGTGCGGGCGTCCTGCGGTTCGTCGGCGCGAACATGACCGTCACCGCCGAGGACGGGGTGTTCCGGGCGGCGAGCGAGACCGTGCCCGGCGTCGTGACCGAGGCACGGGCGCTGGTCGAGGCGCGGCTGCCCGAACCCACCGTCCGGCGCACCCGGGACCCGCTGCTGCGCGAACTGCACGCCGAGGGCGCCGGCGAGACCCCGGACGGGCTGCTGCGGGTCGACCGCGCCGACGGCCGGATCCTGGACCGGGCCGGGCGCCCGTACCCCCGGCGCTTCGCGCTCGGCCCGTTCACCGACGGCCGTACCCCCGGTGCCTTCACCCGGCCGCGCACCGGCGGCCCGGCGTTCCGGCAGAACGACGCCACCGCCCGCGCGGTGCTGGCGTTCCTGCGCGCGCCCGCCCCGCACGCCGTCGGCTGAACCGCCCTCCCGCGTCCCCGCCGCACGCCCCTCTCGTCCCGTCCCGTCCCACCGCACCGAAGGAACCCCCGATGAGCGTCATGGTCGACATCAGGTCCGTCCACAAGAGCTTCGGCTCGCTGGAGGTGCTCAAGGGCATCGACCTGGAGGTAGACACCGGCCAGGTCACCGTGATCCTCGGCCCCTCCGGCTCGGGCAAGTCGACGCTGCTGCGCACCATCAACCACCTGGAGAAGGTGGACCGGGGCGCGATCAGCGTCGACGGCACCCTCGTCGGCTACCGGCGCTCCGGCGACACGCTGCACGAACTGCCCGAGCGCGAGGTGCTCCGGCAGCGCACCCGGATCGGTTTCGTCTTCCAGAACTTCCATCTCTTCCCGCATCTGACGGTGCTGGAGAACATCGTCGAGGCGCCGGTCGCCGCGCTGAAGCGGCCCCGCGCGGACGCCGTGGCCGCCGCGCTGCGGCTGCTGGAGCGGGTGGGCCTGGCCGACAAGGCGGACGCGTACCCGGGCCGGCTCTCCGGCGGCCAGCAGCAGCGCGTGGCCATCGCCCGCGCGCTGGCCCTGGAACCCCGGCTGCTGCTCTTCGACGAGCCCACCTCCGCGCTCGACCCGGAACTGGTCGGCGAGGTCCTCGACGTCATCAAGGACCTGGCCCGGCAGGGCACCACCATGATCGTCGTCACCCATGAGATCGGCTTCGCGCGCGAGGTCGCCGACACGGTGGTGTTCATGGACGACGGGCGGATCGTCGAGCAGGGGCCGCCCGCCGAGGTCCTCGACCGGCCGCGGCACGAACGGACACGGGCGTTCCTGTCCAAGGTGCTGTGATCCGGCGGGTGCTGTGACCCGGCGCCGGACCCGGCCGCGGCAGTCGCGGCGCACGGCCGGGGGAGCTGGGCCATCCGGTCGTCGTCCGGGCGGGGGATTCGGGCGCGGGACGCGGGCTCCGGGGGCGCGGGCGGGCGCCCGGGGTGCGCCCGCGCCCGGGTCCGCACCCGTGTCCGCACCCGTGCCGAGTCCGGCACCGGAGGCGGCACGGGCATCGGCCCCGGCGGCGTCGGGAACCCCGAAGCCCCGCGCCAACTCCTCGTGTCCGTAGGGCAGAACACCTCGCGCGCTCCCGTCCCGCCCCGGCGCGGGAGCGCGTACCGCACACGGGAGCGGGCCGCCGCACGGCGCCCGCACCTCGGTTTGGCCGCACGGCCGCACATGGAAGGGTTGATCACATGACGGACGCATCCGACCGCTGGAAGCAGTGGCACGAGGACCGCACCGCATCGGTGTCGGCACCCTACGGGCCGCTCGCGCTGACCGGCACGCACTGGCTGGAGGACCACCCGGGCGGTCTGCTCCCGGGCGTCCCCGGGCGCTGGGCGGCCGACGGCGACGCGGTCGTGCTCGACGCCGTCGAGGCGGACGGACTGACCGTCGACGGGCGGCCCCTGACCGGGCGGGTGCGGCTCGGCGCCGACACCGCGGCGCCGGCGGACGCGCGGGTGGCGCGGGGGGAGCGCCGGCTGGTCGTGCTCGTCCGCGAAGGCGCCTGGGGGGTACGGGACTACGACCCGGACTCCGCGGCCCGGCGGGCGTTCCGCGGCATCGCGGCCACCGCCCACGACCCGCGCTGGTCGGTGCCGGGGCGTTTCACCCCGTACGAGGAGAGCCGTACCGTCCGCGTGCCGAACGCGGACGGGCGCGAGCGCGGCCTCGCCCTCGCCGGGGAGCTGGCGTTCACCCTGGAGGGGCGGGAGCTGACGCTCCGGGCCGCCCGGCAGCCGGACGGCGGGCTGTGGGCGGTGTTCGCCGACGCCACCAGCGGGGACAGCAGCTTCCGCTTCCGTTTCCTGTACCCGCAGGCCCCGGACGCCGAAGGACGCACCACGGTCGACCTCAACCGCGCCGAGCTGCCGCCGTGCGCGTTCGCCGACCACTTCATCTGCCCGTTCCCGCCGCCGGGCAACACGCTGGACCTCGCGATACCCGCGGGGGAGCGCACCCTGCTCTGAGGCCCCGGCGCCCGGGCGGCTGACCTGCCGTCAATCCACCCGGACCGCACACGGTCCACTCGAATCGCACACAGTCGCACGGCCGAAAGGCACTCTTGCGCCGACCGGCCGTTCGGCCGAATACTCCCCCACAGCGCTTGTCAGGGGCACAACGTATCTGGAACCCCGGACCACCGCCCCCGGCTCTGCGCCTCACGGGCCCCGACCCCACGCGGGCCCCCGACTTCCTTTGTGGAGGAACGAAAAGTGAGGATCAAGCGCACTTCCCCCCGCACCGTCGTCACGAGACAGACCCGGCTGGTGGCCGTCGCCGCCGGACTCGTGGCCGCCGCCGCGTTCGCGGTCCCCAGCGCGAACGCGTCCGACACCAACACCTTCAGCGCCGCACAGCTCACCGGTGTGAGCGACTCGGTGCTCAAGGCCGATGTCCCGGGCACCGCCTGGGCCGTCGACAGCACGACCAACCGGGTCGTCGTCACCGCCGACAGCACGGTCTCCCAGGCCGACATCAACAGGATCAAACAGCGGGCCGGGGCCGACTCGGGGGCCCTGACCATCAAGCACACCCCGGGCAGGTTCAGGAAGCTGATCTCCGGCGGCGACGCCATCTACGCCAGCGGCTGGCGCTGCTCGCTGGGCTTCAACGTCCAGGACGCGAGCGGGAACTACTACTTCCTCACCGCAGGTCACTGCACCGACGGCGCGGGCACCTGGTGGTCGGACTCCTCGCACTCGACCACCCTCGGCACCACCGCCGGGTCCTCCTTCCCCGGCAACGACTACGGCATCGTGCGCTACACCAACAGCTCGGTGACCAAGTCGGGCGCCGTGGGCAGCCAGGACATCACGAGCGCCGCCACGCCCTCCGTGGGGACCACCGTGTACCGCCGCGGCTCCACGACCGGTACGCACAGCGGCCGGGTCACCGCGCTCAACGCGCAGGTCAACTACGGCGGCGGGGACATCGTCTCCGGTCTGATCCAGACCACGGTCTGCGCCGAACCCGGCGACTCCGGCGGCCCGTTGTACGGCGGCAGCACGGCCTACGGTCTGACCTCCGGCGGCAGCGGTGACTGCTCCTCCGGCGGTACGACCTTCTTCCAGCCGGTCACCGAGGCGCTGAGCGCCTACGGGGTCCACGTGTACTGACCCCACTCCCCTCCGTCCCTTCCGGACGGTCCCGGCCGTCCCCCACCGGCCGGAACAGGCGGCCCCCGCACGCGAACCCGCGTGCGGGGGCCGCCGTTCGTCCGGGGCGCGCCGCCCGCCCGGGGTGCACCGCCCGGCCGGACCGTACGCCCGGGGTCCGGTCGCACGGGTTCCGGTTCCGGCGCGGCAAGGGCGAGATCCGGACAGGAGTAGACCTCACAGAGCGCCGACAGGTTACTCGCTCGTAGTGTTTGCAGAGTGAACGGGGGCGTCCCGACCTCGGGTGCTCAAGCCGCAAGGGGCGTACGCCGGTTGGCGTACGCGCGTCCAGAACTCGACCTTGTGTGCTCCCTGCGGGCCTCGGAATAGTAGGCGCCGTTCAACCGCCTTCCGGCCCGCTGAGGTCCCCACAACCTCGCGGGCCGATCCCCCCACAGGAGGACGTCAGTTGAAGCATCGACGCATACCCGCGCGCCGGGCGACCATGGTGACCGCGGGCATCGCCGCGCTCGTCGTCGCCGGAGTCACTTTCCAGAGTGCGAACGCCAGTGAGCCGGACGCCGCCCCCACGGCCCGCACGCTGTCGGCCCCCACGGCCGGAAAACTCGCCTCGACCCTGGTCAAGGACCTCGGGACCGACCGCACGGCGGGCGCGTACTACGACGCCCGCTCCGGTCACCTCGTGGTCAACGTGCTCGACAAGGCCGCGGCGCGGACCGTCGAGCGGGCAGGGGCCAGGGCCAGAGTCGTCGCGCACACCCTCGCCGAACTGGACGGCGCCCGTACGACGCTGGCGAAGCGGGCGGCCGTACCGGGCACCTCGTGGTCGACCGACCCCGTCAGCGGCAAGGTCGCGGTCACCGCCGACAGAACGGTCTCCCCGGCCGCCTGGGCGCAGCTCTCCAAGGTCGTCGCGGGGCTGGGCGACAAGGCCGAACTCAAGCGGTCGAAGGGGGAGTTCAAGCCCTACGTCGCGGGCGGTGACGCCATCACCGGGTCGGGCGGGCGCTGTTCGCTCGGGTTCAACGTGGTCAAGGACGGGCAGCCGTACTTCCTCACCGCGGGCCACTGCACCGAGGCCATCTCCACCTGGTCGGACGCCGACGGCACCGTGATCGGCAGCAACGAGCGCTCCAGCTTCCCCGGGAACGACTTCGGCCTGGTGAAGTACACGGCCTCGGTCGACCACCCCAGCGCGGTCGACCTCTACGACGGATCCACGCAGCCGATCACCAGGGCGGGCGAGGCGACCGTCGGCGAGCAGGTGACCCGCAGCGGTTCGACGACCCACGTCCACACCGGCACGGTCACCGGTCTGGACGCCACGGTGAACTACTCCGAGGGCACCGTCAGCGGCCTCATCCAGACCGATGTGTGCGCCGAGCCCGGTGACAGCGGCGGTTCGCTGTTCGACGGCGACACCGCGCTCGGTCTGACCTCCGGCGGCAGCGGTGACTGCTCCTCCGGCGGCGAGACCTTCTTCCAGCCGGTCACCGAGGCGCTGTCGGCGACCGGCGCCCAGATCGGCTGACCTCACCCCACCCCACCCCATCCCCCCACGGGATCCGGCGGAGCCCCGTCCTCGCGCGCGCGAGGACGGGGCTCCTACGTGTCCGCGCCCGGGTCCGCGCCGGTGTCCGGGGCCGCGCCGGAGGCAGGGCCGGGGGCAGGGTCCGGGGCGGTGGCGTCCGTACGGGAGCCGGTGCCGGGGCCCGGACCGGAGGCGGCGGGGCCCGGGTCGGTGAAGGTGTCGTTCACGGGCGGTGCGGGTGCGGCGGAGGCGGCGGGAGAGGCGCCGCCCGCCTGCGCGGAGCCGCCGTGCCCGGCCGTCCCGGCGGTGGCTGCTCCGGCGGCGGCCGTCGCGGCCGTCCCGGCCACCGGGTCCGGGGAGTCCTTCCACGCCGCTCCGACGGCGCCGCCGCCGCGCCCGCGCCGCTGCCCCGAGGCCAGCAGGGTGACCACCACCCCCGCCGCCGCCCACGCCCCCAGCACCAGCAGCGCGCCGGTCAGGGCGTTGCTCCGGAAGTACGCGATCGAGCGGGCCGCCCAGGTCCCCGCGCCCGGCGGCAGCGCGGGCCCGATCGTCTTCCAGAACGGGGGCAGCAGCGGCAGCGGGAAGGCGCCGCCCGCGCTCGGGTTGCCCGCGATCACCACCAGCAGGATGGCCAGACCGATGCCGATGACGCCGAAGATCCCCTGGAGGGCGAGGGTGGCGGCGCCCACGGCGAAGGTGATCAGCGCCCCCAGGCCCCACAGGGCCGCGACACCGCCCGGCAGCGCGCCCAGGACCGGCCCCACGATGACCGCGCCGCCGAGCCCGCCGACCGCCGCGACGAAGGCCATGGCGCCCAGCCGGATCGCCGCGCGCCGCAGGTTGGCGGGGCGCGCCCCGGTGCTGATCGCGAGGATCGAGGCGCACAGATAGCCGCCGACGCACCAGCCCACGACCAGGTAGAAGGAGGACAGGCCGTTGAAGTCGCCGGTGGAGGCCGGTGCCACGTCCACCGTCCGCACCGTCCGGTGCTGGGCCTGCTCCACGGGCCCGACGATCCGCTCCAGGCTGGTGGCGAGGATGGTGCCGCCGCCGGTGGCGACCAGCAGGGTGTCGGTGGTGCCGCCCGGGGAGACGACCAGGGCGCCGTCGACGTCCCGGTCCAGGATCTGCCGGCGGGCCGCCGCCTCGTCGGCCACCGCGCGCGGGTCCAGGGGCGAGCCGGGCAGCTGCCGCAGCCTGGCGACCGTCTGCCCGGCCGCCGCCCCGGGCGCCGCGACGGCGAAGGGCACGTCCTTGGGCTTCGGGTGGTGCAGCGCGCCCACGTAGGAGGCGATGAACAGCAGCTGGAGCGCCAGCACCCCGACCACGAGCAGTGTGGCCCGCGGGGTGACGGCGTCCTTGACCTCCTGGACGAAGGAGTGGCGGGGCCGGCGGGCGTGCGGGTGGGTCATGGTCTCACGCTGCGGTCCGGCGGGTGTTCGCGCAGGTGGGAGGCGCCCGAACGGGCGTCGCACAGATGTTCGGGAATTGGTTTATGGTGGAGGGCGAGTAGTGAACTGATGTTCGAAAGCCTGGGTGTACGGGCCCACGACCGCGGGAGGTGCGGATGCCGGGTTTCACGCATCTGCACACCGTCTCCGGGTTCTCCCTGCGCTACGGCGCCTCGCACCCGGAGCGGCTGGCCGAGCGCGCCGCCGAGCGGGGCATGGACGCCCTCGCCCTCACCGACCGCGACACCCTCGCCGGTACGGTCCGCTTCGCCAAGGCCTGTGCGGCGGCGGGCGTCCGCCCGCTGTTCGGCGCGGAACTGGCGGTGGCCGGGCCCGACGTGTCCGTACGCCGTGACGGGTCCGTGCGGAGTGACGGGCCCGCGGGGCAGGGCGGCCCGGAGTGGCCCGGCGGGGGACCGCGGCCGGAGCGGCGCCGGGCCCCGGTGCGCGGCGGTGCCTTCGTCGACGAGTCGACTCCGCGGGTCGCCTTCCTCGCCCGGGACGGTGCCCGCGGCTGGGCCGACCTGTGCCGACTGGTCACCGCCGCCCACGCCGCGCCCTCGGACACCCCCCTGCTGCCCTGGTCCGGCAACCACGGCGACGGTCTGACCGTGCTGCTCGGCCCCGGTTCCGACGTCGGCCGGGCGCTGGCCGCCGGACGCCCCGACCGGGCCGCGCGGCTCCTGGTCCCCTGGCGCGAGGTCTACGGCGACGCCCTACGCCTGGAGGCCGTCTGGCACGGCCGCACGGGCACCGGCCCCGGCTCCCTGCGGCTGGCCGCCCGGACCGTCGGCTTCGCCGCCGAGCAGCGGGTCCGGCCCGTGCTCAGCAACGCCGCCCGCTACGCCGACCCGGGCCAGGGCCCGGTCGCCGACGTCCTGGACGCCGCCCGCCGCCTGGTCCCCCTCGGCGCCACCGGGGAACGGGACTCCGGCGAGGGCTGGCTGAAGGGACCCGGCGCCATGCTGGAGGCGGCCGAGCGGATCGTGGAGGCCGCCGGATTCCGGCGCGACACCGCCCACCGGCTGCTGGAGCAGACCCGGGCGACGGCCGCCGAGTGCCTGGTCGATCCGGAGGACGACCTCGGCATGGGCGCGGTCCACTTCCCCGAGCCGCACCTCGTCGGCGCCGGGCGCCGCACCGCCCGGCGCGCGCTGGCCTCCCGGGCGGCGGCGGGTATGGTGCGGCGCGGTTACGCCGGACGGCGCGCGTACTGGGAGCGGATGCACGAGGAACTGGACGTCATCGCGTACCACGGCTACGCCTCCTACTTCCTCACCGTCGCCCAGGTGGTGGACGACGTACGGGAGATGGGCATCCGGGTCGCCGCGCGCGGCTCCGGGGCGGGCTCCCTCGTCAACCACCTCCTCGGCATCGCCCACGCCGACCCGGTCGAGCACGGGCTGCTGATGGAGCGCTTCCTGTCCCGGCGGCGGTTCGTGCTGCCCGACATCGACATCGACGTGGAGTCCGCGCGCCGTCTTGAGGTCTACCGGAAGATCATCGGCCGGTTCGGCGCGGAGCGGGTGGCGACGGTCGCCATGCCGGAGACGTACCGGGTGCGCCACGCGGTCCGCGACGTGGGCGCGGCCCTGTCCATGGACCCCGCCGAGATCGACCGGGTCGCCAAGTCCTTCCCGCACATCCGCGCCCGCGACGCCCGCGCGGCCCTGGAGGAACTGCCCGAACTGCGGGCGCTGGCGGGCCGGAAGGAGCGGTACGGCAGGCTGTGGGAGCTGGTCGAGGCGCTGGACGCGCTGCCGCGCGGGGTCGCCATGCACCCCTGCGGGGTCCTGCTGTCCGACGCCTCCCTGCTCGCCCGGACACCGGTCGTGCCCACCAGCGGCGAGGGGCTGCCCATGTCCCAGTTCGACAAGGAGGACGTGGAGGACCTCGGGCTGCTCAAGCTGGATGTGCTGGGTGTGCGGATGCAGTCGGCGATGGCGCACGCTCTCGCCGAGGTGGAGCGGACGACGGGGGAGCGGATCGACCTGGACTCCGTGCCGCCGGGCGATCCGGCGACGTACCGGCTCATCCGCTCCGCCGAGACCCTCGGCTGCTTCCAGATCGAGTCCCCGGGCCAGCGCGACCTGGTCGGCCGGCTCCAGCCCGCCGACTTCCACGACCTCGTGGTCGACATCTCCCTCTTCCGGCCCGGCCCGGTCGCCGCCGACATGGTGCGGCCGTTCATCGAGGCCCGGCACGGCCGGGCGCCGGTGCGCTATCCGCACCCGGACCTGGCCGGACCGCTGGCGGAGACGTACGGCGTCGTCGTCTTCCACGAGCAGATCATCCACATCGTGCACCTCATGACCGGCTGCGGGCGCGACGAGGCGGACCGGGTGCGGCGCGGGCTGTCCGACCCGGAGTCGCAGGGGCGGATCAAGGTGTGGTTCGCCCAGCACGCGGCGGTGCGGGGATACAGCGCAGAAACGATTCAGCGCACCTGGGAGATCGTCGAGGCGTTCGGTTCGTACGGCTTCTGCAAGGCGCACGCGGTGGCCTTCGCCGTGCCCACCTATCAGTCGGCGTGGCTGAAGGCCCATCATCCGGCCGCCTTCTACGCCGGGCTGCTCACCCACGACCCCGGCATGTACCCGAAGCGGCTGCTGCTGGCGGACGCGCGGCGGCGCGGGGTGCCGATCCTGCCGCTGGACGTGAACCGGTCGGGAGTCGCCCACCGTATCGAACTGGTGTCTGACATGAAGGGGGGCAAAGCAGCTGAAAGAACTGAAGGATCCGGTGCGTGGGGGCTGCGGCTGGCCCTCTCCGACGTGCTCGGCATCAGCGAGGCCGAGGCGGCGCGGATCGCGGACGGACAGCCGTACGCCTCACTGCTCGACTTCTGGGAACGGGCCCGTCCGAGCCGTCCGGTCGCCGGACGGCTCGCCCAGGTGGGCGCGCTGGACGCGTTCGGTGCCAACCGCCGCGACCTGCAACTGCACCTGACCGAGCTGCACCGGGGCGCCCGGGGCGCGGGCGGCGGCCAGCTCCCCCTCGCCGGAGGGAAGGACACGGCCGCCGCCGGGCTGCCCGACCTGTCCGACGCCGAGAGGCTCAGCGCCGAACTGGGCGTGCTGTCCATGGACGCCTCCCGCAATCTGATGGACGACCACCGGGCGTTCCTCGACGAACTGGGCGTGGTCTCCGCGCGCCGGTTGCGTACGGCCCGGCACGGGGAGACGGTGCTGGTCGCGGGCGCCAAGGCGGCCACCCAGACCCCGCCGGTCCGGTCCGGCAGACGGGTCATCTTCACCACCCTCGACGACGGCACCGGCCTGGTCGACCTCGCCTTCTTCGACGACTCCCACGACGCCTGCGCGCACACCGTCTTCCACTCCTGGCTGCTGCTGGTGCGCGGAGTGGTGCAGCGGCGCGGCCCGCGCAGCCTCAGCGTGGTGGGCGCCGCCGCCTGGAACCTCGCCGAACTGGCCGAACTGCGCGCCGAGGGCGGCCTGGAGGAGGTGGCGGCCCGCCTGGCCCGCCCCGGCGGACCACCGGAGGGGGCCGCGGACGGGGACGGCCCGGACGGCGGATCCGGGGGAGGCGACGGCGGTGACCGCGGGGACCGTGAGAGCCGCGGTGGCGGGCGGCGGGCCCGGCTCGCCGGTTCGGACGGGCGGCCCGCGCCCGCCGGTTCCGCCGCCCAGGACCCGATGGAGGCCGCGCGCGGGCGCCGTATCCGCATGCCCACCGGCTACGAGATGCATCCATGGGCGGATCTGCGCCCGGCGGGAGAAGGGCCCGCGAACGGAAGGAAGTTGTGGCACCAGAGTCCAGGGAGCGCGGGATGACCATCCTCTGCGTACGTTTCCAGCTGCCGCCGATGTACGAGGCGGCCCTGCCCGGACTGCTCGGGCTGCTGGAGGAGTTCACCCCCGTGGTCGAGGCGCTGCCGCCGGACGGCGCGCTGGCCGATCTGCGGGGCGCCGAAAGGTACTTCGGGCGCGACGCGGTCGCACTCGCGGCGGTGATCCGGGTCCGCGCGCTCGCGCGGTTCGGCGTCGACTGCGTGATCGGCGCCGGGCCGGGCCCGATGCTGGCCCGGGTGGCGCTGGGGGACGCCCGGCCCGGGGCGCCCTGCGCCGCGCCCGCCGAACCGGCCGCCGCCGCGGAGTTCCTCGCCCACCGGCCCGTCACCGCGCTGCCCGGCGCGGGCCGGGCGACGGCCCGCACCCTGGGCGAGTACGGCCTGGACACCCTGGGCCTGGTCGCCGCCGCGCCCCTGCCGACCCTCCAGCGCCTGATCGGCGCGAAGGCGGGCCGCGAACTGCGCGACCGGGCGAACGGCGTCGACCGCGGCCGGGTCGTCCCGGGCGCCGTCGAGCGGTCCCTGCTCGCCGAACGCCCCTTCGACCGCGACGAACTGGACCCCGGCCGGCACCGCGCGGCGCTGCTGTCGGCGGCCGGGGAACTGGGCGCGCGGCTGCGCGCCCTCGGCAAGGTCTGCCGCGCCCTGACCCTCACCGTGCGCTACGCCGACCGGTCGGCCACCGTCCGCGGCCGCACGCTCGCCGAACCGACCGCCCACTCGGCGGCGCTGACCGGGACCGCGTACGCCCTGTACGAGGCCCTGGGGCTCCAGCGCGCCCGGGTCCGCGCGCTCGTCCTGCGCGCCGAGGGGCTCGGCGGCGCCGAACACGCCTCCCACCAGCTCACCTTCGATCCCGTGGACGAGAAGGTCCGCCGCATCGAGGAGGTCGCGGACCGCGCGCGGGCCCGGTTCGGGCCGCGCGCGGTGATCCCGGGGACCCTGGCCGCCTGAACGAGCGGCCTCCCGGCCGCCGGGGTCCCTGCCTCCCCGGCGGCCGGTCTGTCCGGTCTAGTTGGCCCACGGCGGGGTGAGGACGGTGCCGTCCGCGAGGCGGGCCGTCAGGCCGACGGACGTGGTGACCCAGGAGACCGCGGTGCGGTCCGTGGGGTTCTCCACGGTGAAGGTCGCCCCGGCGTTGACGATCACCGTGTCGCCCGCGGTGACGCGCTCGGTGCGGTCGTCGAGCGTGACCAGGAGTTCGCCGTCGAGCAGGTGGAGGATCTCCTCGCGGTCGACGGTGTGGGCGGGCGCCCTGGTCCCGGCGGGGATCTCGCCGCGCCAGGCGCACAGTTCCCCGGCGCCGGTGCGCGGGGTGGCGTACGAGACGAAACGGGCGCCGTGGATCTCGTGGGTCGTGGCTTCGGAGGGGCGGACGACGGGCATGGGGGTCTCCTTCGGGATGGGTGAACCGCTTGGCGGGGTGGCCTGGGGTGGCTCGGGGCTTGAGGTGGTTCTATGGTCAAGCCACTTGACCATGTAGTCAAGCTGCTTGTCCAAGTGGATGGTCAAGGCGCCTGATCACATGGTCAAGGCGCCTGACCGAGTGGTCAGGCGCCTTGACCATGGCCGCGGTGCTTCAATGTCCCCGTGCACAGCTCCGAGGCCATGGCCCTCTCCGCCGCCCTGCTCGCCGTCGCCGGCCGGCTGACCCAGCGCATCCACGACGGCGTCGCCGCCCGCGGGTTCGAGGGGCTGCGGCCCGCGCACGGTTTCGCGTTCGCGCGGCTGGCGCCGGGCGGGGCGACCGTGACCGAGCTGGCCGCCCATCTCGGGGTCACCAAGCAGGCGGCCAGTCAGCTCGTCGACGAGATCGTGCGCAAGGGGTACGCGGAGCGGCAGCCCCATCCCGCCGACGCGCGGGCCCGGCTGATCGTGCTGACCGCGCGGGGGCTGGCCTGCACCCGCGCGGCGGAGGAGTCGGCCGCGGAGGCGGTGCGGGGGTGGATCGCGGTGCTCGGCGAGGGCGAGGTGGACGCGCTGGGGGAGCGGCTGGCGCGGATCGCGCCGTCCGGGCCGATCCGTCCGTCTTGGTGATGCTTCGTCATGTCGTCCCGCTCGCACGCGAGTTGAGGCAGAGAGCGGACTCGCGAGTTTTTACTGACGCGTAACTTCACACTTCGACTACTCGTCCGTAACTTGACGAGTGAACAGCATCCTGGTGATCCGGATCACAGGGCGCAGTGCCGTCGCACCTCCCTTGAGCCGCAAGGAGATCACACGATGCTGCCCTTCCAGCGCGCCCGCAGACACCTGGCCGCCCTGTTCCTGGCCGCCGCCGTCGCTCTCGTCCCGACCGCCGCGGCCCACGCCTCCGCCGCCCCCAGCTCGGGCTGGAACGACTACGGCTGCAAGCCGTCCGCGGCCCACCCCCGCCCCGTCGTCCTCGTCCACGGCACCTTCGGCAACTCCGTCGACAACTGGCTCGGTCTCGCGCCCTATCTGACGGCCCGCGGGTACTGCGTCTTCTCGCTCGACTACGGCCAACTGCCGGGCGTCCCGGTCTTCAACGGCCTCGGTCCCATCGACAAGTCGGCCGGGCAGCTGTCCGCCTACGTCGACAAGGTGCTCGCCGCCACCGGAGCGGCCGAGGCCGACCTCGTCGGCCACTCGCAGGGCGGCATGATGCCCCGCTACTACCTGAAGTTCCTCGGCGGCGCCGCCAAGGTGAACGCCCTCGTCGGCATCGCCCCCGACAGCCACGGCACCACCCTCAGCGGTCTGACCAACCTGCTGCCGTATTTCCCGGGCGCGAAGGACCTGATCTCCGCCGCCACCCCCGGCCTCGCCGACCAGATCGCCGGGTCCCCCTTCGTCACCAGGCTCAACGAGGGCGGGGACACCGTGCCCGGCGTGCACTACACGGTCATCGCCACCAAGTACGACGAGGTGGCCACGCCCTGGCGGACCCAGTACCTGAGCGGTTCCGACGTCCGCAACGTGCTGCTCCAGGACCTGTGCCCGCTCGACCTCTCCGAGCACGTCGCCATCGGCACCGTCGACCGCATCGCCTTCCACGAGGTGGCCAACGCGCTCGACCCGGCCCACGCCACCGCCACCACCTGCGCCTCCGTGTTCAGCTGACCCGGGGGAGCGCCACCGGGCGCGGTCCGGGGTCCGTCCGGCCTGAGCCGCCGGACGGACCCCGTGTCCATGGGCCGCCTCAGCGGCCGGAACGGGCCGCCCGCCGCCTGACCGAGAGGAACAGCGCCGCCGAACCCGCCGCCAGGGCCGCCGCGCCGCCCATCGCGATGTACGGGGTGCTGCCGGACCCGCCGGTCTCGGCGAGATCCGCGCTTCGCGCCCCGTCGGCCGCCACGGAACTGCCCGCCGCCGCGTCCGTGCCGGTGCCGGTACCCGTGGTGCCGTTCCCGTTCCCGTTCCCGTTCCCGCTCCCGCCCTGGGCCGCGGGTGCCGGGTCCGTCGTCGTCCGGGCGTCGGCGTCCCCGTGGCCGTGGTGCTCGACGGTGGACCGGCCGGCCCCGGCCTGGATCTGCCGCTCGGTCGGCGCGGAGGCCGAGGGCGCGGGGGAGGAGGTCTTGGCGGCGCCGCCACCGGCAGCGGCGCCGCCCGCGCTCCCGCCGCCGTTGCCGCTCACCGCACCGCCGAAGGTCACGTCCGAGCAGGAGTAGAACGCCTCGGGGCTGTCCGAGCGCTGCCAGACCGCGTACAGCAGTTGCTTGCCGGTGCGCTGGGGGAGCGTGCCCGAGAACGTGTAGAAGCCGCCCGAGGCCACCGGGTCGGTGACCGTGGCCACCGGGTGCGCGAGATCCAGAGCGGACCAGGCCAGCGGCTCGGCCGGGTCGTAGCCGGGCTTGGTGAGATACACGGTGAACGTGCCCTTGTGCTGGGCGGTCACGCGGTACTTGAAGGTGTACGGGCCGCTCTTCACGGCCGTCGCGGGCCAGTCCGCGCGGGGCAGGTCGAGGCCCTTGAACTCCGGGTCGTTCGCGCTGCACAGCCTGCCGTCCGGGATCCGCTCCTGGTGGCGGCCGTTCACGTCGCCGATCCGGATGCCGTTCCAGTCGTACAGGGCCTGGGGGCCGCCGGCCGCGACCGCCGCCCGGCACGCCGCCGACGTCGGGTTCTCCGGGTTCTCGGCGTAGCACTGGAAGACCCGGCTGACCGGGCCGCCCATGGTGCCGTGCGCGGACGCGGGCGCGGCGGCGAGCGCGGTCAGGGCGAGCGGCGCCAGCGCCAGGACGGAGAGCGCGGCGGCCTGGCGGCGTGGACGAGCGGGCATGGGGGAACTCCTCGCGACGGGTCGTTTCTGACGGGTGCCGGCACCGGGGCGGACCCCGTGGGGTGCGTCAGAAACTAGCCCCGAGGAACGGGGAGAACGCCCGATCAGGGCGGTACGAGAGGATCCTTATGCTCGCGTTAAGGAAGCGCTGAGACTGCGCTCAGACAGAGGGCGTGCGCGGCGTACACACGGTGTCCAGAAGGCGTGCGCGGTGGCGCGCGGGACAGGTCCCGGCGCGCGGAGTGCGGTGCGCGCCGCCGGTCACCCCTCCGGCCACCAGGTGCGTGCGATGTCCTTGCGGACCTCGGGCCGTCCGGCGGGACGCTCGTCGATCTCCTCGCGGACCCGCCGGCTGTCCGTCTTCCTCAGGGGCTTCTGCACTGTCGTACGGCGCATCGCTGCCTCCTTCGACGGTCTACCGGGTTCCGTGTTCGTACGGAGGTAGACCTTTCGGGCGAGAGTTCCTCATCGGTGCGGGTCTGTCTGTGGCGGCTGTCACGATCCGGTTGTCAGTGGCGGGTGTCACTCTGGGGCGCATGAGTGCACACCCGACGACCGATCGTGACGCCACGGCCCGGGGCGCCACTGGAGCGGCGGTGGACTGGGACGCGCAGGCGGCCGTCTTCGACGACGAGCCGGATCACGGGCTGCGTGATCCGCGGGTCCGCGCCGCCTGGGCGCAGCGGCTGCGCGACTGGCTGCCGGAGCGGCCCGCCGCGATCCTCGACCTCGGCTGCGGCACCGGCAGCCTGTCGCTCCTCGCGGCCGGGCAGGGGCACCGGGTGACCGGCGTGGACAGCTCCCCGGCGATGCTGGAGCGGGCCCGCGCGAAGCTCGCCGACGCCGGCCGCGCCGCGGAGTTCCTGACCGGTGACGCGGCGGACCCGCCGGTGGACGGGCGCCGTTTCGACGCCGTCCTGGTCCGCCATGTGCTGTGGGCGCTGCCGGATCCCGCCCGCGCGCTGCGGCGCTGGCGGGAGTTGCTGGAGCCCGCAGGACGGCTGGTCCTGGTCGAGGGCGTCTGGGGCACGGTCACGCCCGTCGGCATACCCAACGAGCGGCTTCTCACTCTCCTCACGCCTCTCGTGCGGCACACCCGCGTGGAACAGCTCTCGGGTGACGCCCGGCTGTGGGGCAAGGACGTCACCGACGAGCGGTACGCGGTGGTGGCGTCGGTGTGACCGGTGGAGGGCCGGGCGGCGGGTGGGCGCGCCGGGACGGACGGGCCGCGGCGCGACGGCTGGGCGACCGGGCGTGCCCCCCCCGCCCGGCGGCTCAGTCCAGCAGCGCCGCGAAGCCGTCCGCGCGGGCCAGCCGCTCCAGTTCGTCGAGGGCGGCCACGGCGGCGCCGGCCGCCGCCGGGTCGCGCTCCGCCAGCTCGCTCGCGGCGAACTCGTCCTCGTCCAGGCGCAGTACGTCCGTGCCGTCCGCCGAACGCCACAGGTCCAGGTCCAGGTCCTCCACGACCAGCTCACCGCCGGTGAGCACGGCCGGGCGGGTGATGTCGCAGTACCAGCCCTTGAGCCGCCCGCCGCCGTCGCGGACCTCCTTGACCGCGTACCACCGGTCGCGCCAGTAGTGCTCGGTGAACACGTCGCCCGGTGCGAACCGCACGAAGCCGAAGTCCCGTACGCCCTCGGCCGCCCAGGGCGCCCGCACCACCACGCGCACGCCGTCGTCGCGCACCAGCGCGCTCCGGTAGCGGATCTTCGTCCGGCCGCCCTTGACGAGGACGACGTCCACCGGAGTGCCGGGCGTGTCAGCCGAGTTCGCGGACATACCGCACCTCCGTGGCGCACACCTCGTAGCCGAACCACCGGTTGACGGCGATCATCGGTTCGTTGCCGGTGTCGTTGCCGGTGAACGCCTCCCGGACGCCGGCCGCGCGGGCGCGGTGCAGCGAGTCGTTCTTGGCGAGCCTGGCCAGGCCCCGGCCGCGGAACGCCTTGGCGGTGCCGGTCATCCCCGTGCTGTAGCGGGTGGCGCCGTCCGTGTGGGCGAGGGTGAAGGCGGCGGGCCGGCCGTCGACCACCGCGACGGACGTCAGGTCGTGGCTCAGCAGCGGGTTGTGCCAGGTCTCCTCCAGCCAGGCCGCGTAGTCGGTCAGGTCCGAGGTCACGTCACCCGGTTCGTCCGCGGCCGTCTCCGCGTCCAGCGCGAACAGCGGGCGCGGGTCGGCGGCGTAGTCGGATCCCCGGCGCAGCTCCACACCGGGCGGCGGGTCCTGGAGCGGCGGGAGCCGACCGGCCGCCAGGTCCAGGCGCAGGAAGTACGCGGAGCGGCTGCCGCGGTAGCCGCGCCGCTCGGCGAAGGCGCGGTTGTCCGGCGTGTCCAGCACCCAGGAGAGCAGCCGCACCGCGCCGCGGGCGGCCAGGTGCTCCTCGGCGGTGCGCACCAGCAGCGCGCCCGCGCCGCGCCCGGTGTGCGCCGGGTCCACGTACACGTTGACGTTGCCCTGTCCGGGCACCGGGCTGTCGTGGGACAGGAGCACCTGCGCCGTGCCGATCACCTCGCCGTCGGCCTCGGCGACCAGCGGCCGGTAGTGGGCGTCGGGGTGCATCCGGGTGGCGGTGTGGGCGAGGGACTCGGGGGTGAACAGCACGAACGGCAGCGCGCGACGGCGCACCCGGGCGAACCCTTCGAGGTCTGCGGGCACGTCGGAGCGCATTTCGCGGACGATCACGGTCATGCAGGCGCACGCTACGGGCCGCCCCCGCACGCCCGCCTCCCATTTTCCGCCCGGCGGACGACCCGCCCGGGGCGGCGGATCGCCGCCGCCACGGAGCCCGCGCCCCCAGGCGTCCGCGTCCCCCGGCGCCCGCGTCCGCGCCCTCCCGGTCCGGCCCGTTCCGGCCCTGTTCCGGCGGCTGCCCTCCCGGGGCGCGCGGGTGCGCGACAATCGGCCCGTGACCCTGAAGATCCGCATCCATGACGGCGTGCCTCCCTACGAGCAGGTGCGGGCCCAGATCTCCGAGCAGGCCCGGTCGGGCGCGCTGCCGGTCGGCCACCGGCTGCCCACGGTGCGGGCGCTGGCCGAGTCCCTCGGGCTCGCGGCGAACACCGTGGCCAAGGCGTACCGGGCGCTGGAGACGGACGGGGTGATCGAGACCCGGGGCCGCAACGGCACCTTCGTGGCCGCCGCGGGCTCCGCCGCCGACCGGGAGGCGGCGAGCGCCGCGCAGGGCTACGCGGAGCGCGTACGGCGGCTCGGCCTGGACGAGGACGCGGCGCTCGCGGCCGTACAGGACGCCCTGCGGGCGGCGTACGAGGCGTAGCGCGTCGGGGGGGCGAGCGCGTCAGGGGCGTACGGACAGCCGGCCGGGGGTGCGGGTCACCTCCAGGCCCGCGTGCCGTGCCGTGCGGGCGAACTCCACCGCGTCCCGCACCGCCGCCCCGCCCGGGTCGTTGTTGAAGTAGGCGTACACGTCCGTGTCCGTGCCGCCCGGCCAGGCTGTGGCGACGCGGTCCACCCAGGTGCGCAGGGACCTGCGGCCGTAGCGCGGCCGGTCGTGCGCGCGGCCCTCGTGGAAGCGGACGTAGCCCCAGCCGGCCGTCGGCCGCAGCGGGGTCACCGGGCGGCCGCGGACATCGGCCCAGCACAGGGCGGCGCCCCGCGCCTCCAGCACGGCGCGCACCGCCGGTGTCCACCACGACGCGTGGCGCGGCTCCACCGCGACCCGGGTGCCGGGCGGGAAGCAGGACAGACAGGCGTCGAGCAGCCCGGCGTCGGCGCGCAGCGTGGGCGGGAGCTGGAGCAGCACGGGGCCGAGCCGGTCGCCGAGGCCCGCGGCGTGCGCCATCAGGCGGTGCACCGGTTCCGCGGGGTCCTTGAGGCGTCGGACGTGGGTGAGGAAGCGGCTCGCCTTGACCGCGACGACGAAGTCCGGCGGGACGCGCTCCCGCCAGGCCGCGAAGGTCTCCGGGGACGGCAGCCGGTAGAAGGTGTTGTCGACCTCCACCGTGGCGAACGCCGCCGCGTACTCCTCCAGCCAGCGCCGCACCGGGCACCGGGGCGGGTACAGCACGCCCCGCCAGTCCTTGTACTGCCACCCCGACGTCCCGACGAACAGGGTCATGGTCCCATCAGACCACCGGGGCGCCCCGCTGTCCCCTCACCGGGCACCAGGCACAGGCACCGGGCACAAGTCATAGGTACAGGCCCGCGTCGGCGCCCTCGCGGGGCTCCGGGAGCGCGGTGGGGGAGGTGCCCCGGCGCAGCGCGTACAGCTCGGCCAGGGTCGCTCCCTCGCGGCCCACGCCCTCCTCGGTGCCCAGCCAGTCCACGGCCTCCCGGCGGGTCAGCCGGCCCACCTCGATACGGGCCAGGCAGCGGCCCGGCCGGACCACGGCGGGGTGCAGCCGCTCCAGGTCCTCGTTGGTCGTCACCCCGACCAGGACGTTGCGGCCCTGGCCGAGCAGTCCGTCGGTGAGGTTGAGCAGCCGTGAGAGCGCCTGGCCCGCGGTGTGCTTGGCCTCGCCGCGGATCAGTTCGTCGCAGTCCTCCAGCAGGAGCAGCCGCCAGCGGCCCTTGCCCGCCGCGTCCTCCTCGCCGATGGCGATGTCCATCAGATAGCCGACGTCGGAGAACAGGCGCTCGGGGTCGAGGACGCAGTCCACCTGGCACCAGTCCCGCCAGGAGCGGGCCAGGGTGCGCAGCGCGGAGGTCTTGCCGGTGCCCGGCGGGCCGTGCAGCAGCAGGAGGCGGCCCGCGATGTCCTGGGGGGTGGTCTTCATCAGGCGGTCCATCGCGTCCGCGACCGGCGCCGTGTAGTTGGCCCGGACCTCGTCCCAGGTGCCCGCGGAGATCTGCCGGGTGGTGCGGTGCGGGCCGCGCCGCGGGGAGACGTACCAGAACCCCATCGTCACGTTCTCCGGCTGGGGTTCGGGCTCGTCCGCCGCGCCGTCCGTGGCCTGGCCGAGGATCCGCTGGGCCAGTTCGGCGTCGGTCGCGGTGACCGTGACGTCCGCCCCCCGGTTCCAGCGGGAGACCAGCAGGGTCCAGCCGTCGCCCTCGGCGAGGGTCGCGCTGCGGTCGTCGTCGCGGGCCACGCGCAGCACCCGGGCGCCGTCCGGCAGCAGTGTGGCGCCGGAGCGGACCCGGTCGATGTTGACCGCGTGCGAGTACGGCTGCTCGCCCGTCGCGAAGCGGCCGAGGAACAGCGCGTCGACGACGTCGGACGGCGAGTCGGAGTCGTCGACGTTGAGCCGGATCGGCAGCGCGTCGTGCGGGTTCGCAGGCATGCGGCCATGATCTGCCACCGGACCGCCCCGCGCACCCCGTTTCCCGGCCGTGCCGGGCGTGTCGGCCGCCGTCCGGGTCCGGACGCGCCGGAATCCCGTGTCGCGGCGTCAGGAACCGCCGTACGGGCGCACGAAGAGCCGTCAACACGACGAACCACCCGTACGGGTTGTCATCCGGCCGTACCGACAGGTCCGTTCGGGTCATGGCGCGGGGCCCGTACCGAACCCTACTCCCCTTGATTCCTTGTGAGTTCACCCTTTCTTTGGCATGAACACTTCCAGTTGACGCGCGTAGCTGCTACCACAGATCCGATAGCGAAGCTGCTAGAGGGAGGTTCCATGAGACGTTCCCGAATTGCCGCGTACGTCGGCTCAGTTCTGCTGACCGTAGGTCTCGTCCTCACCGGGACGGCCGCGGCGCAGGCCGCCCCATCGGCCGCGACCGGCGGCTATGTGGCCCTCGGCGACTCCTACTCCTCCGGGGTGGGCGCCGGCAGTTACATCAGCTCCAGCGGTGACTGCGACCGCAGCACCAAGGCGTACCCCTATCTGTGGAACGCCGCGAACCACCCGTCCTCGTTCTCCTTCACCGCCTGCTCGGGCGCCCGGACGGACGACGTCCTGGCCAACCAGCTCGCCCCGCTCAACTCCGGCACGTCCCTGGTGTCGATCAGCATCGGGGGCAACGACGCCGGGTTCTCCGACGTCATGACGACCTGTGTGCTCCAGTCGGACAGCAACTGCCTGTCCCGCATCGCGACCGCCAGGGCCTACGTCGACTCGACGCTGCCCGGCAAGCTCGACAACCTCTACTCGGTGATCCGCGGCAAGGCGCCCTCCGCGCGGGTCGTCGTCATCGGCTACCCCCGCTTCTACAAGCTCGGCCAGACCTGTCTCGGCCTCTCGGAGACCAAGCGCTCGGCCATCAACGACGCCGCCGACCGCATCGACACCGTCATCGCCAAGGCCGCGGCCAACCACGGCTTCGTCTTCGGCGACGTCCGCACCACCTTCAGCGGCCACGAGATCTGCTCCGGCAACTCCTGGCTGCACAGCGTCGACTGGCTCGACATCGGTGACTCCTACCACCCGACGGCCTCCGGCCACTCCGGCGGCTACCTGCCGGTGCTGAACAGCGCCGCCTGAACCCCGCCGGGGCCGGGGCACGTGAGATCGCCCACGTCCCGCGCCGCCGGTACCCGGTGCCCGCCTCCCCCCTCTGGAGGCGGGCACCGGTCATCCGGTGACACGCCCTTGAGCGGTACTGGTCCCTCCGCCGCCGCCCGCTCACGCGCCGTGACGGTGCGACGGGGGTCGCGACCGTCCCGGCCCCTCTGCCTGCCGGTTGTCCAACTCGCCGTGGAACCGGTCGGATTCGGAGAGTAGCCGTCAACGCCCTTACGCAGAAGGTGAATCCTGCGACCGAGATACACGGGTGCCCGTGCGGGGCGATAGGGTTACCCTGCCCGGGGTCGGGTGGACTCGTACGGGTGGGGAGTGACATGGAGCAGATAACAGTGCGCAGCAGGGCCAGGGTCCCTGCGATCACCTGCGGAAGCAGCGCGACCAGCTCGCGCCTCGACCGCCATCTCGCGGTGCTCGGCGGACCCGCCGTCCCGCAGCGGGAGGCCGCCGAGGCGACGCTGCTGATGCGTGAGCTGACCGCGCGTGCCGCGCACGACCGCACCGGCAGGGGTGCACGGATGCGCCGGGTGTCGCTGTTCGCGCCCCTGCGCCGACTGCGCCGCACGCTGTTCGGCGGGCACTAGCGACACCCCGTCCGCGGCCTCTCCGGCACCACCGGAGGGTGCCGCCGACGTTCCCGGGCCCGGACCCCCTCAGGGCCGGCGTCCGGGTTCCCAGCAGACCGCCTCACCGCCTTCGTACGGCGCCGCGCGCTTGCCGCCCGCATCCCCACGGCCGCGGCGCCCCGTACGGCTGTTCCCGTTTCTGTGCCCGAGCGGCACGGGAGTCGGCCGCCCGCCGCGCACAGCGGCCCCCCGTCCGCACCCGGACCCGCGCCGCGCCCGCCGTCGCCCGGCCCTCGCCGTTCAGCCCTCGGCGCGCGCGTACCGCCGCACCGCCGACGGCGCGCTGACGGCGAGCAGCACCGCGCACCAGGCCAGCGTCCCCGCGACGGGATGGGCCACCGGCCAGGAGGCGTGCTCCGGGACCGGGGCGTTGCCGAAGAGGCCGCGCAATGCGGTGGTGAGCGCGCTGATCGGGTTCCACTCGGCCAGGACACGCAGCCAGTGCGCCAGATTCCCGGTCGGGATGTACGCGTTCGACAGCAGCGGCAGGACGAAGGTCGCGGCGCCGAGCTGACCGGCCGCCTCCTCGCTGCGGGTGAGCAGCCCCAGCCAGATCCCCACCCAGGTGCAGGCGAACCGGAAGAGCAGCAGCAGTCCGAGGGCGCCCGCCGCCCCGGCCGCGCTCCCCTCGATCCGCCAGCCCACCGCCAGCCCGACCAGCAGCAGCGGCACGGTCCCGGCCGCCGTGACGACGAGGTCGGCCACCGCCTGCCCGAGGGGCACCGCCGCCCGGCTCACCGGCATGGTGCGCAGCCGGTCGTTCACCCCCCGGTGGACGTCCTGCGCCGACTGGAACATCCCCGTCATGATCCCGCCGGCCGCGGTCGCCGCGAGCAGTCCGGGCACCAGGAAGGCGCGGTACTCGCGGCCGGGCACGGCCAGCGCGCTGCCGAAGACATAGCCGAAGAACAGCAGCATGTTGATCGGCATGACCTGGGTGAGGACCGCCAGGCCCGGGTTGTTGCGGACCCGGCGCAGCTGGCGGCCCGCCAGCGCCGTCCCGTCGTGCACCAGTGCGCTCATGCCGCGATCTCCTCGCTGTCGTGGGCGGCTCCGGTCAGCCGGAGGAAGACGTCGTCCAGGGTGGGCGGGCTCAGGCTCGCGTCGAGCAACGGCACGCCCGCCGCGTCCAGTTCGCGCACCAGCCGGGGCAGGGTGAGCGTCGGGTCGGTGGCGACCGCGCCGACCGCGGCCCGCTCGTGGTCGAACACCGGCTCGGCGCCGGTGAGCCGGTCCAGGACGGCCGCCGCCCGCGCCATCTCGTCCGGGTGCGCCACCACGACCTCGGCGCGTGTGCCGATCAGGGACTTGAGCCGCGCGGGCGATCCGGTGTGCGCGACCCGGCCCCGGTCCACCAGGGCGATGTCGTCGGCCAGCCGGTCGGCCTCGTCCAGGTACTGGGTGGTCAGCACCACCGTCGTGCCCTGCTGCTTCAGTGCGCGCACCGCGTCCCAGATCCGGTTGCGGCTGGCCGGGTCGAGGCCGGTGGTGGGCTCGTCCAGGAAGAGCACGGCGGGCCGGCACAGCAGGCTGGCCGCGAGGTCCAGCCGGCGGCGCATCCCGCCCGAGTAGGTGGCGGCGGTGCGGTCGGCGGCCTCGGCGAGACCGAACCGCTCCAGCAGCTCAGCGGTGCGCGCCGCCGCGTCCGGGATCCGGTGCAGCCGGGCGAACAGCCGCAGGTTCTGCCGTCCGGTGAGGTCCGCGTCGACGGATGTGTCCTGTCCGGTCACCCCGATCCGGCGGCGCACGGCGGCCGGTTCGCGCACCAGGTCGTGCCCGGCCACCCGGGCGGAGCCCGCGTCCGGCCGCAGCAGCGTCGTCAGCAGCCGTACGGCCGTCGTCTTGCCCGCGCCGTTCGGCCCGAGCACCCCGCAGACCGTGCCCTCGGCCACCGCCAGATCCAGGCCGCGCACGGCACGGACGTCACCGAACCGCTTCTCCAGACCCTCACTAAGTACAGCGTACGTAGTTGTCATGGGGCGACCATAACGCACTACGTACGCTGTACGTAACTACGATGGTGGGGCGAGGTGATGTCCCATGGCCGGCCGAGGCGCCGAACCCGAGGTGATCTGGGCCCGCCCGGAGCGGACGGGGCGGGGGCCGAAGCCTGCCCTCACCCGCGCCGACATCGCGGCGGCGGCCGTCCGGCTCGCCGACGCCGGCGGCCTGGACGCGGTCTCGATGCGGCACGTGGCCGCCGAAGTGGGCTGCGGCACCATGTCGCTGTACAACTACGTCCCCCGCAAGGAGGACCTGTACGAGCTGATGGTGGACGCCGTCAGCGGCGAGCACGAGCTGTGGGAGCCCAGCGGCGACTGGCGCGCCGACATGGTCCGGGTGGGCCACCAGACCCGGTCCCTGATGCGCCGCCACACCTGGCTGCCCCGCCTGATGTCCGGGATCTACGGCTTCAGCCCCAACGCCCTGCGTTATCTGGAGCACTGCCTGGCCTGCCTGGACCCGCTGGAGGCGCCCTACGGCACCAAGATGGAGCTGGTCGCGATGGTCAACGCCGTGGTGACGATGTATGTCGCCGACGAGCTGGCGGCCGCCGAGCGCACCCGCTCCCTGCCCTGGACGGCGGAGCAGGAGAACGCCGTGCGGATCGCCTACCTGGGCGGCCGGATCGCGAGCGGCGCCTACCCGCGCATGGCGGCGGCCTTCACGGAGGACGCCGGTCCCATCGACCTGGAGGCGGTGTTCGACCGGGCCCTGACACGGGTCCTGGACGGGTTCCGCCCGCGCGGCTGAGCACGCGCCGCCCGGCCACGGGCTTCGCACCCCGGCCGGGCCGTACCGTCAGATCAGGGTGAACTGGCCCCCGGGGCCTTCCTCGGCGTGGTCCAGGACCGAGGCCGGCCGCCGGGCCGCCGCCGGCACCGGCAGGACGCCCGCCGCCCGCAGCGCGGACGCCGTGACCGCCCGGTCCGGCTCCGGAGCCTCCGGCGGCTCCTGCCCCGCCCGTGCCTCGGCCAGCAGCGCCAGGACGGTGATCAGCTCCAGCAGCTCCGAGGTCCACGCCTGCGGCCACAGGGGCGGCCGGATCGCCGCCAGGGTGCCCGGTTCGCCCCGCTCCGTCCGGGCCGCGAACCACTGCTCCAGGACGCGGCCCGCGCCGGTCTCGAAGTCCCAGGCGGCCGCGGGCACCGGGGAGACGCGGCCCTCGTCGAGGTGGAGGATCTCCTCGGCCCGGTCGTAGTGGAGGTCGCGCGGATGGTCCGGCAGCGGCGCGCGGACGTACGGGCGGCGCCCGCCGGGCAGTCTGGGGCGCTCGCCGTCGCGGCGCATCAGCCACAGCGCCCGGCGGCCCGCCGCGACACCCCGCGCCCACCTGTCGGAGTCCGAGGTGAGCGGGACGGCCGTCCCGTCCGGGCCCGGCCGCGCCGCCGCCAGGATCCAGGCGAGCACGTCCAGCGGCTCGGGGCGGTGCCCCAGGAGGGCGGCCAGATGCTCCGGCAGGCCCGGTGCCAGGTTGGGCTCCCGCGCGCCCGGACGGCGGTACAGCGGGCGGACACGGCCCGGCCGCAGGAAGGGCGGCAGCGAGGTCGCCAGCAGCGTCGGCCCGGCCGCGCCGGGGGCGGTGCCCGGCTCCACCACGAAGACCTGCCGCTCGTCCGCCACCCGCCACAGCTCGGGCCGGGCCGCGTCGATCAGCCGGTGGTCGGCGAGGAGCCACTGCTCGTCGAAGGGCGCCATCAGCACCCGTACCGGCTCCGGGCACGGGCCCGGGTCCCGGTCCAGCCGCCCGGTGCCGCCGGAGCGGCCGGGCAGCTGTCCGGCCGCGGTGTACGGCGTGCGGGCGCGCGTCGGCTCGAACAGGGCCTCCCGGTCCGCCCTCTCGGCCTTCAGCAGCGCGTCCCAGCGGGCCCTGAGACAGCCGGCGTCGGGGGCCGCGGGCCACTGCCGGCCGAGCCGCGGCGGTGCGACGGACCACGGCATGAGGTCCGCCAGCAGCGGGGCGTCGTCGTGCGTCACGCGGGGCATCGTACGACGCGGCGACGGCCCGCAGGTCACGTGGCGTCGAGGGTCACCGTGAAGGAGAACCGGTCCCCGCGGTAGTGGATGACGACCACGTCCAGCGGCCGGCCCGCCTCGTCGTAGGTGATGCCCGTGTAGTGCAGGATCGGGCTGAGCAGCGGCACTTCGAGCAGCCGGGCCGTCTCCGGGTCGGCCAGCCGCGCCTGCACGGTGTCCGTGATCCGGCTGATGCCGACGCCCACCACGTCCCGCAGCACCTTGGTCATCGGCCAGCGCACCAGGTCGTCCGGCGATATCCGCTCGGCCAGCTCCGGACGGACGTAGTTGCGGGCGTGGTTGGTGGGCTCGCCGGTCTTCTCGTCGCTGCGCAGCCGGTGGTAGGCCGCCACCTCCTCCAGGTCCGGGAAGAACTCCGCCAGTTCGGCCGTCACCGGCGCGGTGCCGTGGTCCAGCAGCTCGGTCGTCATGCCGGACTGCTGGGCCACGATCGCGTCCACCGAGCCCAGCAGCCGCACCGGGGCGCCCCGGTGGGCCGTGGGCGCGATGAAGGTGCCGCGCCGCCGGTGCCGGGTGATCAGCCCCTCCTCCTCCAGCTCCTTCAGCGCCTGCCGCATGGTCAGCACGCTCACGCCGTAGTGCCCCGCCAGTTGCTCCTCGGTGGGCAGGCGCAGCGGGTCCCGGGGCGAGCGGCCGAGGATCGAGGCACGCAGGGACTGGGACACCTGGTACCACAGCGGCAGCTTGCGGTTCAGGACGATCGAATCCGGAGCAAAGGAGGTCACGGGCTATCCGTACCGGTCTGATCCGTTCAGTGCAATGGCCGGAAGTGTTTCTCCAGGCCCTGCCAGACGTCGTCGTAGCGCTGCTGGAGGTGGTCCGCACGGGCCGCGTGCGGTGTGAGCGTCACCGGCCAGCGGGTCTCGAACATGAACGCCAGCCCGTCGTCGATCTTCTGCGGCTTCAGCTCGGCCGCGCTCGCCCGCTCGAAGGTCTCCCGGTCCGGGCCGTGCGCCGACATCATGTTGTGCAGCGAGCCGCCGCCCGGCACGAAGCCCTCCGCCTTGGCGTCGTAGGCGCCCTCGATCAGGCCCATGTACTCGCTCATCACGTTCCGGTGGAAGTACGGCGGCCGGAAGGTGTCCTCGCCCACCAGCCAGCGCGGTGCGAAGACGACGAAGTCCACCCCGGCCAGGCCCGGGGTGTCGCTCGGCGAGGTCAGCACCGTGAAGATCGACGGGTCCGGGTGGTCGTACGAGATCGTCCCGATGACGTTGAAGCGGCGCAGGTCGTAGACGTACGGCACATGGTTGCCGTGCCAGGCGACGACGTCGAGCGGGGAGTGGTCGTAGGTGGCCGTCCAGAGGTTGCCGCAGAACTTGTTGACCACTTCCACCGGGCCTTCGGTGTCCTCGTAGGCGGCCACCGGCGCGCGGAAGTCACGGACGCCTGCCAGGCCGTTGGCGCCGATGGGACCGAGGTCGGGCAGGCGGAAGGGGGCGCCGTAGTTCTCGCAGACGTACCCCCGGGCCGTCCCGTCCAGCAGCTCCACCCGGAAGCGCACCCCGCGCGGGATCAGCGCCACATGGCCGGGCTCGGCGTGCAGCAGGCCGAACTCGGTGCGCAGCAGCAGCCCGCCCCGCTCCGGCACGATCAGCAGCTCGCCGTCCGCGTCGCTGAAGACGCGCTCCATCGAGGAGTTGGCGTGAAACAGATGCACCGCCATGCCGGTGCGCTGGGTGGCGTCGCCGTTGCCGCCGAGGGTCCACAGGCCCGCCAGGAAGTCCGTGTCCGGGCCCGGCTGCGGCAGCGGGTTCCAGCGCAGCCGGTTGGGGTCCGGGACGGCCTGGGTGAAGGGGGCCGTGCGCAGCGCGCCGTTGCCCGCGCGGGTGAACGCCGGGTGGGCGGCCGAGGGGCGGATGCGGTACAGCCAGGAACGGCGGTTGTGCGCCCTGGGCTCGGTGAAGGCCGCACCGCTGAGCTGCTCCGCGTACAGCCCGAAGGGCGCGCGCTGGGGCGAGTTGCGGCCCTCGGGCAGCGCGCCCGGAACGGCTTCCGAACTGTGCTCGTTGCCGAAACCGGAGAGGTACTCCAGTGCCTCGGCGGTCTTGCGTGCGTCCCCGCTCATGATCGCTCCCTTGCCACCTGATTCCTATAGAGCACCGTAGGATTGCGATTTCCCGGGCGCAAGAGGGACGTCGGCCCTCCTTCCGGCGGACGGCCGGAACCAGACCTGAGGGGGATCCGGCCGCCGGAGGGCTGTTCTACGCTCCCGGGCATGACGTCGTGGACGCGCCGGCCTCTCGCGGTGCTCGCGGTGTCCGCCCTGCTGCTCGCCGCATCGGCCGGCTGCGGGGCGGGCGGTGCGCGGGGGAGCGGGGAGAGCCGGGGGAGTGGGCAGAGCCGGGAAAGCCGGGAAAGCCGGGAAAGCGGAGAGAACGGAGAGAGCACAGAGAGCGGGGCCGGCGGGTCGGCCACCCCGGTGGGGAAGATCATCGATCACACCGACGAGGAGGGGCGGGCCTACCGTGAGGTGGACCGCAAGGGCGCGCCCGAGATCGGCGTCGAGGTGCGGCCGGACGCGGCGGGCAGCTGGGACGTGCGGCTGACCGTCCGCCGCTTCCGTTTCTCCCCGGCCGGTACGGCGGCCCGCCCGGTGTCCGGCCGCGGTCTCGCCCATCTGCTGGTGGACGGCCGCCTCGTCGGCCGCCTGCACGCCCCCGAGTACCGGCTCTCCGCCCGCCTCGTCCCGCGCGGCACCCACCACGTCACCGCCCGCCTCTACGCCGACGACGACACGGTCTGGGCGGTCTCCGGCAGGCCCGTGCAGAGCACCGCCGACATCACGGCGTCGGACCCGCACGCGGCGAAGGGGGCGTCGGCCGTGCCCGGGGGTGGCGGCGGCGCGGGCGCGGCGCCGTCCGGGGGCGGGGCGGGCGTCCGGTCCGAGGGGGGCGTGAACCCGTCCGTGTCCTCCGTGCCTTCTGCGCCCTCCGTGCCCGCGCCGGTCGGGCCGGTCGGGCCGGTCGGGCCGGTCGTGCCCGTGTCCTCCGCGCCCGCGTCGTACGTGAGTGCGCCCTCCAGTGGTGCGCCCTTCGCGCCCGTACGCCCCGCGCCGCCGGTGCCCGCGCCGTCCGCGCCGCTCGCGGCTCCCGTACCGCCCGCGCCCGCGTTCCCGGCTCCCTCCGCACTCGGGGCGCGCGGCGCGCGGGGAGCCGTGTGCGCGGGGGACGACCCGGGTGCCGGTGTCCGCACCGCGGGCACCGCTTCACCCGGTCGCCCCGGCCGGGCATCATGAGTGCCGTGCCCCATGCGACCCCGCTCCGTCGCGCACCCGTGCAGCGGCGCAGCGCCGAACGGCTGACCAGGATCCTGGACGCCTGCGCCGAACTCCTCGACGAGGTCGGCTACGACGCCCTGAGCACCCGCGCCGTCGCGCTGCGCGCCGGTGTGCCCATCGGCTCGGTCTACCGGTTCTTCGGCAACAAGCGCGCGATGGCCGACGCGCTCGCCCACCGCAATCTGGAGCGGTACTCCGAGCGCGTCCAGGAGCGCCTGGAGGGGCTGGCGGACGACGGCTGGCGGCCGGCCATGGACGCCGTGCTCGACGAGTACCTGGCGATGAAGCGGACCGCGCCCGGCTTCTCCCTCGTGGACTTCGGCAACCAGATACCGCTGGGCGCCCGGCACGCCGAGCCCAACCACCGCCTCGCCGACCGCCTCACCCACCTGCTCGCCGGGTATCTGCGCCGCGAGCCGGACGACGATCTGCGCCGCGCGTTCCTGATCGCCGTGGAGACCGCCGACACCCTCGTGCAGCTCGCCTTCCGGGTCGACCCCGAGGGCGACGAACGGATCATCGAGGAGATGCGGGAACTGCTGCGGGCGTACCTGGGGCGCGTACTGGGCTGAGGTCCCACGTCCGTCCCGCCCGCACTGTGCGCGCCGCGCCACCCGTCCGCCCCGTCCGTCCCGGTGCCCGGTTGCGCCGGGCGGGTGACAGTGGACGGCGCGTCGGGGCGGGGTGCGGTGGCCCCGGCGGGCGATGTGAAAGAGAGTCAGGTGAAAGAGCGATTTGTATGAAAATCGTCTGACTCGGAGGAGCGCGCATGCCCACCCTGACAGTCCCCCGCACCCTCGGCTCCCGCGTCGGTGCCGCCGCGGCCCTGACGGCCCTGACCGCTGCGGGTGCCACCTGGCTGGCGGCGCCCGTGGCGATGGCCCAGGGAGAGGCCGGCGACATCAAGATCCACCGGGTGGGCGTGCCCTTCGGCGTCTCGAAGGACGACCCGGTGGTGTGCCGCTTCTACCTGGACGCCGTCAACTTCGACGTCCTGCCCACCATCGGCTACACCATCCAGGCCATGCCCCCGCTGCCCACCAGTGCCACCGTCACCGGCACCATCGCGCTCGCCGCCGGGGCCGGTCACACCGACCCGCTGGGTCTGGCCGACGGGCAGTACAAGCTCGTCTGGACCGTCGCGGGCGTGCCCAAGGAGAAGATCTTCCACGTCAACTGCCGTGACGACGACGGCCGCAAGGAAGGCGCCCAGGGTCCGGGCGGGCAGATCGAGGACCAGGGCCGCGGCAACGGCGAGCAGCACTCCGGGCCCGGCGCCGGGCAGGGCGGCCAGAACGGCCAGGGCCCCAAGGGCGGCGTGCACGCGGGCGGCGGCGGCCTCGCCTCGGCCGCCGCGTACACCCCGGTGGCCGGGGCCGCGGCCGTGGGGCTCGTCGTGGTCGGCGGGGTCGCGTACCTCCGGCTGAACCGTCGGCGCACCCGTGGCGCCGCGTAGGCGCCGACGCAGGCCCTGGTACCGGACCCGCGCCTACCGCCTCGCCAGGACGGCCGCGCTGACGGCCGTCCTGGTCACGGTGGGCACGCGGTGCGACGGGCACCGCGACCACGGCGCACCGCAGCGGGCGGCGGGCCCGCACGCCGAGGCGGCCGCCGCCCCGGCGGACCGGGGGGACGGCCCGGACGGCGCTGCGGCCCCGACCGGGCCCCCGCCCCGGCCGCTGCCCCGCTCCCCGGCCACCTCCCTGCGCATCCCCTCACTCGGCATCGACGCGCCCGTCACCGGCATCGGCCTCGCCGCCGACCGGCAGCTCGGGACCCCGCCCGTGGACAAGCCCAAGCTGGTGGGCTGGTACCAGGACGGACCCACCCCGGGCGAGTCCGGCACGGCCCTCGCGGTCGGGCACCGCGACACCACCACCGGTGCCGCCGTCTTCGCCGCGCTCGGCCAGGTGGAGCCCGGCCGCTCCATCGAGGTGCGGCGCGCGGACGGCCGTACCGCCGTGTACACCGTCGACAAGGTGCGGGTCTTCGACAAGGACCGCTTCCCCGACAAGGAGGTGTACGGCCGCTCCCGGCGGCCCGAGCTGCACGTCATCACCTGCGGCGGCCTCTACACCCGGCGGACCGGCTACTCCAGCAACGTGGTCGTCTTCGCCCATCTGACGGCGACGAGGTGAGCCGCGCGTGACGGCATCGGGGTGGGCCGCGCGTGGAGGTGGCATGGCGAGGCGTGCGCGGCGTGGCGCGGGGCGGGGCGGGGCCGGGTGGCGCGGCTGGCGCCGACCGCTTCACCCCGCCCCGCCGCTGGACGCGGACCGCCCGCCTTCGTCCCCCCCCCTCGCACCGGAACCCGTCCGAACCCGCCTGATCCCCCGATGCGGCCGTATCCCGCCTGATCCCGCCCGATCCCGCCCGATGGACGAAAGTGTGCGAGATCGTGCCCGATGTCTTCCCCGGGCCGCACCCGTCCGTTAGCTTCCGTGACTCACACGCCCCGTACGACCCGCGCGAGGCGTCCGCCGCGCTGCGCCCAGCGCCTGGGTGAGTCACCGAAGGCATGCCTCATGACACGCGCCATCTCCCTGCACGACGTGAGCAAGACCTACAGCAGCAAGACCCCACGGGTGGTGGACCGGCTGTCGCTCGACGTGGCGCCCGGTGAGTTCCTCGTCCTGCTCGGACCCTCCGGCTGCGGCAAGTCCACGGTCCTCAGGATGATCGCCGGACTGGAGGAGATCACCGAGGGGATGCTGCTGCTCGACGGGGAGTACGCCAACGAACTGCCGCCCGCCGCCCGGGACATGGCGATGGTCTTCCAGAACTTCGCGCTCTACCCGAACATGACCGGCCGCGGCAACATCGGCTTCCCGCTGCGCATCGAGTCGCCCGGCGCCGACCACGGCCCGCGCATCGACGCCACCGCCCGGATGCTCGGCATCGAGGACCTGCTCGACCGCCTCCCCGGCCAGCTCTCCGGCGGCGAGCGCCAGCGGGTGGCCATGGGCCGGGCGATAGCCCGTCACCCCTCCGTCTTCCTGATGGACGAGCCGCTGTCCAACCTCGACGCCAAGCTCCGCAGCCATCTGCGCGCCGAGATCGCCCGGCTCACCCGGGAACTGGGCGTCACCACCCTCTACGTCACCCACGACCAGTCGGAGGCCATGTCCCTGGGCGACCGGGTCGCCGTGCTGCGCGGCGGGGTGCTGCAACAGGTCGGCACCCCGCGCGCCGTCTACGCGCTGCCCCGCAACGTGTTCGTCGCCGCCTTCATCGGGACCCCGCGCATCAATCTGCTGCGCGGCCTGGTCCGCGCCCCGCTCGACGGGGCCATGACAATCAGGCTGGGCAAGCAGTTCCTGCGGCTGCCCGAACCGCTCTCCCTGGACCACCAGTTGCTGCGCGTGCAGCAGGGCCGCGAGGTGATCGTGGGTCTGCGCTCGGAGGCCGTACGGATCGCGAAGCCCGCCGCCGCGCGGCCCGGCGAGGTGCCGCTGACCGGGCTGGTCGAGCACCTGGAGTTCCAGGGCCACGAGGTGCTCGTCCACTTCGACACCGGGTCGAGCCCGGCCGTCGTACCGGAGCTGGAGGCGCCGCGCCCGCACACCCGGCCGGACCGGCGCCGCCGCCGCGACGCCACCGTGCTGGAACGCCTGCGGGAGCGGGCCGGGGCCCTGCGCGGCGGTCCGGTGGCGCTGCTCGACCGGCCGCGCCGGGCGGGTGCCGGGGAGACCGGCGCCGCACCGGAGGGCGCCCCCGCGGCCGAGCCCCGGCTGCCCGGCGACCTGGTGGTGCGCACCACCCCCGACATCCGGCTCCGGCACGGCATGCAGGTGCCGCTCCTGGTCGACCTCGCCCACCTCTTCGTCTTCGACCAGCACGGCGAACGCGTCTGCCCGGCCCCGGACCGGCTGCCGGACCTGCGGGAGTGACGCCCGGGGGCGGCCGCCGGGAGCGACCGCCGGGAGTGAGGGCCGGGTGCGGCCGCCGGGTGCGACCGCCTGTCGTGACCTCCGGGCGTGAGCCGCCGCACACCGGGCGGGGAGGGGCGCGGTTCCCTGGCGCCACAAAACTATCGGCGCTAGTTTATGGATCGGCCGAGCCCGGCCCGCACCCCCCGTGGACCGCGTGCCGACGCGGCCGACGCCCCCGCCCCGGAGGAGCACCATGAAGGCACACGACGGCATGTACATCGGCGGCGCCTGGCGCCCCGCCCCCGACCGCGCCGCCATCGAGGTGGTGAACCCGGCCGACGAGCAGGTCGTCGCCACCGTCCCCGCGGGCACCGCCGAGGACGTCGACGCGGCGGTGCGCGCCGCCCGCGCCGCCTTCCCCGGCTGGGCCGCGACCCCGCCCGCCGAACGCGCCGCCCGCCTGGCCGCCCTGCGCGACGTCCTCACCGTCCGCAAGGACGAGATCGCCGAGACCGTCACCACCGAACTGGGCGCCCCCGAGCAGTTCGCCCAGGCGGTCCACGCGGGCCTGCCCCTCGCGGTCGCCGCCTCCTACGCCGACCTCGCCGCCACCTACGCCTTCGAGGAGCGGACGGGCAACTCCACCGTCCTGCACGAGCCCGCCGGTGTGGTCGGCGCCATCACGCCCTGGAACTACCCGCTGCACCAGATCGTCGCCAAGGCCGCCCCCGCCCTGGCCGCGGGCTGCACCCTCGTCCTCAAGCCCGCCGAGGACACCCCGCTCACCGCCCAGCTCTTCGCCGAGGCCGTCGACGAGGCCGGATTCCCGGCCGGTGTCTTCAACCTGGTCACCGGGCTCGGCCCGGTCGCCGGACAGGCCCTGGCCGAACACCCCGGCGTCGACCTCGTCTCCTTCACCGGCTCCACGGCCGTGGGCCGGCGGATCGGCGCCACGGCGGGCGCCGCCGTCAAGCGGGTCGCCCTGGAACTGGGCGGCAAGTCCGCCAACGTCATCCTGCCCGGCGCCGACCTCGCCAAGGCGGTGCACGTCGGCGTCGCCAACGTCATGTCCAACTCCGGCCAGACGTGCAGCGCCTGGACCCGTATGCTCGTCCACCGCGACCGCTACGACGAGGCGGTCGCCCTCGCCGCCGCTGCCGCCGCCAAGTACGCCGACCGCATCGGCCCCCTCGTCAGCGCCCGGCAGCGCGACCGGGTCCGCGGCTACATCGAGCGGGGCGTCGCCGAGGGCGCGCGCCTGGTGGCCGGCGGCCCCGAGGCGCCCCGCGAGCGCGGCTACTACGTCAGCCCCACCGTCTTCGCCGACGTCACCCCCGGCATGACCATCGCCCAGGAGGAGATCTTCGGCCCGGTCCTGTCGGTCCTGCGCTACGAGGACGAGGAGGACGCCCTGCGCATCGCCAACGGCACGGTCTACGGACTCGCCGGAGCGGTCTGGGCGGCCCAGGAGGCCGAGGCGGTCGCCTTCGCCCGCCGCATGGACACCGGCCAGGTCGACATCAACGGCGGGCGCTTCAACCCGCTGGCGCCCTTCGGCGGTTACAAGCAGTCCGGGGTCGGCCGGGAACTCGGCGCGCACGGACTCACCGAGTACCTTCAGACCAAGTCCCTCCAGTTCTAAGGGAGTCACGCGCCATGGCCGTACGTGCCGCCGTCCTGCCCGCCATCGGCTCACCGCTGGAGATCACCGGCATCGACCTGCCCGACCCCGGCCCCGGACAGGTCCGCGTCCGGCTCGCCGCCGCCGGGGTCTGCCACTCCGACCTGTCCCTGACCGACGGCACCATGCGCGTCCCGGTCCCCGCCGTCCTCGGCCACGAGGGCGCGGGCACCGTGCTCGCCGTCGGCGAGGAGGTCACCCATGTCGCGCCGGGCGACGCCGTCGTGCTCAACTGGGCGCCGTCCTGCGGCACCTGCCACGCCTGCGGTCTCGGCGAGGTCTGGCTGTGCGCCAACGCCCTCGGCGGCGCCGCCGCCGTCTACGCCCGCACCACCGGCGGCACCGACCTGCACCCAGGGCTGAACGTCGCCGCGTTCGCCGAGGAGACGGTCGTCGCCGCCTCCTGCGTCCTGCCGCTGCCGGGCGGCGTCCCGCTCGCCGACGCCGCCCTGCTCGGCTGCGCCGTCCTCACCGGCTACGGCGCCGTCCACCACTCCGCCCGGGTGCGCGCCGGGGAGACGGTGGCCGTCTTCGGTGCGGGCGGCGTCGGACTCGCCACCCTCCAGGCCGCCCGGATCGCGGGCGCCGGGCGGATCGTCGCCGTCGACGTCAGCCCGGCGAAGGAGGAACTGGCCCGCCGGGCGGGCGCCACCGACTACGTCGTCGCCTCCGAGAACACCCCGCGCGAGATCCGCGCCCTCACCGGCGGCCAGGGCGTCGACGTCTCCGTGGAGTGCGCGGGCCGCGCCGTCTCCATCCGCGCCGCCTGGGAGTCGACCCGACGCGGCGGCCGGACCACGGTCGTCGGCATCGGCGGCAAGGACCAGCAGGTCACCTTCAACGCCCTGGAGATCTTCCACTGGGGCCGCACCCTCTCCGGCTGCGTCTACGGCAACGCGAACCCGGCCGAGGACCTGCCTGTACTCGCCGCCCACGTCCGCGCCGGCCGCCTGGACCTGGACGCCCTGGTCACCGAGCGGATCGCCCTGGACGGCATCCCGGCCGCCTTCGAGAACATGCGGGCGGGGAAGGGCGGCCGGGCCCTGGTGGTGTTCTGACGCCGGGGCGCCGCGGGCGGCGGGCGACACCTGCGCCGTCCGGCGCGGAACCCGGCCGCGTCCGCCGCAGGGCCTGGCGGGCTCGCCGCGGGGCCGGTGCGCCCGGCGGCGAGGGCGCCGGACCGCCACTGCCCGCCCCCGCCGCAGCCCGCCCCCGCCGCGGCCCGTGCGGCCGGTCGTTCCGAGCGTCCGCTCAGGCTGTCCGCTCAGCGGACCTGCTCGGGACGCGGCCGGACCGTCCCCCTGTCCGGCTCCGGCATGTCCGCCTCCGCCCGGTCCGCCTCCGGCATGCCCTCCGCCTCCGGCCGCCTCCGCGGCCGCGAGCGGGACACCGCCACGCCCGCCAGGCACAGCACCCCGCCGCCCAGCGTCAGCAGTCCGGGCACCTCGCCCAGCGCCAGCCATGACATCAGCACCACCAGCGCGGGCACGGCGTACGTCGTCGCGCCCATCCGGGTCGCGCTGGTCCGGGCCAGGGCGTACGCCCAGGTGGTGAAGGCGAGGGCGGTCGGGAACAGGCCGAGGTAGACCACGTTGAGCGTGGCGGTCAGCGGCGCGCGGACGGCCTCGTGGACGAGCTGCCCGGCGAACGGCAGACACGCCACCGCGCCGACCAGGCACCCGAAGGCGGTCACCTGGAGGACGCTCGCCCGGCCCAGCGCGGGCTTCTGGGCGACGACCCCGCAGGCGTACGCGACGGCCGCGAGCAGGCACAGCGCCACACCCACCACCGAGGAACCGCCCGCCCCGGACATCGAGAGCCCCACCGTCACCGCCCCGGCGAACGACACCCCCATGCCCGCCAGCAGCCGCGGCGGCATCCGGTCGCCCAGCAGCCGTGTGCCGAGCAGCGCGATCAGCAGCGGGCCGATGTTCACCACCAGGGCGGCCGTCCCGGCGTCCACGCGCTGCTCACCCCAGTTGAGGGCGACCATGTAGAAGCCGAACCACAGCAGACCCGATAGCGCGATCCCGCGCCACGCCTCCCGCGGCGGCCACCCCTCCCGCCGCACGAGGCACAGCGCCCCCAGCGCCACGGCCCCGGCCAGCAGCCGTCCGAGCGCCAGCGCCCCGGGTGAGTACGCGGCTCCCGCGCTGCGGATCGAGACGAAGGCGGAGGCCCACAGCACCACGGTGACCGCGGCGGCTCCGGCTGCCAGTCGGGACGGGGGCAGGAGCTGGTGATGACGCATCATGTCTCCGGAGGCTAGGCGGGGAGGTGAAGGGAAAGCTCGCGGATTCCGGACACCGGGGCCGCGGGACGGCCGTCAGCCGAGTGCCGTGCGCTCGACGCCGAGCAGCTCGTAGAGGGCGGTGGCGCCGACCGGGGTGACCCGTACGGCGCGTTCCGAGCCGATGCGTTCGCACCAGCCGGTGTCCAGGGCATGGCGGCACAGGGCGGCGCCCGCCGCGCCCGCCAGATGGGGGCGGCGCTCCGTCCAGTCCAGGCAGGCGCGGGCGAGCGGGCGCCGCCCCCGCCGGTCCAGCACGATGCCCGCCGAGGCGAACCACCCCAGCCCCGCGTCCGTGAGCGCGAACCCGGTGCCCGTACCGCCGGTGCCCGTGCCACCCGCCCCCGTGCCACCGGAGCCCGTACTGCCCGGGTCCGTACCGCCGGTGCCCGCACCGGCGTCCGTCCGCAGCAGGCCGCGCGCGGACAGCGCGTCCGTCACCGCGATGCCGAGGCGCCCGGCGAGATGGTCGTAGCAGGTGCGCCCCCGGGCCATCGCGGAACCGGCGCCCGCCTCGCGCAGGGTGCGCGGACGGCGGGCCGCGGGTGCCGCCCGCGCGGCCAGGTCCTCCACCAGCTGGGCCGCCCGCGCGTCGGCGAGGCGGACGTACCGGTGGCGGCCCTGCCGTTCCTGGGCGAGCAGGCCGCCCGCGACGAGCCGGTCCAGATGCGCGCTGAGCGTGGAGGCGGCCACGCCCGCGCGCCGGGCCAGCTCACCGGCCGTCCAGGCCCGCCCGTCGAGCAGCGCCAGCAGACAGGCGGCGCGGCTCTCGTCGGCGATCAGTCCGGCGAGCGCCGCCAGCGCGGGTGCCTGCGGATCCTTGGGGGTCATGCGTCCCAGGATGGGGTACGGACGGTTCGGCGGGCGCCGAAGTGTGGCCGCGGGGGCTACGCCTCGGCGCGGGCCTGCTCGTACTGGTGCGCCAGCCCGTCCAGCAGCGCCGCGAGCCCGGTCGCGAAGGCGCGTTCGTCGATCTTCTCCTGCTGCTCGGCGAGCAGATGGGCCTGGCCGAGGTGGGGGTAGTCGGCGGGGTCGTAGGCGCCCGCGTCGTCCGGGAAACCGGCCGCGAAGGAGCCGAGCGCGGAGCCCATGACGAAGTAGCGCATCAGCGCGCCGACCGAGGTGGCCTGCGCGGGCGGCCAGCCCGCGTCGACCATCGCCCCGTAGACGGCGTCGGCCAGGCGCAGCGCCGCCGGGCGGCGGCCGGGGCCGTGCGCGAGGACCGGGACGATGTTGGGGTGCGCGCGCAGGGCGGCCCGGTAGGAGACGGCCCAGTCGTGCAGCGCGGTCCGCCAGTCGCGTCCGTCCTCGAACATCGACAGGTCGACCTGGGCGCTGACCGAGTCCGCGACCGCCTCCAGGATCTCGTCCTTGGTGCGGAAGTGGTTGTAGAGCGAGGGGCCGCTGACACCCAGTTCGGCCGCGAGCCGGCGGGTGGAGACGGCGGCCAGGCCCTCCGCGTCCACCAGCTCCCGCGCCGTCGCGACGATGCGGTCGGTGCTGAGGAGGGGCTTGCGCGGTCGGGCCATGGCGCACATAGTAGGGCTGCGGACTAAAACTAGCAGTGGTAATTTAATTGTTCGGCTTTCAAGGTCCAGGGTCGGCAGAGGCCCGGGATCCGGCATCTGTGGGGTGATCCGTCATGCATCTCGGGCTCAGCGAGGAGCAGACAGCGGTACGGCAGCTCGCCCGGGACTTCGTCGCACGGGAGATCGCCCCTCACGTCGTCGCCTGGGACCGCGCCGAGGAGGTCGACCGGGGCATCGTGAAGAAGCTCGGCGAGGTCGGCTTCCTGGGGCTGACCATCGACGAGGAGTACGGCGGCTCGGGCGGCGACCACCTCGCGTACTGCCTGGTCACCGAGGAGCTGGGCCGCGGCGACTCCTCCGTGCGCGGCATCGTCTCCGTCTCGCTCGGCCTGGTCGCCAAGACGATCGCCGCCTGGGGCGACGCGGAGCAGAAGCGGCGCTGGCTGCCGGGTCTGACCTCCGGCGCGTACGTCGGCTGCTTCGGCCTCACCGAGCCCGGCACCGGCTCCGACGCGGGCAGCCTCACCACCCGGGCCGTGCGCGACGGCGACGACTTCGTCCTCGACGGCACGAAGATGTTCATCACCAACGGCACCTGGGCCGACGTCGTGCTGCTCTTCGCCCGCTCCACCGATGCCCCCGGCCACAAGGGCGTCTCCGCCTTCCTGGTGCCCACCGACACCCCGGGCCTGACCCGCCGCACCGTGCACGGCAAGCTCGGGCTGCGCGGCCAGGCCACCGCCGAGCTGGTCCTTGAGGGCGTGCGCGTCCCCGCCTCCGCCCTGCTGGGCGAGGAGGGCAAGGGCTTCTCGGTCGCCATGTCGGCGCTGGCCAAGGGGCGGATGTCGGTGGCCGCGGGCTGTGTCGGCATCGCGCAGGCCGCCCTCGACGCGGCCGTGCGGTACGCGGGCGAACGCGAGCAGTTCGGCAAGCCCATCGCCCGCCACCAGCTCGTCCAGGAGCTGATCAGCGACATCGCCGTGGACGTGGACGCGGCCCGCCTGCTGACCTGGCGGGTCGCCGACCTCGTCGACCGCGGGCAGCCGTTCGCCGTCGAGTCGTCCAAGGCCAAGCTGTTCGCCTCGGAGGCCGCCGTGCGCGCCGCCAACAACGCTCTCCAGGTCTTCGGCGGCTACGGCTACATCGACGAGTACCCGGTGGGCAAACTGCTGCGCGACGCCCGGGTGATGACCCTCTACGAGGGCACGAGCCAGATCCAGAAGCTGGTCATCGGGCGGGCGCTGACGGGCGTCTCGGCCTTCTGAGGTCCGGCCGTACGGGCTTCCCGGGCGCCCGTCCGCGCGGGCTCCGGGACCCGGCCGCACGGACGTCTGAGTACGCGTCTGAGTACGCCGGCGGATGTGGCGGCGGCCACCTCCGCGGATGCTGGGCCGCATGAGTGACACACCGGTCAAGCACCAGAACACGGCCGCCTTCTACGGCCAGGCCGTCGCCTCCTTCGCCATCGCCATGGCGGCCACCGCCATCGGCATCTTCCGGCTGGACGCCAACGCCTGGGTGCGGTCCTTCCTCGCCATCGCCGTCCTCTACCTCGTCACCTCCGCCTTCACCCTCGCCAAGGTGATCCGGGACCGGCAGGAGGCCGGGCAGATCGTCAGCCGGGTCGACCAGGCCCGGCTGGACAGGCTGCTCTCCGAGCACGACCCCTTCGAGAAGATCTGACCGGCCGCGCCCCGGTCCGCCCCCGGGCCCCGGCCGCAACCGTCCCCACCGGGGATGCTAAGCGCCCGCTCAGCTTCGGCGGTATGGTGGACCCCTTGACGCAGAGAGGGGCGAACGAGCGATGAGTACGGCGCAGGAGACGGCCGGCGGGGACGCGCACCCGTGGGCCGAGGTCACCCCCGACGCGGCCCGGCGGCTGCTCGTGGCCGCGGTGGAGGCCTTCGCCGAGCGGGGCTACCACGCGACGACGACCCGCGACATCGCAGGCCGGGCCGGGATGAGCCCCGCCGCGCTCTACATCCACTACAAGACCAAGGAAGAGCTGCTCCACCGCATCAGCCGCATCGGCCACGAGAAGGCGCTGGAGATCCTGCGCACGGCCGCCCGGCGCGAGGGCAGCGCCACCGAGCGGCTCGCGGACGCCGTCAGCTCCTTCGTGCGCTGGCACGCACGCGGGCGCACCACCGCGCGTGTCGTGCAGTACGAACTCGACTCCCTCGGCCCGGACGCCCGCGCCGAGATCCTCGCGCTGCGCCGCCTGGTCGACGCCGAGGTGCGCGCGGTCGTCGAGGAGGGCGTGGCCGCGGGCGAGTTCGACGTCCCGGACGTGCGCGGCACGACGCTGGCCGTGCTCTCCCTGTGCATCGACGTCGCCCGCTGGTTCAACGTCGAGGGGCCCCGCACCCCGGAGGAGGTCGGCGCGCTCTACGCCGACCTCGTGCTGCGCATGGTCGGTGCCCGGCCGGACGCCGCTCGGCCGTAGGTCAGAGGTAGTAGCGGGAGACCGACTCCGCCACGCACACCGGCTTGTCGCCGCCCTCGCGCTCCACGGTGAAGGCGACGCTCACCTGCACCCCGCCCTCGACGTCGCGCACACCGGTGACCGACGCCGTGGCACGCAGCCGGGAGCCGACCGGCACGGGGGAGGGGAAGCGGACCTTCTCGGTGCCGTAGTTGACGCCCATCCTCACGCCCTCGACCCGGATCAGCTGCGGTCCGAACAGCGGGAGCAGCGACAGGGTCAGATAGCCGTGCGCGATGGTCGTGCCGAAGGGGCCCGCCGCGGCCTTCTCCGGGTCCACGTGGATCCACTGGTGGTCGCCGGTCGCCTCGGCGAACAGGTCGATCCGCTTCTGGTCGACCTCCAGCCAGTCGGTGTACCCCAGCTGCTCGCCCACCGCCGCCCTCAGCTCGTCGGCGGAGGTGAAGATCCTCGGCTCTGCCATCTGCCCGGCCTTTCGCGTCGCCCATCGTCCCGTATGTCTAAGCAACTGCTTAGCATGCTCGGTGCGACGGCCCCTGTCAACGGAACCGGCCCGGACGCGGTGGGTAGGCTCTGAGGAGTGCCCCAGATTCCCGAGAAGATCAACGAGCTGACCGTGGGCCAGATGTCCGCCCGCAGCGGCGCGGCCGTCTCCGCCCTCCACTTCTACGAGGCCAAGGGCCTGATCAGCAGCCGCCGGACCACGGGCAACCAGCGCCGCTACAGCCGTGACGCGCTGCGCCGGGTCGCCTTCGTCCGGGCCGCCCAGCGCGTCGGCATCCCGCTGGCCACCATCCGCGCGGCCCTCGCCGAACTCCCGGAGGAGCGCACCCCCACCCGCGAGGACTGGGCCCGCCTCTCCGCGGCCTGGCGCTCCGAACTCGACGAGCGCATCGAGCAGCTCAACCGCCTGCGCGACCACCTCACCGACTGCATCGGCTGCGGCTGTCTCTCCCTGGACACCTGCGTCCTGTCCAACCCGGACGACGCCTTCGGCGACCGCCTGACCGGCTCCCGCCTGATGGCCGAACGCCCCGGCGCCACTGCCCCCGCCGACCGTCCGCACGGCCCCTGACCCCACTGCCCACCGCCCGCCACCCGGACCGGCGCCGGGGGACACCGAGGTCCGCGCGGGCGACCCGGCCCCGGCACCACCGGCACCGGACGCTGCCCGTCGAAGTCGGGGCCGGCCAAGGGCCTCACTGCCTCCGGCCGCGCCCTGGCACGGGGCGCGGCCGGTGCGCCTGTTCAGGCGGGCGCAGGCGTACGCGGGCGCCGCCGCCGGGGGAGGCACGCCTCCCGGTTGCGCCGCTGCGGCGGCCCGCCGCGCGGCACGGCGTGGCCACCGGCGGCACCCCGGGGGAGGCGTGCGCCTCCCGAAGACACCGCCGGGGCGGCCCGCCGCGCGCTACGGCGTCGGCACCGGTGGCGCCGGACGGGGTAGAGAGGAGCCGCGGGCGGCTGTCCCGGGTTGCGTCCCGGCGCCTGGCGCGCGCCGGTGCACCCGTTCAGGCGGGCAGGCTCGGGTCAGCGCGTACGCGGTACTACCGCAGGGAGACGGGCGTGCCGTCCCGGAGCGCCGCCCAGGCGTCCGCCCCGACCGACGTCCCACCGGCGGAGCCCCGTGCGATCCTGGTGTGTCCGCGGAAGCCCCCGGCCGGGCAAGCCTCCCTGCCACCCGTCGCCCGACGCCCCTGCGGGCGCCCGCCCCGGTGGCACGCTCGCCCCGCCTACGCGCCCCCCGGCGCGACACCCGGCCCGACCGACGTCCCACCGGCAGAGCCACGTGCCGCCCAAGTCCGCCCCCGGAAGCCCACTCCCCGGACAACCCCGGCCGGGCAAGCCTCCCCGACGCCCTCCGCCCAAAACCCCTCCGGGCGCCCCCGTCCGCTCCGCCCGCGGCCTACAGCCCGCCGTCCTGACGGCGGACCAGGTGCAGCGCCTGCGTGACCAACTCGGCGTTGGACGTGGCGGGTTCGCCGTCGGGCAGGTGGAGGGTGTCCTCCAGGCCGATGCGGGTGGGCAGGCCGAGCCGGGCCGCCAGGGTGAGGACGGGCCAGGTGCCCGCCTCCTCGCCGTGCAGCAGGACCGGGCGGCCGTGCGCGTCGCCGACGGCGGTCAGCAGGGCGCGGGCGGACGCCCCGGCGCTCGCGGCGGCCGGGTCCGTCACCTCCGCCAGGACGCGCAGCACCCGGGGAGCGAGCGGCGAGGCGGCGAACCGGGCCGGGCCGTCCGTGCCCGACCACAGGCCGGCCTCGACGCCGACGCCCCGGTCGAGCAGGGCGGCGGCCAGCTCCTCGGCGCCCGGCTCGTGCCAGTTGACCGAGGCGAGGTCGGGCAGCACCGTCCAGTCCCGCACCCGCGCGAGGCGGGCCGCCGGACCGGGCTCCGTCCAGGCGCCCGTGGTCACCCCGACCGGCACCGTCACCCGCTCCCTGATCGCCTCCACCGTGGCCGCCACCACGCGGGGCGACAGGCTCTCGCGCCCGCACGGCGTACGCGGATGGACATGCACCTCGGTGGCGCCCGCAGCGACGGCCGCCGCCGCGGACCCGGCCGCCTGGTCCGGGGTGAGCGGCACCGTCGCGCCGTCCCGGGCCGTACGGGAACCGTTCAGACACACCTGCATGCCGGCGACAGTGCCCCGGACCGCGCCCCGGTACTCCTCCCCGGCGGCTGTCCGGCGCCGTCCGGTGGCGGTCCGGCTCAGGCCGACACCAGCAGCCGCCGCCCGCGCCGGGCGTCCGCCAGGGCCGCGGGGGTGAGCACGGGCCGCGGGACCAGGATGCCGCAGTCCGCGCAGACCGGTCCCGAGGACGGCTCGTGGTCCAGGCCGTACCGCCACACCAGGCGCTCCGCGCCGCACACCGGGCACGCCGCGCCCGGGTCGCGCTCCAGCGCGGCGATCAGCCGGCGCAGCACCTCGGCCAGCGGCTCGCCGGGGTGCACCCGGGGGTCGTCGCACCAGGCGACCCCGAAGCCGCCCCAGGTCAGCCGGTGCCAGTCGTCCACGCTGCCCGGCCGGCGCAGCCCGTCGTGCTTCTCCTTCCTGCGCCGCCCGGCGAACTCGGCCTCGTAGGCGAGCCACACCGAACGCGCCTCCTCCAGCTCCTCCAGCGCGGCCACGAGCCGCACCGGGTCGGGGGACCTGTCCTCCGGGCCGAACCCGGCGCGGGAGCACAGATGGTCCCAGGTCGCCCGGTGCCCGTAAGGGGCGAACCGCTCAAGGCACTTGCGCAGTGAGTAGCGCCGCAGTGCCAGATCGCACCGCGGGTCCCGCACCTGTCTCGCCAGACTCCGGAAACCGGCCATCGCCCTGCACCTCCGTCACACCTGCACCTGCTACTTCGGTCACTTCGGCGCCGTCGTACGGATGGGTCGTACCGACGTCGTCGGATAGACGCGTCTGCCCGCGATTCGGCTCCATCCGATTTCCGGTGTCCGCCACAGCTTCGCCCTGATCGACCGTCATGTCCGTCACGCAGACTCCAAAAAGTGACGCGTGTTCATCTTCCAAGTCGGAGCTACCGCCGGTAACGTCCCGCCCCACCCCCGTCGGGAGGAGCAGTCATGCCACGGCGCACCCCACTCAGCGCGCTCGACAGAATGAGAACTCCCCGCAGATTCCCCGGGTTCCTGAAGACCGCATCCGTATGCGTCCTCATTGCCGGTCTTTTGTCACCCTTTTCCCAAGCGGTTGCCGCGAGCGGCACGCCGAAGGCCGCGGCCGCGGACGACTACTGCGGCGGACAGTGCTCGGACATCCTGCCGCCGGGCGAGAACGGCAACGCCACCCTCGCCCAGATCCTCCTCAACCAGGCGTTCGGCACCCAGCCCGGCCACGCCGAGGACCAGCTCGGCCCGTACGCGAACCTGGCCAAGGGCTACCCGGCGCTCACCACCGACAAGATCAACACCTTCTTCAACGACGCCTCGTTCGGCGTCCCCTCCGGCCAGGTCGCCTCCAGCGAGAAGCCGGCCGGCCGCGGCGACGTCACCATCGTCCGCGACAAGAAGACGGGCGTACCGCACATCACGGGCACCACCCGCTACGGCACCGAGTTCGGCGCCGGGTACGCCGCCGCCGAGGACCGGCTGTGGCTCATGGACGTCTTCCGGCACGTCGGCCGCGGCCAGTTGACCTCCTTCGCGGGCGGCGCCCCCGCCAACCAGGGCCTCGAGCAGCAGTTCTACCGCAACGCCCCCTACACCGAGGCCGACCTCCAGGCGCAGATCGACACCGCCGTGGCCAAGAACGGCGAGCGCGGGCAGCAGGCCCTCGCCGACGTGAACGCCTACCTCGCGGGCATCAACGCCTACATCGACGCCTCCGACCCCGGCCGCTACTTCCCCGGCGAGTACGTCCTGACCGGGCACAAGGACGCCATCACCAACGCGGGCACCATCGACCACTTCAAGGTGACCGACATGGTCGCGCTCGCCTCGGTGGTCGGCTCGCTGTTCGGCGCCGGCGGGGGCGGCGAGGTGAACAACGCCCTGTCACTGCTGGAGGCCCAGGCCAAGTACGGCGTGGCGGAGGGCACCAGGGTCTGGGAGTCCTTCCGCGAGCGCAACGACCCCGAGGCCGTCCTCACCCTGCACGACGGCCAGAGCTTCCCCTACGCCGCCAAGCCCGCCTCCGCGCAGGGCGAGGCGCTGCCCGACGCGGGCTCGGTGACGGCCGAACCCCTGCTGTACGACCGTACCGGCAGCGCGAAGAGCCAGGCCGCGACGGGCACAGCGGACACCGTCGCGAAGAGCGCCCTGTCCTCGGCCCGCCGGGGCATGTCCAACGCCCTCGTCGTCAGCGGCGCGCACACCGCGAGCGGCCACCCCGTCGCCGTCTTCGGGCCGCAGACCGGCTACTTCGCCCCGCAGCTGCTGCTGCTCCAGGAGATACAGGGGCCGGGCATCAGCGCCCGCGGCGCCTCCTTCGCGGGCCTGAGCATGTACGTCGAACTGGGCCGCGGCCAGGACTACTCGTGGAGCGCCACGACCTCCGGCCAGGACATCATCGACACCTACGCCGTCGAGCTGTGCCAGGACGACCACCACTACCTCTACCACGGCACCTGCACCGCCATGGACCAGGTGCAGCAGGCCAACGCGTGGAAGCCCACCGTCGCCGACGGCACCGCGGCCGGTTCGTACACCATGCGGGTGTGGCGCACCAGGTACGGCCCGGTCCAGTACCGCGCCACCGTCGGCGGCAAGAAGGTCGCCTACACCACCCTGCGCTCCTCCTACCTGCACGAGGCCGACTCCATCATCGGCTTCCAGATGCTCAACGACCCCGACTACGTCAAGGGCCCGCAGGACTTCCAGAAGGCCGCGCAGCACATCAACTTCACCTTCAACTGGTTCTACGCCGACTCCCGCCACACCGCGTACTACAACAGCGGCGACAACCCGGTGCGGGCCGCCGGAGTCGACGCCGAGTTCCCGGTGTGGGCGCAGCCCGCCTACGAGTGGCGCGGCTGGGACCCGGCCGCCAACACCGCCGACTACACCGCGCCCGCCGCGCACCCCAACTCCGTCGACCAGGACTACTACATCTCCTGGAACAACAAGCAGGCCGAGGACTACGCGGCCGCGCCCTGGGGCGAGGGCTCGGTGCACCGCGGCAACCTGCTGGAGGACCGGGTGAAGAAGCTCGTCGCGGCCGGCGGGGTGACCCGCACCGCGCTGACGCAGGCGATGGCGGACGCGGCCGTCGCCGACCTGCGCGCCGAGGACGTGCTGCCGAAGCTGCTGAAGGTGATCGACAGCGCGCCGGTCACCGACACCGCGGCCGCGGCGGCGGTGGACAAGCTGCGGGCCTGGCTGACCGCGGGCGCCCACCGCACCGAGACCTCGGCCGGCTCCCAGAAGTACGCCGACGCGGACGCCGTCCGCATCCTCGACGCCTGGTGGCCGCTGCTCGTCAAGGCCGAGTTCGAACCGGGCCTCGGCAGCGCCCTGTACACCGCCTTCGGCGCCAACCTGCCCGTCGACGAGGCGCCGTCCGCCGGACACGGCCCGACCGGCTCGCACGCCGGAAGTGCCTTCCAGTACGGCTGGTGGAGCTATGTCGACAAGGACATCCGCGCGGTCCTCGGCGAGCAGGTGAACGGCCCGCTGGCGCAGAAGTACTGCGGCGCCGGCAGCCTGACCGCCTGCCGCGACAGCCTGCTCGGCACGCTCAAGCAGGCGGCGGGAATGACCGCGGCCCAGGTCTACCCGGGCGACGACCAGTGCTCGGCGGGCGACCAGTGGTGCGCCGACTCGATCGCCCAGCGCGCCCTGGGCGGCATCAAGCACGGCAGGATCAGCTGGCAGAACCGGCCCACCTACCAGCAGGTCGTGGAGTACACCTCACACCGGTGACGCCGGGCCACCCCCGGGCCCCGGCGGTGAGGGTGCCGGCGGCGGGTCAGCGCACACGACCCGCCGCCAGCACCAGCCGGGCCAGCTCCGGGTGCACGATGTCGCTGTGCGCACCGGCCGGCGGCCCGCCGCTCCTGATCACCGCGGACGCGTCCACGTTCACGCACCCGGCGGCGGGCAGCGGCCCGCGCAGCGCGTCGGCCAGGGTGCACGCGCGCGTGCCGGGCACCCCCTGCACACCGTCGTGCCCCAGGGCGCCCCACCGGGGACCGAGCAGCGCCCCGATGTCCACGCCGAGCACCGACCGGTCGTCGCCGGACAGCCGCGACGCCAGCGGATAGAAGGTGCCGAGCGCCGTGTCGTGGCAGGAGTGGCAGCACACCACGGGCCCGTCGACCCGGTGCTCCTGGCCCTGGAGCACCCCGCCCGTACGCGGGTCGCCGGGCAGCCGGGCGGCGAACGCGTAGTGCGAGAACGCGCCCTGGAGCAGCGTCACCGACTTCACCGCCCGCACCCGCGCGGGCAGCCCGCGCAGCGCGAACGACACCAGCCGCCCGCCGAAGCTGTGGCCCACCAGATGGATCCGCAGCTCGGGCACCGCCTGCGCGAGCCGCCCGACCACCGGTCCGAGCCCGCGCTCGCCGACCGTGCCCGCACGCCGCTTCATCGCGTAGTACGCCGCCTGCCGCAGCAGTTCCTTGGCGCCCTCCCACGGGTCCGGCAGCGCGAACGCCTCCGTGCCGCCGGACGCCTCGAGACCCGCGAGGGCGGCGGCGAACTCCGCGCAGACCTCCGCGGCGGGCCGGGTGAACATACGGGGACCGCTCTCGGGGACGCCCTCCGCCACCGTGTCCGCCGCGAAGTGCGCCTGCGGCCCCGCCGGCACCACCTCCACCAGCAGCCGCACCAGCCGTCCGAACTCCTCCTCCGCCCCCTGCTCGCGCGGCCGCTCGTCCAGCATCCGCACCAGCCGGTCCACCACCGTGGCCCGCCCCGGGAACGTCTCCAGCAGCGCGTGCCGGGTGTCCTTGTCGAGGGCGGGGCCAGGCGTTGAGGCGGCGGCGGAGCGCGGGAAGTCGGGGATCGGCTCGTCGCAGAACCGCATCGACGGCCAGATCACCCCCACGTATCCGACCCGCGCGCCCGGCGCGAGGTCCGGCACCGGGGCGAGGAAGCGCCGGTAGAGGAGGGTGGCGCCGGTGCGGTCGTTGTTCCAGCCGTGCGCGAGGACGATCAGGTCGCGCACCCCGCTCGCACCCGCCTGCGCGAGCAGCCGGTCCCGCTCCGGGCCGTCCACGTCCCCGTCCGCGTCGAACGTCAGCTCCCAGTAGGGGGCCGGATTCGTCCCTGGTTCCGTCATGACCGTCCCCCTCGTCCCGAAGCGGTGCGATGTGGGATGCATCGTCCCGCCGCCGGGGCGAGTTGGCCATACGTCAGGACGGGCGCGGAAGAGGAGTTCCCCGGCACGCCGCCGCCGTGCGCCGCGCCGGTGCGCGCCTCACCGGTACAGCAGATGGCGCCCGCGCGTACGGCGGAAGGCGGCCAGCTCGGTGCGCCAGCCGCCGACCACCTCGTCGGTGTCCGCGCCCGCGTCGATCATCGTGCGCACCCGGGCGGATCCGGTGAGCTTGTCGATCCAGTCGTCCGGGCGCCAGGCGAAGCCGCTCCAGACCCGCTTGGCGGTCACCAGCAGCGCGATCCCGGTGCGCAGCGGGTCGAAGGCGGCCCGGTCGTGCACATGGATCTGCACCCCGCCGACCGTCTTCCCCTCGAACTTGGAGAACATCGGCGCGAAGTACGCCTCGCGGAAGCGGACCCCGGGCAGGCCGAGCGCGTTCGCCGCGTCCGCCCAGCGGCCGTCCAGGCCCTGGGCGCCGAGCAGTTCGAAGGGGCGGGTGGTGCCCCGGCCCTCGGAGAGGTTGGTGCCCTCGAACATGCAGGTCCCCGCGTAGACGAGCGCCGTGTCCGGGGTCGGCATGTTCGGGCTCGGCGGCACCCAGGGCAGCCCGGAGGCGTCGTAGAACGAGGACCGGTCCCAGCCGGTCATCAGCACCGTCTCCAGCCGCACCGGGGTGGCCAGGAACTCCGCGTTGAACAGCCGCGCCAGCTCCGCGACCGTCATACCGTGCGCCTGGGCGACGGGCTGCCGCCCCACGAAGGTCGCGAACTCCTTGTGCAGCACCGGCCCCAGCGCCTCGCGGCCGGTCATCGGGTTCGGCCGGTCCAGCACCACGAACCGCTTCCCGGCGAGCGCGGCGGCCTCCATGCAGTCGTACAGCGTCCAGATGTACGTGTAGAAGCGGGCGCCCACGTCCTGGATGTCGAAGACCACGGTGTCCACGCCGGAGGCGGTGAACACGTCGGCCAGCGGCTGCCCGCTCTTGAGATACGTGTCGTACACCGGCAGCCCGGTCGCCGGGTCGTCGTAGCGGCCCTCGGAGCCGCCCGCCTGCGCGGTGCCGCGGAAGCCGTGCTCGGGCCCGAACACGGCGCGCAGGTCCACGCGGCGGTCGGCGTGCATCACGTCCACGATGTGCCGGACGTCCCGGGTGACGCCGGTCGGGTTGGTGACGACGCCGACGCGCTGCCCGGCCAGCGCCGCGTAGCCGTCGGCCGCCAGCCGCTCGAACCCGGTCCGCAGCGGCCGGCCCCGGCCCCGCGGTGCCGCCTCGGCCTGCGCGGCGGGGCCGGCGGGGACGGTGGTGGCGGCCACCGCGGCCGTGGTGGCGAGCAGACTCCGACGGGACAGCTTCATCCGGTGACCTCCGTGATCGCGGGCGGGTGTCATGCCCACGCACGCTAGCGTGCGCCCCGCCGTCAGGGAACGAGCCGGGAGTTAGCTGGGAGCGAGCCGGGAGCGAGCCGGCGCACGCCCGGCCCGAACACCTCTTCCCCGCGGCATACCGACCGGTTAGTGTGTCGCCGCGGAGCCGATCCGCGAGCGCGTCGGACCAGGGCGAAGGAGATCGCTGGTGGAAGCCGTTCAGGGTGCGGGCGTGGTCGTCACCGGGGCCGGAGCGGGCATCGGCGCGGCCCTGGCCCGCCGGTTCGCCGCCGAGGGGGCCAGAGTCGTCGTCAACGACCTCGACGCCGCGAAGGCGGCGGCCGTCGCCGCCGAGACCGGCGGCATCGCACTGCCCGGCGACGCCTCCGCGATCGTCGCCGACGCCCGCGACGCGCTCGGCGGCACCGTCGACGTCTACTGCGCCAACGCGGGCCTCGGCTCGGCCGGCACCGAGGCCGCGGGCGAGGAGGTCTGGGCGCGGGCCTGGGACGTCAACGTCATGGCCCATGTGCGCGCCGCCGAGGCGCTGCTGCCCGGCTGGCTGGAGCGCGGCGCCGGCCGGTTCGTCTCCACCGTCTCCGCCGCCGGACTGCTCACCATGATCGGCGCCGCCCCCTACAGCGTCACCAAGCACGGCGCGTACGCCTTCGCCGAGTGGCTGTCGCTGACGTACCGCCACCGTGGGATCAAGGTTCACGCGATCTGCCCGCAAGGGGTGCGCACCGACATGCTGGACGCGGCCGGGAGCGCGGGCGACCTGGTGCTCAGGCCGACCGCCGTCGAACCCGCCGACGTGGCCGACGCCCTGTTCAAGGGCATCGCCGAGGACCGCTTCCTGATCCTGCCGCACCCCGAGGCGGCCGGCTTCTACCAGGCCCGCGCCACCGACCCCGACCACTGGCTGGCCGGCATGAACCGCATCCAGCGCACCTGGGAGCAGGCCCGGTGAGCGCCGCCCCCGCCTCCCGGTACGCGGCCAGGCCGTGGCTGCCGCTGCTCGACGACGCCCAGCGCGCCCCCGTCCACCCCGCCGACTCCCTGGTGCACGCCCTGCGCCGGTCGGCCGCCGAGACCCCCGACCGCACCTTCCTCGCCTACTTCGACGCCCGCCTCAGCCACCGCGAGACCGACGAGTTGAGCGACTCGGTGGCCGGACACCTCGCCGCGCGCGGCCTGCGCCCCGGCGACCGGGTGGCCGTCGTCCTCCAGAACTCGCCGCACTTCGTGCTCGCCGTCCTCGGCGCCTGGAAGGCGGGCGCGACCGTCGTCCCGGTCAACCCGATGTACAAGTCCGCCGAGGTCGCCCACGTCCTGAAGGACGCCGAGGTCGGCGCGCTCGTCTGCACCGACCGGGCCTGGGACTCCTTCCTGCGCGCCACCGCGGCCGGCTCGCCCGTGCGGATCGTCCTCACCGCCTGCGAACGCGACTTCCAGACCCGCGACGACCCGCGCGCGCTCGCCTTCGAACGGCTGCCCGAGGCGCCGGACGCCGACGACCTGACGGCCGTGGCCCGCGCCGGACACCCGGCCCCCGCCGTGCCCGCACCGGCCCCCGGCGACCTCGCGCTGATCAGCTACACCTCGGGCACCAGCGGCACCCCCAAGGGGGCCACCAACACCCACGGCAACATCATGTACAACGCCGAGCGCCAGCGCACCGGCCTCGGCCTGCCCGAGGCGCCCGTCTACTTCGCGCTGGCACCGCTGTTCCACATCACCGGCATGGTCTGCCAGTTCGGCGCCTGTCTGAACAGCGCGGGCACCCTGGTCCTGGCCCACCGCTTCGAACCCTCCCTCGTGCTGGAGGCGTTCGCCGAGCACCGCCCGCACTACACCGTCGGCCCGTCCACCGCCTTCATGGCGCTGGCCGCCCACCCCGCCGTCACCCCGGACCACTTCTCCTCCTTCCACGTCATCTCCTCGGGCGGCGCGCCCCTGCCGCCCGCGCTGGTCGAGGCGTTCCGCGCCCGCTTCGGCCCGTACATCCGCAACGGCTACGGCCTCACCGAGTGCACCGCGCCCTGCGCCTCCGTACCGCCCGGCCGTGAGGCTCCCGTCGACCCGGTCTCCGGCACCCTCGCCGTCGGCGTGCCGGGACCCGACACCGTCGTACGCATCGTCGACGACACCGGCGCCGAGACGCCCTTCGGCACCCCCGGCGAGATCGTCGTCAGTGGCCCGCAGGTCGTCCCCGGCTACTGGCGGCGCCCCGACGCCACCGCCGAGACCTTCCCCGGCGGCGAACTGCGCACCGGCGACATCGGCTTCATGGACGAACAGGGCTGGCTGTACGTCGTCGACCGCAAGAAGGACATGATCAACGCGTCCGGCTTCAAGGTCTGGCCGCGCGAGGTCGAGGACGTCCTCTACACCCATCCGGCGGTGCGCGAGGCGGCCGTCGTCGGCGTGCCCGACGCCTACCGCGGCGAGACCGTCAAGGCGTACGTCAGCCTCCGCCCGGACGCCGCGGCGGAGCCGGACGCGCTCGCCGCGTACTGCAAGGAGCGGCTGGCCGCCTACAAGTACCCGCGACAGGTGGAGATCCTGCCGGAGCTGCCGAAGACGGCGAGTGGGAAGATCCTCCGGCGGGAACTGCGTTCACGGGGTGACCGCGACGGCACCGAGCAGGACCCACGACACCCGTAGCACCAAGGAAAGGCAGGTGGCGGCAGTGCCCAGGACGACGGAATCGGCCGGGACCCCCGTGCCCCAGCGGCTGCTGGCCGCCGCCACCCGGCTCTTCGCCGCCCAGGGGTACGACCGCACCTCGGTCCAGGAGATCGTCGAGGCGGCCGGCGTCACCAAGGGCGCGCTGTACCACTACTTCGGCTCCAAGGACGACCTGCTGCACGAGGTGTACGCGCGCGTGCTGCGCCTCCAGCAGGAGCGCCTCGACGCCTTCGCCGACGCCGACGAGCCCGTGCAGCAGCGGGTCCGCGACGCCGCCGCCGACGTCGTCGTCACCACCATCGACAACCTCGACGACGCCTCGATCTTCTTCCGCTCCATGCACCACCTGAGCCCGGAGAAGTACAAGCAGGTGCGCGCCGAGCGGCGGCGCTACCACGAACGCTTCCGCGCGCTCATCGAGGAGGGCCAGGACCAGGGCGTCTTCTCCCGGGCCACCCCCGCCGACCTGGTGGTCGACTACCACTTCGGCTCCGTCCACCACCTGTCCACCTGGTACCGCCCGGACGGCCCCCTCACCCCGCAGGAGGTCGCCGACCACCTGGCGGACCTGCTGCTGCGGGCGCTGCGTCCGTGAGGTGAACCGGCGGGGCCGCAGCGCTCGGATCCCGGGGCCGCGGCCCCTGACCGGCCGGCCTCCGTGAGCACCACCCGGCGGCCGTGCTCCGCCCCCGGTCACGACCTGCGGCACTGTGGGCCGTCTCCTCGTGTTCCTCCGCGCCCTCGCCCGCGCGCCGGGTTGCGGCGCGGGCGGGTGGCACGGAGGGTCGGTGCCATGAAGGGCATCAGCTACCGCCGCTACGGCGGACCCGAGGTGCTGGAGTACGGGGACGTGCGCGACCCGAAGGTCGGCCCCGACTCGGTGCTGGTCGAGGTGCGGGCCGCCGCCGTGAACCCGGTCGACTGGAAGTGCCGCGAGGGCTACCTGGACGCCCTCCTGGACCCCGTCTTCCCGGTGGTGCCCGGCTGGGACCTCGCCGGGGTCGTGGTCCGGCCGGGCGCGGCGGTCACCGAGTTCTCCGCCGGGGACGAGGTCATCGGCTACGTCCGCGAGGACTTCCTGTCCCGCGGCACCTTCGCCGAGTACGTCGCCGCCCCGGTGCGCACGCTCGCCCGCAAACCGCGCGGCCTCTCCTTCGCCGAGGCGGCGGGCATCCCGCTGGCCGGGCTCACCGCCCACCAGGTGCTCACCGGGGCGCTGCGGGTCGGGCGGGGCGAGACCGTGCTCGTGCACGCCGCAGCGGGCGGGGTCGGTTCGTTCGCCGTCCAGCTCGCCGCCCATCTGGGCGCCCGCGTGATCGGCACGGCGAGCGAGCGCAACCACGCCTATGTGCGCTCCCTGGGCGGGGAGCCGGTCAGCTACGGCGAGGGCCTGGCGGAGCGGGTGCGCGGACTCGCGCCCGAGGGGGTGGCCGCGGTGTTCGACACGATCGGCGGCGAGACCACCAGGATCTCCGCCCAGCTGCTCGCCCCCGAGGGCCGCCTCGCCTCCATCGCCGACCCGGAGGTCACCGACTACGGCGGCCGCTACTGCTTCGTCCGCCCCGACGCCCGGGACCTGCTGCACCTGTCCGAGCTGGCCGAGCAGGGGGTGCTGAGCGTGCACGTGGCGCAGACGTACCCGCTGGCACGGGCGGCGGACGCGCTGCGGCACAGCGAGGAGGGCCGGACCCGGGGCAAGATCGTCGTGACGGTGGACCGGGAGACGGCGGCCTAGCGGCCCCGGGCCGCTCCCGCCGGAGCGGCCGGGGGCCGCCTCAGAGGACCAGCACCGACGCGCACAGAGCCAGGGCCACCGTGCAGAGCACCGCCGCGGTGGCCAGCCGGGGGGTGAGGACGGGCGGGACCGCCGTCCGGGCCAGGGCGCGGATACGGCTCTGGGCCACCAGCAGGAAGCCCAGCCACAGCAGGAAGCACAGGGCGCAGACGAGCACCCCGGCGGCCGAGACACCGCCGTACAGCGCCGCCTTCACGGCGAGCACGGCCACCACCGTGCCGGACAGCGTCGTACGGCGCCACGCGAGCCGCGTCCGCTCCGGCTGGAGCCCGGGATCGCGCCCGGCGGCAGCCGCCCGCGCACCGCCGCCCGCGCCCCCGGTGTCCCCGCGACCCTCGTCCGCCCCGTCCGCGCCGCTCACCCTGCCCGCCCCGCTCACCCCGCCCGTCCCGCGAGGACCACCACGACCATGGCGACGGCCACGACGGCGACGACCAGGCTCAGTACGGCGGGGAAGCGGGAGGCGGGCAGGTCCTCGCCGCGCCGCATCGCCCGTTCGCAGCGCACCCAGTGGTCGACGGCGCGCAGACAGCACAGCACCCCCGCGCCGAGCAGGGCGAGGGCCAGACCGACGCGCCAGGCCCAGCGCAGCCCCGGCAGGAACTGGTCCACGGCGAACCCGCCGCCGATCAGGGCGAGCGCGGTCCGCAGCCAGGCCAGGAAGGTCCGCTCGTTGGCCAGCGAGAAGCGGTAGTCCGGGGTGCGGCCCTCCTCCCTGACCTCCTCGGGGGCGAACCACAGGCGGACGTTCCGTACGAAGTCGATCACGGTGGGGACCCTACCCACGCGCGGCTCCGGCGGACGCCGGGGGCCGGGGTCACCCCGCCGCCCGGTACGCCTTCAGCCGCTCGTACGCGGCGAGGCCGTCCGGCACCCACTCCCACGCGCCGAGCCGCCGCTCGACCTCGTCCTCGGACAGGAAGCCGTGCCAGGCGACCTCCTCGGCCTGCGGGCGCACCGGCAGTTCGCAGCGCACCCGGTACACCGCCGACCACCAGCTGTGCCCGGCGCCGTCGTCGTACAGGAACGTGAACAGATGCTCGGGGCGCGGCAGCCCCGTCACCCCCAGCTCCTCCTCGGCCTCGCGCAGAGCCGCGTCGTCGTAGCTCTCCCCGGCGCCGACGACACCGCCCACGAACAGGTCGTACAGGGACGGGAAGACCAGCTTGGACGCGGTGCGGCGGTGGACGAAGAGCCGTCCCCCGGCGTCCCGCGCCTCCACGAAGACGCAGCGGTGCCGCAGCCCGCGGGCGTACACCTCCCCGCGGGGCGCCTGTCCGACGACGCGGTCGTCGGCGTCGACGATGTCGAGGATCTCCTCCGCAGCGCTCATGCCCCCATCCAAGCAGCCCGTCCGGCACCGGGAGCGGGCGCACCGCACGCAGCGGGCCCGGCGGCCGGGCTCAGCGCGGCTGGAGCTTCCGCTTCTGCTCGGGCACCGAGGCGCCGCACGGCATCGCCGGATGCAGGCCGAGCAGCACGATGCCCGCCACGATCGCGGCCAGGCCCGCCGCCTCCCCGGTCAGCGCGGCGACGTCGGTGCGCAGGCGGTCGCCGAGGAAGCCGACCCCGCAGGCGATCCCGGCCAGCGGCTCGGCCGCGGTGAGCGCGGGCAGCGACATGCGCAGCGGCGCCGTCTCGAAGGCGCTCTGCACCAGGATCAGCCCGGTGACGCCGATGACCAGCAGCCCGTACGGCTGCCAGCCGGTGAACAGCTCCGACCAGCCGCCCGCCGAGAACCGCTGCCCGCTCACCCGGGTCAGCGCGTCCTGCACGCCGTACAGCAGCCCCGCGGCCACCGCGAGCAGCACCGGCCCCCAGCTGAGCCGGGACCGCTTGGCGTAGGTGGTCAGCAGCAGCGCGAGGCCGACCATGGTCCCGATGATCAGCCAGTGCCGCAGCGGATCGGTGACCGCGCTGCCCGCCCGGGGCCGGCCCGCCAGGATGAACGCCGTCACACCGCCCGCCAGCAGCGCGAGCCCCAGCCAGCCCTGGCGGCCCAGCGGCTGCCGGGTCTGGCAGCGCGACAGCGCCAGGGCGAACAGCAGATTGGTGGCGAGCAGCGGTTCCACCAGGGAGATCTCGCCGTGGCCCAGGGCGACGGCGCCGAGCACCATGCCGAGCACCATCAGCCCGAGCCCGCCCAGCCAGCGCGGCACCCTCATCAGGTCCAGCAGCAGCCGGGGCGAGAGGAAGTCGCTGAGCGGAGCGCGCTGGGCGGCGTTCTGCTGGAGGACGAAGCCGAAGCCCAGGCAGCACGCGGCGCTCACGGCGAGAGTCAGAACCAGAACCGACACGCTGCGTACCTCGATCATCCGGCCGGGCCACGGGGTGCGTAGGGGCCGACTCTAACGTTCCAGGGCACTGTCCGCCGGTGCGTGTACCCGGATCCGCGCGCTCGACCCGGCCGCTGCGGTCCGTCCGGAAGGGCGGCGGCACGGCGACACGGCCATGGTGGGCCGCCGCACGGAAGCGCGCCATGGCCTGCGCCACACGGGTGAAGGAACCCCGCGGACCCGGTCCGGCGGCGCTCCGCCCGCCGCCTTCCGCAAGTACCGCCCCTTCACGTCGAGTTGACGCGTGTAACACTCCGGCGGCCCTTGACGCCGGCTGTTGGCTGCGGGTTTGCTGTCCGTGATCGGACGACCAGCGGTCGGTGACCGGGAGCGGACCCGCACCCAGCGGGAGGGACGCGAGCGGCAGGAATCCACGAGCGGCCGGGCCCACCACGACCGGAGAGCGGCGCACACAGCACGACCGAAGAGCGGCGCACCCAGCACGGAAGAGCGACGCACACAGCACCAACGAAGAGCGCGTGAGGAAGTCCCGCGGTGCCCCCACCCCCGCCTCCCCTCGGCCGTGGCCGCAAGCGTGCGGCCCACGCCTTCGACGCCGCTCTCGACGACGCCGAACTCGTCACGGTCCGCTCCGCCCTGGCCCAGGGCCGCTGGCAGGCGGTCCGCTCGCTGCTCGCGCGCACCGGCGACGACTGGGACCGCCGCGCGCACCGCGTCACCGTCCTCGCCCGGGAGGCGCACACCGCCGCCTGGGTCCGCGACTGGCTGCTCGCCGAACCCGAGTCCGCCGACGCGTCCGTACTCCTCGGCGCAGCCCTGGTCGAGCGCGCGCTGCACGGCCGGCAGAAGCCGGACCCGGCCCGCGAGGCGTGCCGCGCGGCGGCCGCCCTCGCGCCCGCCGACCCGACGCCCTGGCTCGCCCTGCTCCTGCTGGAGCGCTCCCTGGGCGCCGAGGAGGACGTGGTCCGCCTCTTCGACGAGGTACGGCTGCGCCACCCGGACCACCACCACGCCCACCACCTGATGGTGGCGGCGCTCGCCGAACGCCACGCCGCCGCCGGCCCCGACCCGCTGCACGAGGTCTACGACTTCGCCAACTGGGCCGCCGAGCAGGCCCCCGCCGACTCCCCGCTGGCCATCCTGCCCGTGGTCGCCCACGCCGAGCGCTACCGCGCGCTGGCCGCGGCGGGCCGGGCGGGCGCCGACCCGGCCGGCTGCGGGCACTGGGCGGGCCGCAGGGCCAGACAGGTGATGAAGACCGCCTTCGACTGGTGGCTGGAGTGGGGACAGGAAGGCCATCCGCGGCGCATGGTCGACCTGAACTACCTCGCCCACGCCAAGCACTGCGAGGGCCGCGCAGCCGAGGCCGCCGCCCTCTTCCTGCGCATCGGCGACCACGCCACCGAGCACCCCTGGTCCTACCCGGAGCGGGACCCGTACACCGCCTTCCGCACCGCCCGCGCCGCCGCGCTCGGCACCGCCTAGCGCGCCTCCCGGCCCCCGCAAGCCCCCAGACCCAGGCCCCGACGCCCGAAAGGACGCCCCGATGACGACGGGCAGTTCGAACCCGAGCAGACCGACCGCCGACGGCGGCGGCATCAGCACCTTCAAGGGCCCGGAACGCGCCCTGCGCGCCGACCGGCTCGGCACGGGCGGCCTGCTGCTGTCCGTGCTGGCCGCGACCGCCCCGCTGATGGTGGTCGCCGGGGTCATGCCCACCACCTTCGCGGTCATGGGCATCGTCGGGCAGCCGCTGCTCTTCGTGATCCTCGGCGTGGTGCTGGTCCTCTTCAGCCTCGGGTACGCCGAGATGAGCCGTCATGTGCACAACGCGGGCGCCTTCTACGCCTACATCTCCCGCGGTCTGGGCGGCACCGCCGGGGCGGGCGCGGCGCTCGTCGCGCTCGTCGCCTACAACGCCCTCCAGGCCGGCATCTACGGCATCTTCGGCTTCGAGGTGTCCAACCTGTTCGCCAGCTACGCCGACCTCACCGTCGCCTGGTGGATCCCGGCGCTCGCGGCCGTCGCCCTGGTCGGCGCGCTCGGCTGGCTGAAGATCGATGTCAACGCGCGCGTGCTCGGCGTGCTGCTGGTGATCGAGGTCGTGCTGGTCGTCGTCTTCGACGTGGCCGCCGTGGGCGACCCGGGCCCGGCCGGTCTGTCCCTGCACGCGTTCGACCCGGACACCCTGTCGGGCGCGGGCATCGGCACCGCGCTGTGCTTCTGCATCGCCGCCTTCCTCGGCTTCGAGCAGGCCCCCGTCTACGCCGAGGAGACCAGCCGCCCGCACATCCTGGTGCCCCGCGTGATGTTCCTCGCGGTCGCCGGGGTCGCCGTCTTCTTCGCGCTCAGCAGCTGGGCGCTGACCGTCGCCACCGGCCCCTCGGCGATCGTCGGCACCGCCCGCGAGGAGAGCGCCGGACTGCTGTTCTCGCTCACCGAGTCCCGGCTCGGCAACACCTTCACCGACGTCCTGCACGTCCTGTTCGTGACGGGCATGTTCGCGGCGATGCTCAGCTTCCACAACGTCGTCGCCCGCTACGCCTTCGCCATGGGCCGCGAGGGGCTGCTGCCCCCGGTCTTCGGCCGCACCTCCAGCGCCAGCGGGGCCCCGGCCACCGGCTCCCTGTCGCAGACGGTCTTCTCGCTGCTGATCGTGGTCGCCTTCGCGGTCACCGACGACAAGCCGGCCGGCGACCCGACCGCACCCGTCCTGCACCTGTTCACCTGGGGCGGCAACATCGGCGCGCTCGGCGTGATCCTCCTGATGGCGGCCGCCTCGCTGTCGGTGATCGTCTTCTTCGTGCGGCGCGGCGCCGCACGCACCCAGGGCTGGCGGCTGGTCACCTCCGCCCTGGCCGGGCTCGCCCTGCTGGTGATCGCCCTCTACACGGTGAAGGACTTCGACGTCCTGGTCGGCACGGGCCCCGGCTCGGCCCTGAGCCGGATCCTGCCCGGCATCATCGGCCTCGCCGCGGTCGTCGGCCTGGTCCAGGGCGCCGTGCTGCGCGCCCGCAGACCCGAGGCCCACGCCCGCATCGGCCTGGGCAACGAGGCGTTCCAGCTGGAGAAGGCGGCGGAGTCGGCACCGTGACGCCCTGCGGGGCGGATGCGGGAGGCGGTGGCGCCTCGTACGCGTCTCGGCGCGCACGAGGCGCGGCTCGTACGCGCTTCGGCTCGTACGAGGTCCGGGGCCACCGCCGCCGGACCCGGCGCTAGACGATCAGCGACAGCAGCAGGACCAGCGCACCGGCCACCACGGAGATGATCGTCTCCATCAGCGACCAGGTCTTGACCGTCTGCCCGACGCTCAGCCCGAAGTACTCCTTCACCAGCCAGAACCCGGCGTCGTTGACATGGCTGAAGAACAGCGAGCCGGCCCCGATCGCCAGCACCAGCAGCGCCGTGTGCGCGGTCGACATGTCGGCCGCCAGCGGTGCGACCAGACCGGCGGCCGAGACGGTCGCCACGGTCGCCGAGCCGGTCGCCAGCCGGATGGCCACCGCGATCAGCCAGGCCAGCAGCAGCGCCGGGATCGACCAGTCCTTGGAGATGTCCAGGATCATCTGGCCCACACCGCAGTCGATCAGCGTCTGCTTGAAGCCGCCGCCGGCGCCGACGATGAGCAGGATGCCCGCGATGGGCATCAGGCCCTTCTCCACGGTGGAGTTGATCCGCTCCCTGGTGAAGCCGGCCGGGCGGCCCAGCGTGAACATACCGACGATCACCGCGGCCAGCAGCGCGATCAGCGGGGAGCCGACGACGTCGAAGACCCGCTGGGTCATGTTCGTACCGTCGTCGACGACGATGTCCACCAGGGCCTTGGCCAGCATCAGCACGACCGGGAGCAGCACCGTGGCGAGCGTGGCGCCGAAGCCCGGCCGGTGCTCCAGCTTCTCCGAGGCGCGCTCCGGGAGCATGCGGTCGGGCGCGGGCACGTCCACCCAGCGGGCCGCCACCTTGGAGAACAGCGGACCGGCGATGATCACGGTCGGCACGGCGACGACGATGCCCAGCGCCAGTGTCACGCCCAGGTTGGCCTTGACCGCGTCGATCGCGACCAGCGGACCGGGGTGCGGCGGGATCAGACCGTGCATCACGGACAGACCGGCCAGGGCCGGGACGCCGATCCGCATCAGCGAGTAGTTGCCGCGCTTGGCCACCATCAGCACCACCGGGATCAGCAGCACGATGCCGACCTCGAAGAACAGCGGCAGCCCGATCACCGAGGCGATCAGCACCATGGCCCACGGCATCGCCCGGCCCTTGGCCCGCGCCAGGATCGTGTCCACCACCTGGTCGGCGCCGCCCGAGTCGGCGAGCAGCTTGCCGAGCACCGCGCCCAGCGCGATCAGCACGCCGACACCGGCGACGGTCGAACCGAGTCCGCTGGTGAAGCTGGTGATCGCCTTGTCCAGCGGCGCGCCGGCGACCGCGCCGAGCACCAGCGAGCCGATGGTCAGCGACAGGAAGGCGTGCAGCTTGAACCGGGTGATGAGCAGGACGATGACGGCGATGCCCGCCAGGACGGCGATGCCCAGCTGGGCGTGTCCGGCCGAGGTGATCGCCGGGGGCGCGTCCGCTGCCAGCATCTCGACGCTGAGTCTGGTCACGGGGTGTTCCCTTGGAGGTGAAGAGGGACGGGGACGGTGGGGGTCGAAGGGGGCGCGGCCGGCGGCCGCAGGGGAGAGGGAGGGTCAGCGCGCGGCCGGACCGCCGGGCGCGATGGCGTCCGGCGCGGTGCCGTCGAGGCCGTCCAGGGCGGCCGCGGCGCGCGCGGCGATCTGCTCGGGCGAACCGGAGACGTCCACCGCGACACCGCGCTCGTCCGCCTCCAGCGGCTGGAGCGTGGCGAACTGCGAGTCCAGCAGCGCGGTCGGCATGAAGTGCCCCTGGCGCTGCGCCATCCGGTCCTCGATGAGCTCGCGGTCACCGGTCAGATGCACGAAGACGACCCCGGGGGCCGCCGCCCTGAGCCGGTCGCGGTAGGCCCGCTTCAGGGCCGAACTGCTCACCACCCCGCCGAGCCCGGCCCGCCCGTGCGCCCAGGCGCCGATGGCGTCGAGCCAGGGGCGGCGGTCCTCGTCACCGAGCGGGATCCCGGCCGCCATCTTGTCGATGTTGGCCTGCGGGTGGAAGTCGTCGCCCTCGGCGTACGGGACGCCGAGCCGGCCCGCGAGCAGGGGACCGATGGTGGTCTTGCCCGTACCGGCGACGCCCATCACCACGACGACGTGGGGGGTGCGCATCACTGCCTCGCTGTCTTCCTCGACCTGGGACGCCGACATCCGGCGTCCGCCACACTGAAACCCATTAGGTACGACGAATTCAAGGGTCTGTGACATATAAGTCTGACTTTTCGATTCCGTGACCCACCCCGTACGCTGAGTGCATGAGCACATCGGGCCGGGGTCTGCACGGCCGCGTACTGGACACCCTCGGCCCCGCGATCACCGCGGGTGAGTACCCCCCGGGCAGCGTCCTGCGCACCGACGAGCTGGCACAGCGTTTCGACGTCTCACGCTCCGTGATGCGCGAGGCGGTCCGCGTCCTGGAGTCCATGCACCTGGTCGCCTCCCGCCGCCGCGTCGGCGTGACCGTACGCCCGCAGCACGAGTGGAACGTCTACGATCCCCAGGTCATCCGCTGGCGGCTGGCCGGCGCCGACCGGCCGCGCCAACTGCGCTCCCTGACCGTGCTGCGCTCGGCGGTCGAACCGGTCGCGGCCGGACTCGCCGCCCGGCACGCCAGTGCCGAGCAGTGCGCCGAACTCACCGAGTGCGCCCTCGGGATGGTCGCCAACTCACGCGGCCACCGGCTGGAGCAGTACCTGTTCCACGACATGGCCTTTCACCGCGTGATCCTCACCGCCTCGGGCAACGAGATGTTCGCGCGCCTGGGCGACGTCGTCGCCGAAGTCCTCACCGGCCGCACCCACCACGAGGTCATGTTCGAGGACCCCGACCCCGCCGCCGTCACCCTGCACGTCCAGGTCGCCGAGGCCGTCCGCGCCCGCGACGCCGAACGCGCCGAGCGGCTGACCCGCGAGATCACGGTCGGCGCCCTCCAGGAACTGGACGTCCTGGCGCCGTAGCCGCGCCACGGCCCCGGCACGGCTACGCCAGGAAGTCACCGTCCACGTACACCCACGCGCCGTCCACCCGCTCGAAGCGGCTGCGCTCGTGCAGCGAACCGCCCCGGTAGGACGCCCGGAACGTCACCGTCCCGGTGGCGTGGAAGGCGGAGCCGTCCGCCGTGTCCAGGATCTCCAGGCCCGTCCAGCGCATCCCCGGATCCAGCTCCAGAAGCTCCGGCCTGGTCCGCGGGTGCCAGGTCCGCAGCAGATACCCCGCGTCCCGCCGCACGAAGGCGCTGTACCGCGACCGCATCAGCGCCTCGGCGCTCGGAGCGGCGGCCGCGCCGGAGTGGAAACGGCCGCAGCACTTCTCGTACGGCCCGGTCAGCCCGCACGGGCAGGAACGCGTGGTCATGGCGCCCATTCTGCCCGCCCCAGCGCGCGCCGGAGGACGGCCCCCGCTGGACCGCGCGGCCCGCATCCGCACGAGGCACAGTGGACAGTGGAAGGGGCGCGAAGCGGAGCAGGAAGCGGAGCAGAAGGGGCAAGAGGAGCCGGAGAAGGCCCGGCGAGCGGAGCCGGGGCGAGCGGAGCTGAGGAGGGACCGACGATGACGCGACCCGTCGACACCAGCCGGCCTGCGTCCGTCAAGGAATGGCGGCTGAACCTGTACCTGTCCGAACACGACCCGGACACCACCGCCCGGATCGTCCTGGACACCGGCGACAACGTCCTGGAGAGCTGCGCGGAGGCCCGCCGCAGCCCCTACGACCCCGGTGTGCCCGAGATAGGCGACGAACTCGCCGCCGGCCGGGCCCTGATCGCGCTGGGCCGTGCACTGATGCGCGCCGCCTCGGGCGACATCGAGGCGGTGGGGGCGCCCGAGGCGACGTCGTCCGCCCCGCTGTGGACCTCCGGGGAGTGAGGGAGCCCGACCGTGCTCTTCACGGACCGTGCGGCGGCGGGCAGGCGGCTCGGCGACCGGCTGGCCGCTCTCGCCGGGCGGCCGGACGTCGCCGTGCTCGGCCTGCCGCGCGGCGGCGTCCCGGTCGCCGCCGCGGTGGCCAGGGCGCTCGGCGCCCCGCTGGACCTCTGCCTGGTACGGAAATTGGGCGTGCCCGCACAGCCCGAACTGGCCATGGGCGCGCTCGGCGAGGACGGCGTGCGGGTCGTGGACGACACGGTGGTGCGCGAGGCGGGCGTACCACCGGCGGCGCTGGAGCGCGTGGCGGAGCGCGAACAGCGCGAACTGCTCCGCCGGGCCGCACGCTACCGCGGCGAGCGGCCCGCGCTCCCCGTCGCCGGGCGGACCGTCGTGCTGGTCGACGACGGGGTGGCCACCGGTTCGACCGCGCGGGCGGCCTGCCGGACGGTACGGGCCCGGGGCGCCGCGCGCACCGTGCTCGCGGTGCCGGTCGCCCCGCCGGACTGGACCCGGCGCCTGGCGGGCGAGGCCGACGAACTGGTCGCGCTGGAGACCCCGCCCGGCTTCTTCGCCGTCGGCCAGTTCTACGCCGACTTCGCCCAGCTCGACGACGCGGACGTCATCGCCTGCCTATACGAGGCGGCTTCCGGCGACCGGACGGAGCGGCCCGGGGAGCCGGGGGAGACCGCCGAGGAGACCGAGGCCGAGGCCGGGGTGGAAGTGGGGGCAGAGGCGGAGGTGGTGGAGGTCGAGGCGGGCCCGGTCCGGCTGGCCGGTCACCTGACGATCCCCGCCGCCCCGATCGGCCTCGTCGTCTTCGCGCACGGCAGCGGCAGCGGCCGGCACAGCCCGCGCAACCGGTACGTCGCCGCCGGGCTGCACCGTGCCGGGCTCGGCACGCTGCTGTTCGACCTGCTCACGGAGGAGGAGGCGGGCGAACGCGACAACGTCTTCGACACCGCACTGCTGGCCGCCCGCCTCACCGCCGCCACGGCCTGGCTGCGCCGCCGCCCGGACACCCGGAACCTCCCCCTCGGCTGCTTCGGCGCCAGCACCGGGGCCGCCGCCGCGCTACGGGCCGCCGCGGACCCGGCGGCGGGCCTCGCCGCGGTCGTCTCCCGCGGCGGCCGCCCCGACCTCGCAGGCCCCGCCCTGCCCGCCGTGACCGCCCCCACCCTGCTGATCGTCGGCGGCGCCGACCCCCAGGTCCTTGACCTCAACCGCCAGGCCCAGACCCACCTGACCTGCGAGAACCGCCTCGCCGTCGTCCCCGGCGCCACCCACCTCTTCGAGGAACCCGGCACCCTGGAGCAGGCCACGGACCTGGCCCGCACCTGGTTCACGACCCACCTGACACCGCCCACCGCACCCGAAAACGCGAAAGACCCCAGATGAACTGGGGTCTCTGCCGGTGTTGCTGGTGTCCGAGGGGGGACTTGAACCCCCACGCCCGATAAAGGGCACTAGCACCTCAAGCTAGCGCGTCTGCCATTCCGCCACCCGGACAAGGTGTCTGCCGTGCGGGGTTTCCCCCGCGGCGACGACGTAAACATTACCAGGCTTTCCGGTGTGCCCGATCACCCCCGGTCCGCGCCCGGCCCGGGGCGTGAACGCGCTGTGACGGGCCGGGGGCGCCCTTGGGTCCCGGGCGTCGGGAGAGGGAGGATGAGTGGACCACGGGCACACGAGATGGGCCACCAGCACACCAGCGGGAGGAAGCAGCGTGAGCGAGACGGACACGGCCAGGGGCGTCACCGGCGAGGACGAGGTCGTGGACCTCTGCCGTGAGCTGATCCAGATCGACACCAGCAACTACGGCGACCACTCGGGCCCCGGCGAGCGCAAGGCCGCCGAGTACGTCGCCGAGAAGCTCGCCGAGGTGGGCCTCGAACCGAAGATCTTCGAGTCCCACCCCGGCCGCGCCTCGACCGTGGCGCGCATCGCGGGCGAGGACCCGTCCCGGCCCGCGCTGCTCATCCACGGCCACACCGACGTCGTACCGGCCAACGCCGACGACTGGACGCACCACCCCTTCTCCGGGGAGGTCGCGGACGGCTGCGTGTGGGGCCGGGGCGCGGTGGACATGAAGGACATGGACGCGATGACGCTGGCGGTCGTGCGCGACCGGCTGCGCAGCGGGCGCCGGCCGCCCCGGGACATCGTGCTCGCCTTCCTCGCCGACGAGGAGGCGGGCGGCACGTACGGCGCCCGGTACCTGGTCGACCGCCACCCGGACCTCTTCGAGGGCGTCACGGAGGCGATCAGCGAGGTCGGCGGCTTCTCCTTCACGGTCAGCGAGCAGCGGCGGCTCTATCTGATCCAGACGGCCGAGAAGGGCATGCACTGGATGAAGCTGACCGTGGCCGGCACCGCGGGCCACGGGTCGATGATCCACCGGGACAACGCGATCACCGAACTGTCCGACGCCGTCGCCCGGCTCGGCCGGCACGAGTTCCCGGTGCGGGTCACCAAGACCACCCGGGCCTTCCTCGACGAACTCGGCGACGCCCTCGGCACCGAGCTGGACCCGGAGAACATGGAGGGGACCCTCGCCAAGCTGGGCGGCATCGCCAAGCTCATCGGCGCGACCCTGAGCAACACCGCCAACCCGACCCAGCTGGGCGCCGGTTACAAGGTCAACGTCATTCCGGGCGAGGCGACCGCGCATGTCGACGGGCGCTTCCTGCCGGGCTTCGAGGAGGAGTTCCTGGCCGACCTGGACCGGATCCTCGGCCCCCGGGTCAAGCGTGAGGACGTGCACGCCGACAAGGCCGTGGAGACCACGTTCGACGGGCCGCTGGTGGCGGCGATGCAGTCCGCGCTGGTGGCCGAGGACCCGGCCGCGAAGGCCATCCCGTACATGCTCTCCGGCGGTACGGACGCCAAGTCCTTCGACGACCTGGGGATCCGGGGCTTCGGCTTCGCCCCGCTGAAGCTGCCGCCGGAGCTGGACTTCGCGGGCATGTTCCACGGGGTCGACGAGCGGGTGCCGGTGGACGGTCTGCGGTTCGGCGTGCGCGTGCTGGACCGGTTCATCGACGCCTCCTGACCCTGGTCAGCGCCCGCTTGACCCCGGTAATCGACCGCCTGTGCGGGCATGACTGAGAAGAGTGAATCCGACCATAAGCTCGTAGCTCCATTACTCCCTCCTCGTTACAGGTAATGCGATCAGCAACACGGGATCGCTTTTGCCAACTAGGAGGAATAATGATCAAGAAGGTCGTCGCTGCCGCGGTTGCCACCGGTGGGCTGGTCCTCGCGGGCGCGGGCCTGGCCGCCGCCGACTCCGGAGCCCAGGGTGCCGCCGTGCAGTCCCCGGGCGTCGTCTCCGGCAACGTCATCCAGGTGCCCGTGCACGTGCCGGTGAACGTCTGTGGCAACACGATCTCGGTGATCGGGCTGCTGAACCCCGCCTTCGGCAACACCTGCGTCAACAAGTGACGTTGTGCCCCGCCCCGTGAGGGTCTGAAGTCATCGACTCCGTGGGGGGTCTGAACCCGCCGGCCCCGGCGCGCGCGCCATGCGCTCCGGGGCCGGCCGGTTTTTTCGCGCGGTCGCCGGGTGTGCTCATCCGCCCGAGCGCGAGCGCGCGTTCCGGAAGGTTCGAGAAGGTCGAGAGCAGGGATTCAGCAACATGCGACAGGTCACCCGCAAGGGCCTGATGACCGTGGCCGCGGCCACCGGTGTGCTCGCCGCGGCGAGCGGTGCCGCGTACGCCGACGCGGGCGCCACCGGCACCGCGGCCGGCTCGCCGGGCGTGCTGTCCGGCAACACGGTGCAGGTGCCGGTGCACGTGCCCGTGAACATCTGCGGCAACACCGTGAACGTCGTCGGGCTGCTCAACCCGGCGATGGGCAACAAGTGCGCCAATGGCGGCGAGGGCAGCGGCGGGCACGGAGAGCACGGCCACGGGGGGACGGGGCACGGCGGCAGCGGTCATGGCGGCAGCGGTCACGGGGGCAGTGGTCACGGCGGGAGCGGTCACGGCGGCTCCGGCGGCGGTGCGCAGGCCGGCGGTCACACCGGGGGTTCACCGGGCGTGGGCTCCGGGAACCAGGTCCAGGTGCCGATCGACGTCCCCGTGAACGTCTGCGGCAACAGCGTCGACGTCATCGGCGTGGGCAACGCGGCCTTCGGCGACACCTGCGCCAACCCGGGCGGCCCCGGCGGTCACCCCACGCCCCCGGGCCACGGCAACCCGCCCGGCCACCCGGGCACGCCCGGCCACCCCGGCACCCCGGGGCACCCCGGCACGCCCGGTCATCCGGGCCACCCCGGTCACCCGGGTACTCCGGGCCACCCGGGTACTCCGGGGCACCCGGGCACGCCCACCACTCCGCCCACCACGGGCGGCCGGACGCCCGGCGGAGCGGTGCACATCAACCAGCCCGCCCCGCAGACCGTGACCCCGCCCCGGGCGAGCGGCCAACTCGCACACACCGGCAGTGAGCTGCCCCTGGGCCTCGCCCTGCCGGCCGGTGCCGGAGCGCTGCTGGCGGGCGCGGTGCTGTACCGCAGGGCGCGCGCCTCGGCCTGATCCGCACCGGCGCACACCTGAGCGGGCCCCGCGTCGGCGGGGCCCGCGAGGTCCGGACGGAGGCGGGATCAGGACGGCTTCGGCCGGGTCACCAGGTGGCGCGCACCTGGCGGATGATCCGCCGCCGCAGCCGCACCCGGCGGCTGCCGTCGCGCAGCAGGCTCAGGCGGTACAACTCCCAGTGTCCGTACTCGGCATGGTCGGTCAGCAGACGTGCCGTCTCGTTGCGGGACACCCCACGCGGGACGAACACGTCGACAAATTCGTATTCCGGCATCGCATCTATTGTGCGGGCTGGGGCCCGGTACGGATAGCGTCTGCACTATGTCTGATGCTGCGCAGCCCACCGCTGCCGAGGTACGCGCCGCCGCCGAGGCGGTCAAGACCGCGCTCGACCGTCACCTGGCGGCGGTCGAACGCAGGTCGGGGGACGACGACCCGGCCGTCTACGAGGCGTTCAACCAGCTGGCCGCCGCCGCGGAGGCGTACGACGAGCTGCTCTACGACCGCTACGACGAGGTCACGCCCTTCGAGATCCCCGGTGACGACTCGCTGCCGCCGTACGCGGGCCCCGAGGAGCCGAACGCGATCAGCGTGCTGATCCGCCGCGACTACGCCGTGGCCGACCCGCAGCGGTTGCTGGCCCAGGCCGAGCGGGTGGAGGCCGCGGACGCCGAGGGCGCCGCGGGCATCGGCACGGGCCCGTCCGACACGGTGCACGGGGCCCTCGGGGTGCTCTTCGGCGAGTTCGAACCCGACGAGATCGCCTCCCGGCACAAGGAGTTCGGCCTGGAGGAGGGCGACTCCACCCTCTGGGTCACGGCCTCGGACGAACCCGCCGACCCGGGCGACTGGCTGGAGGCGCCCTTCGAACAGGTCGATCCGGAACTGGTCGTCTGCCGCTTCGACGTCAGCGCGGTCTTCGACGACGAGACGGACGAGGACGAGCGGGACGAGGACGAGACCGACGCCGACGACGACCTTGACGAGGTCGACGACGACGAGGATCTGGAGCCGCTGGACGCGCGGGAGCACTGAGCGGACGCGGCGGGCCTCGGTGGCGGGGAGGGGTGTCGGAAGGTCCGGGGAGGGGTCTCCCGGACCAGCGCCGCGCCCCGCCCCGCCCTGCCGCACCGCGCCGCGTCCCGTCCTGTGCCACCCCGTCCCGTCCCGGGCGGCGCTCCCCGGGCCGGGACGCGACGTACGGCGTCAGCCCTGGCCCGCCACCGTCTGGCCCGCCTCCTCCCCGCCGGTCTGCGGTACCAGCAGGACAGACAGCCGGGTCGTACGCGGCCGGGCCCCGACCTCGGCCACGGCCCTGGGCAGCGCCTGCTCCACGCCGTGCACCACGGACAGATGGCGGCTCGCCCGGCCGAAAGCGGTGTAGACCCACGGCCGGCTGAGCGCCTGCGCCGCGTCGCCCGGCAGCACCACGACCGCCGCGGGCCACCGGCCGCCCACGGCCTGGTGCGCGGTCAGCGCCCATCCGTGCCGCACCCGGCCGTCCACCTGGTCCTTCGGGACGACCACGGACTCGCCCGAGCAGGACAGGTGCAGGCCCTCGGCGTCGGCGCGCACCACCTGGCCGGGCAGCGCGCGGCCGGGGGCGGGGGAGTAGACGACACGGTCGTCCGGGTCGAAACCGCCGAAGCGGCCGGGGCCCGGATTGAGCCGTTCCTTGAGGGCGGCGTTGAGCGCACGGGTGCCCGCCGCGCCGCCGTGGCCCACGGTGATCACCACGGTCTGCGCGGTGGGGACGCCGATCGCCCGCGGCACCGAGTCCGCGACAAGCTGCACCGTGCGGTGCACGGCCTCGCCCGCGTCCCGCACCGGGACGATGACGACCTCCTTGCCCGGCGCCTCCACCTGGGTCAGCTCGCCGACGCCGATACCGGAGACCAGCTCGCCCAGCGGACCCGGATCCGGTGTCCGCGAGGCGATGTGCGGACAGATCCCCGCCGCCAGCAGATCCGCGAAGACCCGCCCGGGACCCGCGGACCACAGCACACCGGGATCCCCGGCCAGCACCAGCCGGGCGCCGTCCGGCAGGGACTCCACGACCAGGGCGGCCGTCTCGACGTCCAGCTGGGGTGTGTCGAGCACGACGAGGAGGTCCAGGTCGAAGGCGCCGTCGGTGTCCCGGCCCGGCCCCTCGGCACCGGACAGCAGCCCGGCGACCGTGGCCACGGCGGACCCGCCCGCCCCGGAACCCGCCGTGTCGTCCGCACCGGACCGCTCGGCCCCGCCGGAACCGCCGGGCCCCTCGGAGGAATCGCCGAGCAGCTCCGCGAAGGCGTCCCGGCCCAGCGGGCTGTGCGCGGCGGCCCAGGCGCGCAGCCCCAGACCGCGGGCCTCCCGGAGCAGCCGTGCCGTCTCGGCCCGGGACGCCTCCCCGCCGGTGTGCAGCACCAGGGCGTGCCCGGCGACCGCGCGGATCAGCTCGGCGGCGGACCCCCGGGCCGCACCGGCGGCCCGCTCCCACTCCTCGCCCGGACCGCCCTGCTTCGGCACGGAGTTGACCAGCCGGGCCAGGCCGTCCGCGAGGCTCTCCTCGGCGAGCGCGTACCGCTCCAGGCCGACGAGGATCCGTACCGGACGGCCTTCGCCCTCCCCGCCCTCGCCGCCGTCCTCCTCACCGGGGGTGGCCGGGGCGGGCGCCGGGGCGGCGGGCGCTCCCGGCTCGTCCAGGGCGTCCTGGAAGACCAGGGCCTCGCCCTCCGCGAGCGCGGACTGTAGTGCCTCGTCCGGGTCGGGGACGCTCCGCTGGGCCAGTGCGGAGGCGAGGGCCGGTGCCTCCAGCGCGGTGTGCCCGGCGAGCGCCGCCTGCTCCAGGAGCCAGACCGTGAACGCCCTCCCGCGCCGCTCGTCGGCGGGCCCGCACTCGGCGCCCAGCAGCGCCCGCGCGAAGCCGTCGGCCTGCTCGGGGCGGACCCCGGGGACACGCAGCAACTGCCAGGGGTCGGTGCGCAGCAGGTCCGCCGCGCTCTCGCCGAGGGCCGCCGCGACCGGGGCGGCGAGCGCCTGCGGTGCCCCGCCCTCGGCCAGCACCCGGCCCACGGCCTCGACGGTCTCACCGGCCGGGGCCGCGGGCGCGGTGGCCGCAGGTGGCGGGACGGGCGCCGGGCGCGTCCGCTCGGCGGCGGGCCTGCGCCGCGCGGACTCCGCCTCGGGTTCGGCGAACACGGCGGCCGCGGGCTTCGCGCCGCTCTCCACGGCCCGTACCGCGGCGAGCAGATCGGCGGCCGGGCCGCTGAGCTTCGTCCCGGCCTCGATCGGTCCTCGCGTCTCCTTCTCGGCCTTCCGGCGTTCGATGCGCTCCCGCTCGATCCGCTGGGCCGCCAGCTCGGCCGCCGCCTCGGACAACTGGGCGCCGCCGTCCGCGCCGCCCGCGGACCCGGCCTCGGAGCCCTCCTCGGCAGCGGTGTCCGTGCCGCCGTCCCCGGACTCATCGGTCTCTCCGGCCGCACTGCCACCCTCGTCGCCGTCGCCGTCGTCGCTCCGGTCGGGGTCCGCAGGGCCGGCGGGCTCGGCGGGTTCGGCGTCGGTGTCCGGCGTCCCCGGCCCGGTGTTCTCCGTGGTCTCCGGCTCCGTGCTCACAGCGTGCTCCAGTCGTGATCGGGATAGCGGTGCACGGGTGCCGACACATCGTCGAGCGCCCGGCAGATCTCGTCAGGAAGACTAAGGCTCTCCACTGACAACGCGGCCGTGAGCTGCTGCGCCGTGCGCGCGCCGACGATCGGGGCGCTCACCCCCGGCCGGTCGCGGACCCAGGCCAGGGCGACCTGGAGTGGGGTCACCGCCAGCCCGTCGGCGGCCGTCGTCACCGCGTCGGTGATCCGGCGCGCGGTGTCGTCGAGATACGGCTCGACGAACGGCGCCAACTGCTCCGAGGCGCCCCGCGAGTCCGGCGGCAGCCCGTCGCGGTACTTGCCGGTCAGCACGCCCCGGCCCAGCGGTGAGGAGGGCAGTATCCCGATGCCCAGGTCGAGCGCGGCGGGCAGCACCTCGCGCTCGACGCCCCGCTGGAGCAGGGAGTACTCCATCTGCGTGCTCGCCAGCCGGGTCCGGGTGCCCGGCGCGGCGAGCTGCCAGGTCGCTGCCTTGGCCAACTGCCAGCCGCAGAAGTTGGAGACCCCGGCGTACCGCACCCGCCCGCTGCTCACGGCCAGATCGAGTGCCTGGAGGGTCTCCTCCAAGGGGGTGGACGGGTCGTAGGCGTGCACGTGCCACACGTCGATGTGGTCCGTGCCCAGCCGGGCGAGCGAGTCGTCAAGGGCCGCCAGCAGATGGCCGCGGGAGCCGTCGAAGCGCCGGTCGGGGTCGGGGACGCTGCCCGCCTTGGTCGAGACGACCAGGTCGTGGCGGGGCACCAGGCCGTCCATGAGCCGTCCCAGCAGGTACTCGGCCTCGCCGTCGCCGTAGACGTCCGCCGTGTCGACGAGGGTGCCGCCCGCCTCCCAGAACGCCTTCAGCATGTCCGCTGCGTCGTGCTCGTCGGTGTCCCGGCCCCAGGTGAGGGTGCCGAGGCCGATGCGGGACACGCGCAGGCCCGTACGGCCGAGATGCCTCTGCTCCATGAACGCCGAGATTACTGGCCACGGATGCCCCGTGGGTGACCTGTGGACAACCGGATCCGCCCCGGTGGCGACCTGTGGACGACCGGTCGCGTCCCCGGCGCGGGCCCCGGACGAGGCCGCCGTCACACCGTCCGCGGCCTGCCGGATCCACCGGCCTCGCGCTAGGGTCGTGCGCACACGCACGTTACTCATCGGTAAGGGGATTGGGCATGCGGCTCGGGATCAACCTCGGCTACTGGGGTGCCGGCATGGACGCGGACAACCTGGCCGTGGCCCAGGAGGCGGACCGCCTCGGCTACGACGTGTGCTGGGCGGCCGAGGCCTACGGCTCCGACGCGGCCACCGTCCTCACCTGGGTCGCGGCGCAGACCGAACGCATCGACGTCGGCTCGGCCATCTTCCAGATCCCCGCCCGGCAGCCCGCGATGACGGCGATGACCGCCGCCACGCTGGACTCGCTGTCCGGCGGCCGGTTCCGGCTCGGCCTCGGCGTCTCGGGACCGCAGGTCTCCGAGGGCTGGTACGGCGTCAAGTTCGACAAGCCGCTCGCCCGCACCCGCGAGTACGTCGAGATCGTCCGCAAGGCCATGACCCGCGAGCGGCTGACCCACGACGGCGAGCACTGGACGCTGCCGCTGCCCGGCGGCCCCGGCAAGCCGATCAAGCTGACCGTGCACCCGCAGCGCGAGCACATCCCGCTCTACATCGCCGCCATCGGCCCGAAGAACCTGGAGCAGACCGGCGAGATCGCCGACGGCGCGCTGCTCATCTTCCCCTCCGCCGACCACCTGGAGGAGACGGCGATCCGCCCGCTGCGGGCCGGACGGGAGAAGGCCGGGCTGACGATGGACGGCTTCGACGTCTGCCCGACCGTGCCCCTCGCGCTCGGCGACGACAAGGACGTGTCCGCGCTCGCCGACACCTTCCGCCCGTACACGGCGCTGTACGTCGGCGGCATGGGCAGCCGCAAGCAGAACTTCTACAACCAGCTCGCCGGACGCATGGGCTACGAGAAGGAAGCCGCCGAGATCCAGGACAAGTACCTGTCCGGCGACAAGCAGGGCGCCGCGGCCGCCGTGCCGGAGCGGCTGATCGACCAGACCACGCTGCTCGGCTCCGTCGACCGGATCGCGGACCGGATGAAGGCGTACGCGGCGGCCGGTGTCACCACCCTCACCCTCGCCCCGGCGGGCTTCACCCGCGACGAGCGCCTGGCCTCGCTGCGCGCCGGCACGGCGGCCCTGGAGCGCGCCGGACTGGCGTGACACCGGCGTGACACCGGACCGTGCGAAGACGCGGACCATGCGAAGAGGGCGGGTGCGACGGACGCGCACCCGCCCTCCCGGGACGTCTCACGGCCGCGGTGAGGGCTCGGGGGTCCTCCCCGCCACGGCCGTCACCGAGAACAACGCGCCGGAGCCCGCGGGGTTACGGCCCGCGCGCCGGGCGTACGCCGCGCCCCGTGCCGTCCTCACAGCCAGTCCCGCCGCTTGAACTGCCGGTACAGCAGCACCTCCAGGACGGCCATCAGCCCGATCACCGCCGGGTACGACCAGATCCAGTGCAGTTCGGGCATGTGGTCGAAGTTCATGCCGTAGATGCCGGCGATCATCGTCGGGATCGCGGCCATGGCCGCCCACGCGGAGATCTTCCGCATGTCGTCGTTCTGCTGGACGCTGGTCTGCGCCAGATGGGCCGAGAGGATGTCCGAGACGAGCCGGTCCAGGCCCTCCACGGACTCGTTCACCCGGGTCAGGTGGTCGCTGACGTCCCGGAAGAAGGGGTGCGCCGAGTCGTCCACGAACGGGACGGTCGCGGTGAACGCGCCCACCCCGGTCCCGCCCAGGCGCGCCATGGGCACCGCGAGCGGGCCCGTCGCGCGCCGGAACTCGGTGATCTGCCGCTTGAAGTTGTAGATGCGGGAGGCGGTGTGCCGCGAGCCGCCCCGGTCGGGGGAGAAGACCTCCGCCTCCAGCTCCTCCAGGTCGGTCTGCAACTCGGTCGCCACGTCCAGATAGTGGTCGACGGTCGCGTCGGCGATCGCGTACAGCACGGCGGTCGGACCCTTGCCGAGCATCTCCGGCTCCTGTTCGAGCCGGTGCCGTACGACGGCCAGTCCGTCGCTCTCACCGTGACGCACGGTGACGACAAACGAGTCGCCCAGGAAGATCATGATCTCGCCGGCCGACACCTCGTCGCTCTGCGGCTCGTACCCCACGGGCTTGAGGACCGCGAACAGCGAGTCGTCGTAGACCTCCAGCTTGGGCCGCTGGTGCGCCTTCAGGGCGTCCTCGACCGCCAGCGGATGCAGGCTGAACTCCTCGGTGACCAGGTCGAACTCCTGCTCGGTCGGCTCATGCAGTCCCACCCACACGAACCCCCCGGCCGCCCGCGCCTCGGCCAGGGCGTCGGAGAAGTCCTCCGGGCCCTCCGTGCGGTGCCCGCCACGGTAGATGCCACAGTCGACGATCACTGAGCGTGTTCCCCTTTCGTCCGGCCGACGCCGGAGCCGCGTATACCCCTACCCTGGCCGCATGCCCACGCTGATCCTCGTCAGGCACGGACGTTCCACCGCCAACACCGCGGGACTGCTCGCCGGCTGGACGCCCGGCGTCGCCCTCGACGAACGCGGTGCCGCACAGGCCGCCGCGCTGCCCGGCCGGCTCGCCGCGCTGCCGCTCGCCGAGGTGGTCACCAGCCCGTTGCAGCGCTGCCAGGAGACCGTACAGCCCCTCCTGGACGCACGGCCCGGCCTGGGCGCGCACACCGACGAGCGGATCGGGGAGTGCCACTACGGCGACTGGTCCGGCCGCAAGCTCGCCGAACTCAAGGACGAGCCGCTGATGGAGGTCGTCCAGGCGCACCCCTCCGCCGCCGCCTTCCCCGGCGGCGAGTCCCTGCGCGCCATGCAGACCCGCGCCGCCGAGGCGGTGCGCGAGTGGAACGCGCGCGTGGAACGCGACCACGGCCCCGACGCCGTCTATCTGATGTGCTCCCACGGCGACATCATCAAGTCCCTGGTCGCCGAGGCGCTCGGCCTCCACCTCGACCTCTTCCAGCGGATCTCCGTCGAGCCCTGCTCGGTCACCGCGATCCGCTACACCAGGCTGCGGCCCTTCCTGGTGCGCCTCGGCGACACCGGCGACCTCGCCTCCCTCGCCCCGCGCGAGGAGAGCGCCGGCGGCGACGCACCGGTCGGGGGCGGCGCGGGCGCACCGTGATCGTCGCCCGCAGTAGGGTGAAGCGGTCGCCGTAGCCCCACCCCCTCCGTCGTTTACCGTCGTTTTCCCCGTTTCTCCCGATCCCCATGGAGACAGGACGTGTCCCGTCAGGTGTTCCTCTACGACCCCCCGGACCGTTTCGTGGCCGGCACGGTCGGGCTGCCCGGACGCCGTACGTTCTTCCTCCAGGCCACCGCAGGCTCCCGGGTGACCAGCGTGGCCCTGGAGAAGACCCAGGTCGCGGCGCTCGCCGAACGCATGGACGAACTGCTCGACGAGGTGGTGCGCCGCAGCGGCGGCAACGCCGCCGTGCCCGCGATGGCCCCCACCGAGATCGCCGACACCGGCCCGCTGGACACCCCCGTCGAGGAGGAGTTCCGGGTCGGCACCATGGCACTCGCCTGGGACGGCGAGGAAGAGCGCATGGTCGTCGAGGCCCAGGCCCTCGTCGAACTCGACGCCGAGTCCGAGGAGGACCTCGCCGAGGCCGAGGAACGGCTGCTCCAGGACGAGGAGAACGGCCCCCCGATGCTGCGGGTCCGGCTCACCGGCATCCAGGCGAGGGCGTTCGCCAAGCGTGCACTCGACGTCGTCAACGCCGGGCGGCCGCCGTGCCCGCTGTGCAGCCTCCCGCTCGACCCGGAAGGACACGTATGTCCGCGCCAGAACGGATACCGCCGCGGGGCGTGACGCCGCACGCGGCGTCCGCCGAACTGCTCGCCCGCGGCGAGCTGACCGTGCGCGGCCGCATCCGTGAGGCCTCCAACGCGGCGCTGCTGTGCACCGTCGCGTACGACGGCCGGGAGGCGTCCTGCGTCTACAAGCCGGTCGCCGGGGAGCGCCCGCTGTGGGACTTCCCCGACGGCACCCTGGCAGGCCGCGAGGTGGCCGCCTACGAGGTCTCCGAGGCGACCGGCTGGCACCTGGTGCCGCCGACCGTGCTGCGCGAGGGCCCCTACGGCGAGGGCATGGTCCAGCTGTGGATCGAGGCCCAGGAGGAGGGCCCCGGCACCGAACTGCTCGCCCTGCTGGACGCCGAGGAACCGGGCCCCGGCTGGAAGGCGATCGGCTTCGCCGAGGTCGGCGAGGACCGCACCGCGCTCCTGGTGCACGCCGACGACGAGCGGCTGCGGCGGCTGTCCGTGCTGGACGCGGTGATCAACAACGCCGACCGCAAGGGCGGCCATCTGCTGCCCGCCCCGGACGGCCGCCTCTACGGGATCGACCACGGCGTCACCTTCCACACCGAGAACAAGCTGCGCACCCTCCTGTGGGGCTGGGCCGGCGAGCCCCTGCCGCAGGAGGCCCTGGGCGTCCTCAAGGGCCTCAGGGACGCCCTGGGCGACGGCGGCGCCCTCGCCACCCGGCTGGCCGCCCTCATCGCCCCGGCGGAGATCGGGGCCGCACGCGCGCGCGTGGACACCCTCCTCGCCTCCGGTGTCCATCCCGAGCCGACGGGGGAGTGGCCGGCGATCCCCTGGCCGCCGGTGTAGCGGCGGTGCGGCAGCACACCCGACGTGATCGCGCAAGAACGCCTTACCGGTCATCTGCGCGGTCCGGTTCGTAGACGGGACCGCGGTCCGGTTACGCTCATGACATGCATGCCTGGCCCGCTTCCGAGGTCCCCGCCCTGCCTGGTCAGGGCCGCGACCTGAGGATCCACGACACCGCGACCGGGGGCCCGGTGACCCTCGACCCCGGTCCCGTCGCCCGTATCTACGTCTGCGGCATCACGCCGTACGACGCCACCCACATGGGGCACGCGGCGACCTACAACGCGTTCGACCTCGTCCAGCGCGTGTGGCTCGACACCAAGCGCCAGGTCCACTACGTCCAGAACGTGACCGATGTCGACGATCCGCTGCTGGAGCGGGCGCAGCGCGACGACGTCGACTGGGTGAAGCTGGCCGAGCAGGAGACGGCGCTCTTCCGCGAGGACATGACCGCCCTGCGGATGCTGCCGCCGCGCCACTACATAGGCGCCGTGGAGGCGATACCCGGCATCGTCCCGCTGGTGGAGCGCCTGCGTGACCTGGGCGCCGCCTACGAACTCGACGGCGACGTCTACTTCTCCGTCGAGTCCGACCCCCACTTCGGCGAGGTCTCGCACCTCGACGCCGCCGCGATGCGGCTGCTGTCCGCCGAGCGCGGCGGCGACCCCGACCGCCCCGGCAAGAAGAACCCGCTCGACCCGATGCTGTGGATGGCGGCCAGGGACGGCGAACCGAGCTGGGACGGCGCCTCCCTGGGCCGCGGCCGGCCCGGCTGGCACATCGAGTGCGTGGCCATCGCCCTCGACCACCTCGGCATGGGCTTCGACGTCCAGGGCGGCGGCTCCGACCTCGTCTTCCCGCACCACGAGATGGGCGCCTCGCACGCCCAGGTGCTCACCGGCGAGTTCCCGATGGCCAAGGCGTACGTGCACGCGGGCATGGTCGCGCTGGACGGCGAGAAGATGTCCAAGTCCAAGGGCAACCTGGTCTTCGTGTCCCGGCTGCGCCGCGACGGCGTGGACCCGGCCGCCATCCGGCTCGCGCTGCTCGCCCACCACTACCGCTCCGACTGGGAGTGGACCGACCAGGTGCTCGCGGACGCCGTGGCGCGGCTGGACCGCTGGCGCGCGGCCGTCTCCCGGCCCGACGGCCCGTCCGCCGACGCGCTGGTGGAGGAGATCCGCGACGCCCTCGCCGCCGACCTGGACTCCCCGGCCGCGCTCGCCGCTGTCGACCGCTGGGCCGCGCTCCAGCAGGAGCGGGGCGGCACCGACACCGGCGCGCCCGGTCTGGTCTCGCGGGCCGTCGACGCCCTGCTGGGCGTGGCCGTCTGACCCGGCCGGTTCCCTGACGTCGATCGGGGGCGGTGCGCGATCCGCGCACCGCCCCCGCTCCGTCCGCCCCCGCTCCGTCCGCCCCCGCTCCGTCCGCCCCCGCTCCGTCCGCCCCGGCTCCGGGCCGCTCAGTCCTTCGGAGCGTCGTCCCCCGGGCCGCTGTCGCCGCCGTCCCGGCCGACGGCGCCGCCGTCGTCACCGTCGCTCCCGTCGGTCTCCGCCTCGCTCCCGTCGGTCTCCGCCCCGGGCCGCTGCGGCTTCGGCGGCCGGGTGCGCCCGCCGGGGCCGTCCCGCAGGAACGAGCCGCCCTCGCCGCCGTCCGTCGTGGCGTGCCCGCCGGAGGAGGGTCCGCCGCCGTCCCGGCGCCGCAGATACCGCTCGAACTCGCGGGCGATGGCCTCGCCCGACGCCTCCGGCAGCTCGGCGGTGTCCCGGGCCTCCTCCAGCGTCTGCACGTACTCGGCGACCTCGGTGTCCTCGGCGGCCAGCTGGTCCACGCCCACCTGCCAGGCCCGTGCGTCCTCGGCCAGCTCGCCCAGCGGGATCCGCAGGTCGAGCAGGTCCTCCAGGCGGTTCAGCAGCGCCAGCGTGGCCTTCGGGTTGGGCGGCTGCGACACGTAGTGCGGCACCGCCGCCCACAGCGAGACCGCCGGGACGCCCGCGTGCGTGCACGCCTCCTGGAGGACGCCCACGATGCCCGTCGGGCCCTCGTACTTGGTCTCCTCCAGGTCCATCCGGCGGGCCAGGTCGGCGTCGGAGGTCGTCCCGCTGATCGGCACCGGGCGGGTGTGCGGGGTGTCGCCGAGCAGGGCGCCCAGGATCACCACCAGCTCCACCCCCAGCTCGTGCGCGAAACCGAGCAGTTCGTTGCAGAACGAGCGCCAGCGCATGGACGGTTCGATCCCGCGCACCAGGACCAGATCGCGCGGTTTGTCCCCGCCGATGCGCACCACCGACAGTCTGGTCGTCGGCCAAGTGATCTTCCGCACACCGCCGTCCATGAAGACCGTGGGGCGGTTCACCTGGAAGTCGTAGTAGTCCTCGGCGTCCAGCGCCGCGAACACCTCGCCCTTCCACTCCTTCTCCAGATGCGCGACCGCGGTGGAGGCGGCGTCGCCGGCATCGTTCCAGCCCTCGAACGCGGCCACCATGACCGGGTCGATCAGCTCGGGTACCCCCTCGAGCTCGATCACCCAGCGCCTCCTTCCGACGTGCCCTCGCTTGACCCACCAACCTTACGGCGTGCGACGGGGGCGACCGCGACCCCCTTGCACGGGGGAGTGAACGCATCACTGCCCCGTCCGAGACACTCGAACACCCATGATCGCCGCTGCCCCCCGCCGGACCCCCGGCGAGCCCCACACATCCGAGGGCTGACCGCTGTCACAGCGCCGAGCGCAGCCAGTGCTCGACGCTCGCGATGTGCACCGTCGCCCATGAACGGGCCGCCTCCGCGTCCCTGTCGCGCAGGGCGCCGAGGATCGCCCGGTGCTCGCGCAGCGTGCGGCCCACGGCGTCCTCCTGGGTCAGCCCGCGCCAGACCCGGGCCCGCGTGGTGGGCCCGGACAGCCCGTCGAGCAGGGAGCAGAGCACCGAGTTGCCCGAGCCGGACACGATGGCCCGGTGGAACTCCAGGTCCGCTGAGACCAGTTCCTCCACCGAAGGGGCCGGGCCCAGCGAGTCCAGCCGCGCCTCCAGGGCGTCCAGACACCGCTCGTCGAGGCGGGCGGCCGCCAGCGCGGTCGCGGCCGGCTCCAGGATGCGGCGCACCGCCAGGAACTCCAGCACGGTGTCGTCGCGGTGGAAGTCGACGACAAAACTCAGCGCCTCCAGCAGGAGTTGCGGATCCAGACTGCTCACATACGTGCCGTCGCCCTGGCGCACGTCCAGGATCCGCATCAGCGACAGCGCGCGCACCGCCTCCCGCAGGGAGTTGCGCGACAGCCCCAGTCCGGCGGCGAGTTCGCTCTCCCTGGGCAGCCGGTCACCGGGCCGCAGCGCACCGGAGACGATCATCGCCTTGATCTTCCCGATCGCCTCGTCGGTCACTGCCATGCTCGGTCTCCGCTCCGTCAGACATGGGATGTCTCGGCGGCCATTATGCGGCCGGGCCGCCGCACCGCTCCCGGCCCGCCGCCCGGTCCCGCGCTCCGCTACGAAGCCCCGGACACCCCTCGCGCACGGAGCCCGGGACGGCCTTCCCGCAGGGAGCCCGGGGCGGCCCCGGACAGCCGGTGGGGCGGCCCCGCAGCCGCGGAACCGCCCCCACCGCCGTGCGGACTACTTCTTGTCGAGCACGTCCTGCACCTTCGCGCGGACCTCGTCCGTGGCCAGGCCGCGGATCGTCAGCGTCGTACGGCGGCGCAGCACGTCGTCGGGCGTCTCGGCCCACTCCTGGTCACGGGCCCACACGACCTGCGCCCAGATCTCCGGGGCGTCCGGGTGGACCCGCTCGCCCAGCTCCGGGTTCTCGTTGGCCAGCCGGGCGATGTCCAGGGCCAGCGAGCCGTAGTGCGTGGCCAGGTGCCGGGCGGTGTCGGCGGCCATGCGCGGGCCGGGCGCCGGACGGTCCACCAGCAGCCGGTGCGCGACCGCGCGGGGGTTGGCGATACCCGGCAGCGGCAGCTTCTTCGGCAGCGCCGAGATCGGCTCGAAGTCGTCGCCCAGCGGGTGGCCCGGCAGCGACTCCAGCTTCTTCATCACGGTGCGGCCGATGTGCCGGAACGTGGTCCACTTGCCGCCGGCCACGGACAGCATGCCGCCCCTGCCCTCGGTCACGACCGTCTCGCGCTTGGCCTTGGCGGTGTTGCCGGGGCCGCCGGGCAGCACCCGCAGACCCGCGAAGGCGTAGGTGATCAGATCGCGGTCGAGCTGCTGGTCGCGGATGGAGAACGCGGCCTCATCGAGTATCTGGGCGACGTCCTTGTCGTTGACCGCGACATCGGCCGGGTCGCCCTCGTACTCCTCGTCGGTGGTGCCCAGCAGCAGCATGTCCTCCCAGGGGAGGGCGAAGGTGATGCGGTACTTGTCGATGGGCGTGGCCAGCGCGGCCTTCCACGGCGCGGTGCGCTTGAGGACCAGGTGCGCGCCCTTGGACAGCCGGATGGAGGGCGCCGCGTTCGGGTCCTCCAGCCTGCGCAGGTGGTCGACCCACGGACCGGTGGCGTTCAGCACCAGGCGGGCGTCCACGCCGAACTCGTCGCCGGACAGCCGGTCCTTCAGCTCGGCGCCGGTGACCCGGCCCTTGGTGAAGCGCAGCCCGGTGACCTCGGCGTGGTTGAGGACGACCGCGCCCGCCTCGACGGCCGCGCGGACCGTCATCAGCGCCATGCGCGCGTCGTTCATCTGGTCGTCGCCGTAGACGGCCACGGCCTTGAGGTTCTCGGTGCGCAGCTCGGGCACGTCCTGCGCGGCCTTGGCCGGGCTGAGCAGGTGGCCCACGCCGTCACCGAACGCGGAGAGCGCGGAGTAGGCGAAGACGCCCGCCCCGAGCTTCGCCGCGCCGTGCGGCCCGCCCTTGTACACGGGGAGGTAGAAGGTGAGCGGGTTCGCCAGGTGGGGGGCCACCTGGCGGGAGACCGCACGGCGCTCGAAGTGGTTCTCCGCCACCAGCTTCACCGCGCCGGTCTGAAGGTAGCGCAGACCGCCGTGGAGCAGCTTGGAGGAGGCGGAGGAGGTGGCGCCGGCCCAGTCGCCGGCGTCGACCAGGGCCACCCTGAGTCCGGACTGCGCGGCGTGCCAGGCGGTGGAGATGCCCAGGATGCCGCCGCCGATCACGAGGAGGTCGTACGTCGCCTTGGAGAGCTGCTCCCGGGTCTCGGCCCGGCTCGGGTTCGAGCCGGAGGCCGGGTGCGTCCCGAGGGCAGGCACGGACAGGGTGGACTGACTGGTCATGGTGGTTCTTACTCCTCGTCAGCTTTCTTCGGCGATCCAGCCCATGGTCCGCTCGACGGCCTTGAGCCAGCTCTTGTACTCACGGTCGCGGGTCTCCGCGTCCATGCGGGGGGTCCACTCGGCGGCCCGGCGCCAGTTCTGGCGCAGATCGTCGGTGGAGGCCCAGAAACCGACGGCGAGACCGGCGGCGTAGGCGGCGCCGAGGCAGGTGGTCTCGGCGACCATCGGGCGCACCACGGGGGCGTCCAGGAAGTCCGAGAGCGTCTGCATCAGCAGGTTGTTGGAGGTCATGCCGCCGTCGACCTTCAGCGCGGCCAGCTCGACGCCGGAGTCCTTGGTCATGGCGTCGGCGATCTCCCGCGTCTGCCAGGCGGTGGCCTCCAGGACGGCGCGCGCGAGGTGCGCCTTGGTGACGTACCGGGTCAGACCGGCGATCACACCGCGGGCGTCGGAGCGCCAGTACGGGGCGAACAGGCCGGAGAAGGCCGGCACGAAGTAGGCGCCGCCGTTGTCCTCGACCGAGAGCGCCAGCGTCTCGATCTCGGCGGCGGTGGAGATCAGGCCCATCTGGTCGCGCATCCACTGCACCAGGGAGCCGGTGACGGCGATCGAGCCCTCCAGCGCGTAGACCGGCTTCTGGTCGCCGATCTGGTAGCCGACCGTGGTCAGCAGCCCGCTGTAGGAGTTGATGATCTTGTCACCGGTGTTCATCACCATGAAGGTGCCGGTGCCGTACGTCGACTTGGTCTCGCCCTCGGCGAAACAGGTCTGGCCGAACAGCGCGGCCTGCTGGTCGCCGAGCGCGGAGGCGACCGGGATCCCGCCGAGCAGCTCGCCCAGGCGGCCGCCCTTGACCTCGCCGTAGACCTCGGCGGAGGAGCGGATCTCGGGCAGGATCTCGGTCGGGACGCCGATGGACTCGGCGATCTTCGGGTCCCACTCCATCCTGTGCAGGTTCATCAGCAGGGTGCGGGAGGCGTTGGTGACGTCGGTGACGTGCTTGCCGCCCTCGGCACCACCGGTCAGGTTCCAGATGACCCAGGTGTCCATGGTGCCGAAGAGGATGTCGCCCGCCTCGGCGCGCTCGCGCAGGCCCTCGACGTTGTCGAGCAGCCAGCGGGCCTTGGGCCCGGCGAAGTAGGAGGCCAGCGGCAGGCCGGTCTCGCGGCGGAAGCGGTCCTGTCCGACATTGCGGCCCAGCTCGCGGCAGAGGGCGTCGGTGCGGGTGTCCTGCCAGACGATGGCGTTGTGGACGGGCTCACCGGTGTTCTTGTCCCACAGCACGGTGGTCTCGCGCTGGTTGGTGATGCCGATGGCCTTGATGTCGTCGCGGGTGATGCCGGCCTTCTCGACGGCTCCGGCGACGACCTCCTGGACGTTGGTCCAGATCTCGGCGGCGTCGTGCTCGACCCAGCCCGGCTTGGGGAAGATCTGCTCGTGTTCCTTCTGGTCGACGGAGACGATCCGGCCGTCCCGGTCGAAGACGATGCAGCGGGACGAGGTCGTGCCCTGGTCGATGGCGGCGATGAAGGGTCCGGCGGTGTGGGCGTCGGTCACTGTCTGCTCCTGAGGTCCGTGGTCAGTGGGGCTGCGCGTACGGCGCGTGCGGTGCGGCTCGGCGCGCGCCGCCCGGGGGACGGGCGCGCCGCTCGTCAGGCGAAGGCGACGTTGTAGACACCGGCGGCGATGGCCGCGCCGACCAGCGGGCCGACCACCGGGATCCAGGCGTAGCCCCAGTCCGAGCCGCCCTTGTTGGGCAGCGGGAGGAGGGCGTGCACGATGCGCGGGCCGAGGTCGCGGACCGGGTTGATCGCGTAGCCGGTGGGACCGCCGAGCGAGAGGCCGATGGAGACGACCACGAAGCCGGTGATCAGGGCGCCGACGACACCGAGGCCGTTGCCCTTGTCGTTCAGGCCCTGGGTGAGGATCGCGAGGATCAGCACGAAGGTGCCGATGATCTCCGTGGCGAGGTTCTGCACCACGTTGCGGATCTCCGGGCCGGTGGAGAAGACACCGAGCACGGGGCCCGCGCCCTTCTCCTGCGCCTCGACGGCCTTGGCGGTGGTGGCCTGCGCGCCGGGACCGCCGACGATCTCCTTGTCGGTCAGGTGCGCCTGGAACTGGCCGTAGTAGGCGGCCCAGACGAGCACCGCGCCGATCATGGCGCCGAGCAGCTGACCGGCGAGGTAGGTCGGCACGTTCGTCCACGCGCCGTCCTTGATGGCGAGGGCGAGCGTCACGGCCGGGTTGAGGTGGGCGCCGGAGAGCGGACCCGATATGTACGCGGCCGTCATGACCGCGAAGCCCCACCCGAAGGTGATGGCGAGCCAGCCGGCGTTGCGGGCCTTGGAGGCCTTCAGGGTGACGGCGGCACAGACACCGCCGCCGAGCAGGATGAGTATGGCGGTACCGATGGTCTCGCCGATGAAGATGTCGGAGCTGGACACCCGCGACTCCTTTGTCCTTCGTCCAGGGGAAGCCGAACCCCGGGTCCCTCCGGGGGTCTGGTGCCCTCGGGGTGAGAGCGATGCCGGCCCTTGGCGTTGTCACACTCTAACGCGTTTTTCCGCAAGGTGTTCGACAATGCCGACCGGTGGACGCGAGTCTCACCCTCTCCCAGACGGGCGTCAAGAGGTCTGTTGCGCAAAGCACGATCGTTACGTGGCGTCCCGGTCCGCGCCGGTGCGCGCGGCCCGGCGCGGCTGCCGTGCGGGGCCCGGCGCGACACCCGCGCGCGGGCATGCGAAAGGCCGGTACGCGGGGGCGTACCGGCCGGTGCGGCCCGGGGCCGCGGAAAGGGGAAGGGCGAAACGGCGAAGGGGGAGGGGGGAAGGGCGAAGGGGGGCGACAGTGCGTCGCCGGGGCGCGGGCGGCGGCTCAGAACCGCCCGGCGCCCAGGTCCCGGGAGACCGCGCGGGCGCAGTCGCGCACCGCCGCTATCAGCTCCGGGCGCAGCTCCCCGTCCCGGCAGACCCGCTCCACGGCGCCGGTGATGCCGACCGCCCCCACCGGCATCCGCCGCCGGTCGTGGATGGGCGCCGCGATGGACGCCACGCCCTCCCAGGTCTCCTCCACGTCGGCCGCGTACCCGCGCGCGCGGGTGAGGTCGAGGAGCTGCTCGAAGTCGGGGGCCGTGCACACCGTCCGGTCCGTGAAGGCCCGGCGCTCGGTCTCCAGCGCCTCGCTGTGCGCGACCGGGTCGTAGGCCGACAGGACCTTGCCCAGGGCCGTGGAGTGCAGCGGCTGCATGGCCCCGATCTCCAGGACCTGCCGGCTGTCGTCCGGCCGGAAGACGTGGTGCACGATCAGCACGCCCTGCTGGTGCAGGACGCCCAGGTGGACGCTCTCCCCGCTGGAGCGGGCCAGGTCGTCGGTCCACACCAGGGCGCGCGCCCGCAGTTCGTGCACGTCCAGATAGGTGGTGCCCAGGCGCAGCAGCTCCGCGCCGAGCTGGTAGCGCCCGGAGGCGTCGTCCTGCTCCACGAACCCCTCCTGCTGGAGGGTGCGCAGGATGCCGTGGGCGGTGCCCTTGGCGAGGCCCAGCGACGAGGCGATGTCCGACAGGCCGAGCCGTCGCTCGCCGCCCGCGAGCAGCCGCAGCATCGCGGCGGCCCGTTCGAGCGACTGGATGTTCCGTGCCATCGCCGTGCTGCCCTCCGTCCCCTTCGACCGCCGGCGTGCGATGTGCTGCCACCGTTCGGCAATGCCGAACACTACCGGTCCTTGTCGACTCTCCGCTAATGGTCGGCCCTCAGCTGTTACGCAACCGGCCATCCGCCCCGGCAACGGTGACATGCTCGTCCGTGTGGTGGACGCCCCTGACCGCCCGCCTCCGGTCCCGGCTACTCTTGCGGCGTGCGCCCTTCCCGGGAGCCCTGGGCCGACCGCCCGGGACCGCCGGGGAAGACGCAAAGCCGACAGCCGTCGCACCTTCAGGGAGCCCCTTCATGGCCTCGTTGCCGCCGACCCCTTCCGCCGACGCCTCCGTCGACGGTTCCGCCGACAGCCGGACCCGGGTGTCCGCCCTCCGCGAAGCGCTCGCCGCCCGCGTGGTGGTCGCCGACGGAGCGATGGGCACCATGCTCCAGGCCCAGGAGCCCTCGCTGGACGACTTCCAGCAGCTGGAGGGCTGCAACGAGGTCCTGAACGTCACCCGCCCCGACATCGTCCGCTCGGTCCACGCCGCGTACTTCGACGCCGGTGTGGACTGCGTGGAGACCAACACCTTCGGCGCCAACCTGACGGCGCTGGGCGAGTACGACATCCCCGAGCGGATCATCGAGCTGTCCGAGGCCGGGGCCCGGATCGCCCGCGAGACGGCGGACGAGTTCGCCGCCCGGGACGGCCGGCAGCGCTGGGTCCTCGGCTCCATGGGGCCGGGCACCAAGCTGCCCACCCTGGGCCACACGACGTTCGCCGCCATCCGCGACGCCTACCAGCAGAGCGCCGAGGGGCTGCTCGCCGGCGGCGCCGACGCCCTGCTGGTGGAGACCACGCAGGACCTGCTCCAGACCAAGGCGTCGGTGATCGCCGCCCGCCGGGCCATGGCGACGGCGGGCTACGACGTGCCGCTGGTGGTCTCGGTGACCGTCGAGACGACCGGCACCATGCTGCTGGGCTCGGAGATCGGCGCCGCGCTGACCGCGCTGGAACCGCTGGGCGTCGACATGATCGGCCTGAACTGCGCCACCGGCCCCGCCGAGATGAGCGAGCACCTGCGCTACCTCGCCCGGCACGCGCGCATCCCCCTGTCGTGCATGCCGAACGCCGGTCTGCCGGTCCTCACCAAGGACGGCGCGCACTACCCGCTGACCGCGCCGGAGCTGGCGGACGCGCAGGAGCACTTCGTCCGCGACTACGGGCTGTCCCTGATCGGCGGCTGCTGCGGCACCACGCCCGAGCACCTGCGCCGGGTCGTGGAGCGGGTGCGCGGCCTGACCCCCACCGCCCGCGACCCGCGCCCCGAGCCGGGCGCCGCCTCCCTGTACCAGACGGTCCCCTTCCGGCAGGACACCTCGTACCTGGCCATCGGCGAGCGCACGAACGCCAACGGCTCCAAGAAGTTCCGCGAGGCCATGCTGGAGGCCCGCTGGGACGACTGCGTCGAGCTGGCCCGCGAGCAGATCCGCGAGGGCGCGCACATGCTCGACCTCTGCGTGGACTACGTCGGCCGGGACGGCGCGGCCGACATGGCGGAGCTGGCCGGGCGCTTCGCCACCGCCTCCACCCTGCCGCTGGTCCTGGACTCCACCGAGGTCGAGGTCATCCGGGCCGGTCTGGAGAAGCTGGGCGGCCGCGCGGTGATCAACTCGGTGAACTACGAGGACGGCGCGGGGCCGGACTCCCGCTTCGCCCGCGTCGCCGAGCTGGCGGGCGAGCACGGCGCCGCGCTGGTCGCGCTCACCATCGACGAGCAGGGCCAGGCGCGTACGCCCGAGAAGAAGGTCGAGATCGCCGAGCGGCTGATCGACGACCTCACCGGCAACTGGGGCATCCGCGAGGAGGACATCCTCGTCGACTGCCTGACCTTCACGATCTGCACCGGCCAGGAGGAGTCCCGCAAGGACGGCCTGGCCACCATCGAGGGCATCCGCGAGCTGAAGCGCCGCCACCCCGAGGTGCAGACCACGCTCGGCCTGTCCAACATCTCCTTCGGCCTGAACCCGGCCGCCCGGATCCTGCTGAACTCCGTCTTCCTCGACGAGTGTGTGAAGGCGGGCCTGGACTCCGCGATCGTGCACGCCTCCAAGATCCTGCCGATCGCGCGGTTCGACGAGGAGCAGGTCACCACGGCGCTCGACCTGATCTACGACCGGCGCCGCGAGGGCTACGACCCGTTGCAGAAGCTCATGCAGCTGTTCGAGGGCGCCACCGCGAAGTCCCTGAAGGCGGGCAAGGCCGAGGAACTGGCCGCGCTGCCGCTGGACGAGCGGCTCAAGCGGCGCATCATCGACGGCGAGCGCAACGGCCTGGAGGCCGACCTCGACGAGGCGCTGGAGACCCGCAGGGCGCTGGACATCGTCAACGACACCCTGCTGGACGGCATGAAGGTCGTCGGCGAACTGTTCGGCTCCGGCCAGATGCAGCTGCCGTTCGTGCTCCAGTCCGCCGAGGTCATGAAGAACGCGGTGGCCCATCTGGAGCCGCACATGGAGAAGACCGACGAGGCGGGCAAGGGCACCATCGTGCTCGCCACCGTCCGCGGTGACGTCCACGACATCGGCAAGAACCTCGTCGACATCATCCTGTCGAACAACGGCTACAACGTCGTCAACCTGGGCATCAAGCAGCCCGTCTCGGCCATCCTGGAGGCCGCCGACGAGCACCGGGCCGATGTGATCGGCATGTCCGGACTGCTGGTCAAGTCCACGGTGATCATGAAGGAGAACCTGGAGGAGCTGAACGCCCGCGGCCTCGCCGCCAGCTATCCGGTCATCCTCGGCGGCGCCGCGCTGACCAGGGCCTACGTCGAACAGGACCTGTACGAGATCTACGAGGGCGAGGTCCGCTACGCCCGCGACGCCTTCGAGGGGCTGCGCCTGATGGACGCCCTCATCGGCGTCAAGCGCGGCGTCCCCGGCGCCAAGCTGCCCGAACTGCGCCAGCGCCGGGTCCGCCCGGCCGCCGCCGAGATCGAGGAGCGCCCGGAGGAGGGTCACGTCCGCTCCGACGTGGCCACCGACAACCCGGTGCCCGAGCCGCCGTTCTGGGGCACCCGGGTCAGCAAGGGCATCCAGCTCAAGGAGTACGCGTCCTGGCTGGACGAGGGCGCGCTGTTCAAGGGCCAGTGGGGGCTGCGCCAGGCCCGCACCGGCGACGGGCCGACCTACGAGGAGCTGGTGGAGAGCGAGGGCAGGCCCCGGCTGCGCGGGCTGCTCGACCGGCTCCAGACGGACAACCTCCTGGAGGCGGCCGTCGTCCACGGCTACTTCCCGTGCGTGTCCAAGGACGACGACCTGATCGTCCTGGACGAGCGGGGCAACGAGCGCACCCGCTTCACCTTCCCGCGCCAGCGCCGCGGCCGCCGGCTGTGCCTGGCGGACTTCTTCCGCCCGGAGGAGTCGGGCGAGACCGACGTCATCGGCTTCCAGGTCGTCACCGTCGGCTCGCGGATCGGTGAGGAGACCGCACGGCTGTTCGCCTCCGACTCCTACCGCGACTATCTGGAGCTGCACGGCCTGTCCGTGCAGCTGGCCGAGGCCCTGGCCGAGTACTGGCACGCCCGGGTCCGCTCCGAGCTGGGCTTCGCGGGCGAGGACCCGGACGCCATGGAGGACATGTTCGCCCTGAAGTACCGCGGGGCCCGCTTCTCCCTCGGCTACGGCGCCTGCCCCGACCTGGAGGACCGCGCGAAGATCGCCGCCCTGCTGGAGCCCGAGCGGATCGGCGTCCACCTCTCCGAGGAGTTCCAGCTCCACCCGGAGCAGTCCACCGACGCCATCGTGATCCACCACCCGGAGGCGAAGTACTTCAACGCCCGCTGAGCGGTTCCCGCGGCCCCCGGGACAGGAGCACCGTCTCCGGTCCCGGGGGCCGCGTGCTCCCGGCAACGGCCCCCGATGACGGCCGAGGGGCCCGCTGCCGGGCCCGCGCGAGGCGGGTGCGAGGCGTGTGCGAAGCCCGCGCGAGGTGTTCGCAGAGCGTTCGCCCGGTCCGCGTCGTACACTGGTCGGTCCACTGTAGGCCGGTTCCCGCGCGGGAACCGGCCTGATCGTCCCTCAAGGAGGTATGCCGGATGACCAGTACGGTCCCCGCGCTCGGCACCTGTACGGCCGAAGGCTCAGCCCTTCAGGCGGTGCTCCTCGACATGGACGGCACGCTGGTGGACACCGAGGGCTTCTGGTGGGACGTGGAGGTCGAGGTCTTCGCCGCGCTCGGCCACCGCCTCGACGAGGCATGGCGGCATGTCGTCGTCGGCGGCCCCATGACCCGCAGCGCCGGCTTCCTCATCGAGGCCACCGGCGCCGCCGTCACCCTCGCCGAGGTGACCGTGCTGCTCAACGCGGGGTTCGAGGACCGTATCGGCCGGGCTCTGCCGCTGATGCCGGGCGCCGCGCGGCTGCTGGCCGAGCTGTCCGCGCACGAGATCCCCACCGCCCTGGTCTCCGCCTCCCACCGGCGCATCATCGACCGCGTCCTGGCCTCGCTCGGCCCCCACCACTTCGCTCTGTCGGTCGCCGGCGACGAGGTGGCGCGCACCAAGCCGCACCCCGACCCGTATCTGCTGGCCGCCTCCCGGCTGGGCGCGGACCCGGCGCGGTGCGCGGTCGTCGAGGACACCGCGACCGGGGTCGCCGCCGCGGAGGCGGCCGGCTGCCGGGTGGTCGCCGTGCCCTCCGTCGCGCCCATCGCCCCCGCCCCGCGCCGCACCGTCGTCGGCTCGCTCGAAGAGGTCGACCTGCCGTTCCTCCAGTCGCTGATGACGTACCCGCAGCCGCCGAGCACGGGCTGACCTGGACGCCAGGGCGGGCCAGGCGGGCCCCGCCGGGCGCCGCGGCGGAATCGTCCCGGTCCGCACTGGCGTACGGGATAATCCTGGTGACGGGTGTGCGAATGAAGGGGAATCCCGCCGGATGGCTGAATTCCGGCACCAGTCGGCCGAGTTGGCAATGTGACGTTCGTCACCTGACTCGGGGTGGACGGTGGTCCGCCGGTGTGCAGGACCCCCCGTGCCGGGCCCCGACCGACTGCCCTTGTGTCCCGATTGGTGAAAGGCTGCACGAATCCTTCCGGTGGCGCGTTTTCACACCGTCGACAGCCGGTTCCGCTGTGTGATGGCGGAGCGGATCCGGGGGCGGCGGGCCGCGTCCGGGGCGCGGACTAGTCTCGTCGCGAGACCATCGTCCTCACCCCGTGATCGGCCGCACCACCCCCTCTGCATGCCGGGTACACGGACATGACAGCCCCTGGAGAAACTCGAGCATGAACCGCAAGACTTTGGTGCTGCCGGCCGTGGTCGGACTGCTCGCGCCGGTGCTCGCCGCATGCGGTGGTTCCGACAGCGGCGGCAAGAGCGGCGACGCCATCGTCATCGGCACCACGGACCGGTTCACCGCCACCAAGGACGCCCCCGCGCCGCTGGACCCGGCGTACGCCTATGACATCGGCACCTGGAACCTGCTGCACCAGACGTTGCAGACCCTGATGATCCAGCCCAAGGGCGACGGCCAGCCGGTCCCCGAGGCCGCCGAGAAGTGCGGCTTCACCGACAGCGGCAACGAGCGCTACGCCTGCACGCTGCGCGAGGGCCTCAAGTTCGCCGACGGCACCCCGGTCACCGCGGCCGACGTGAAGTTCTCCGTCGACCGCGCCCGCGCCATCAAGTCGGAGAACGGCGTCTTCGCCCTGCTCTCCACCGTCGACACCGTGGAGACCCGCGGCGACCGCGAGGTGATCTTCCACCTCAACACGGCCGACGCCACCTTCCCCTTCAAGCTGTCGACCCCTGTCGCGGGCATCCTCAACCCCAAGGACTACGACAAGGGCAAGCTGCGCGACGGCTTCGGCGTGGACGGCTCCGGCCCGTACACCATGAAGGCCGACGTCAAGAACAACGAGCTCGTCGACGCCGTCTTCACCAAGAACCCCCACTACCAGGGGACGTTGAAGGTCAACAACGACAAGGTCGAGCTGCGCAGCTTCACGGACGCCGACGCCATGGGCGCCGCCCTGGACAAGGGCGACATCGACCTGATGACCCGTGCGATGTCGCCGGACCAGATCCGCAAGCTCTCCAACGCCTCCGGCGACAGCAAGGTCGACCTCGTCGAGATGCCCGGTCTCGAAGTGCGCTTCCTCGCCTTCAACACCGACGCCGCCAGCGTGAAGGACAAGGCCGTACGGCAGGCGATGGCCCAGCTGATCAACCGCAGCGACCTGGTCGCCAAGGTCTACGGGACCCAGGCCGACGCGCTGTACTCGATGGTCCCGGCGACCATCACCGGCCACTCCAACTCGTTCTTCAACAAGTACGGCGACCCCAGCGTCAGCAAGGCCAAGTCGCTGCTGAACAAGGCCGGCATCACCACCCCGGTCAAGTTCACGATGCACTACACGACCGACCACTACGGCCCGGCCACCAAGAAGGAGTTCGAGGTGCTCCAGCAGCAGCTCAACTCCAGCGGCCTGTTCGACGTCGACATCCAGGGCACCCCCTGGAAGGTCTTCCACCCGACGTCCCAGAAGGGCCAGTACGACGTCTACGGCATGGGCTGGTTCCCCGACTTCCCGGACGCCGACAGCTTCATCGCGCCGTTCCTGGACGCCGACAACACCCTCAACACGCCGTACGTCAGCAACGAGATCCGCAAGAACCTGCTCCCCGAGTCCCGCCGCCAGGCCGACCGGCTCGCCGCCTCCACCAGCCTGACCGCCATCCAGGACCTCGTGGCCAAGGACGTGCCGCTGCTGCCGCTGTGGCAGGGCAAGCAGTACGTCGCCACCCGTGACGACATCACCGGCGCCGCCTACGTCATCGACTCCTCGGCCACCCTGCGGCTGTGGGAGCTCGGCCGCGGTGTGAGCGGCTGACACACAGCGCCGCACATGACGGAGGCGCCCCTCCCGGCAGACCGGGGAGGGGCGCCTCCGTCATGTGTACGGGGGACGGCGCGGGTCACTGCGCGCCGGGCCGCACCAGACCGCTCTCGTAGGCGTACACCGCGGCCTGCACCCGGTCGCGCAGCCCCAGCTTGGTCAGCACGTGCCCGACGTGGGTCTTGACCGTCGTCTCGCTCACGAACAGGTCGGCGGCGATCTCCGCGTTCGACAGCCCGCGCGCCACCAGCTTCAGCACCTCCACCTCACGATCGGTGAGGGTGTGCAGGGTGTCCGGCACCGGTTCGTCCCCGGAGGGCAGGTGCGTGGCGTACTTGTCCAGCAGCCGGCGCGTGATGCTCGGCGCCAGCATCGCCTCACCGGCCGCCACCACCCGGATCGCCTGCACCAGCTCATTGGCCGGCGCGTCCTTCAGCAGGAAACCGCTCGCGCCCGCGCGCAGCGCCTCCACCACGTACTCGTCGAGGTCGAAGGTGGTCAGCACCAGCACCTTCGCCGGGCCGTCCCGCTCGGGGCCGGTGATCTGCCGGGTGGCCTCCACCCCGTCCATCCGCGGCATACGGATGTCCATCAGCACCACATCGGGCTGTAGCGCACGCACCTGGTCCAGGGCCTGGAGGCCGTCCCCGGCCTCGCCCACGACCGCGATGTCCTGCTCCGCCTCCAGGATCATCCGGAACCCGGTGCGCAGCAGTGGCTGGTCGTCGACCAGTAGGACGCGGATGGCCACGTAAGTCTCCTTCGCTGGACCCCAGGGCCTCCGATCCGAACGAAAGACCCTAGTCCCGCCCCATTGTGCCCTGTACCTGCGCGGGCACCTGCGGCTCGGTCCCGCCCACGGGCAGCGGGTACGGCGGGGGAGTGCCCCCGAACTCGGGGCAGCGCTCGCGGTGGTCGCACCAGCCGCACAGCTTCGTGGGGCGCGGCCGCCACTCACCGGTCTCGGTGGCCAGCCGGATCGCCTCCCACAGCGCCAGCAGCTTGCGCTCCACCCGCTCCAGATCCGCCATGACCGGGTCGTACGTCAGCACGTCACCGCTGCCCAGGTACACCAGTTGCAGCCGCCGCGGCACCACCCGCTTCAGCCGCCACACCACCAGGGCGTAGAACTTCATCTGGAACAGCGCGCCCTCGGCGTACTCCGGCCGCGGGGCCTTGCCCGTCTTGTAGTCGACGATGCGCACCTCGCCGGTGGGCGCCACGTCCACCCGGTCGATGATGCCGCGCAGTCTGAGCCCGGAGTCCAGCTCCGCCTCGACGAACAGCTCCCGCTCGGCCGGCTCCAGGCGCGTCGGGTCCTCCAGCGTGAACCAGCGCTCCACCAGCCGCTCCGCCTCGGCCAGCCAGCGGGCCGCCCGCTCGCCGTCCGCGTCGTCGGCGAACAGCTCCACCAGCTCGGGACGGGCCTGGCGCAGCCGGTCCCACTGCCCCGGCACCAGCGCCTTGGCCCGCGGCGCGGTCCGCTCGGCGGCCGGGGCGTCGAAGAGCCGCTCCAGCACCGCGTGCACCAGCGTGCCCCGGGTGGCGGCCTCGCTCGGCTTCTCCGGCAGCCGGTCGATCACCCGGAAGCGGTACAGCAACGGGCACTGCATGAAGTCCCCGGCCCGCGAGGGCGACAACGACGAAGGGGGCGCGGGGGCCCGCACGGGCGGCTCCCCGGCCACCACGCCCGCACCCGCATCCGCGTCCGCACCCGCGTCCGCACCCGCGTCCGTGCCCACGCCCACGCCCGCGTCCGTGACCGCGCCGGGGTCCGCCGTCCCGGGCTCCCCGGACGTCCCGGTGTCCCCCGCGTCGTCCGCCGCTGCGGCCTGCGTGCTCGTCTCCATGCCACAGACCCTACGGCCCGCCACTGACAGTGACCCCCGGCGCAGGCCGGTGAAGTGCGTTACGGCGGGTACGACACTGGGGTGCCGGGCGGAACCGTTCGCCCCGGCCGCATACCATCGACCCGAGACCTCCCGGCCGGCAGAGCGGGGAGCAGCGCTTCGAACGAGGGGACACCGTGGACGTGAGCGGCGGGAGCGGGCAGCCGCGTTCCGGCAACGACGAGCCGGCCGAGTCCCCCACGGGACCCGCCGGCCCGGCGCCCCACGACAGCCCCGCCCGTCCCGGATCCCGCGCGGAGCAGCCCGCCCCCGGCCACGGCGACCCCGCGCACCCGGCCGACGGCCCCCCGCCCGCCCCGGACCACGGCGGCACCCCCGGCACCGGCACGGACCCGGACGCCGCGGCTCCAGCGGGCGACCGCCCCCCGACCGGCCCCGGCACCCGTCCCGGCCGGGCACCCCGGCCCCCGGCCGGCCACGACTCCCACCCCGACCGCTCCCTCGCCCACTCCGGCCCCGGCCCGGGTCGCACCCCGCCGCCCCCGCCGCGGCGCCCCCGCGAACCCCGCGGCGGGCTGCTCATGGGACGCCCCTTCGGCGTGCCCGTCTACGTCGCGCCCAGCTGGTTCCTGATCGCCGCGCTGATCACCTGGGTGTTCGGCGGCCAGCTCGACCGCGTCCTGCCCCAGCTCGGCGCCGCCCGCTACCTGGTCTCCCTCTTCTTCGCCGTCGCCTTCTACGGCTCCGTACTGGTCCACGAACTGGCGCACACGGTGGCCGCCCTGCGCTTCAAGCTCCCGGTGCGCCGCATCCAGCTCCAGTTCCTCGGCGGGGTCTCCGAGATCGAGAAGGAGGCCGAGACACCCGGCCGCGAGTTCGTGCTCGCCTTCGTCGGACCCCTGCTCTCCCTGGTCCTGTCCGGCGTCTTCTACCTCGCCCTCCAGCCCGTGGAGCGCGGCACGGTCCCGGGAGTCCTGCTGGCCTCCCTGATGATCTCCAACCTGATCGTCGCCGCCTTCAACCTGCTGCCCGGCCTGCCCCTGGACGGCGGGCGGATGCTCCGCGCCGTCGTCTGGAAGATCACCGGCCGCCCCATGAGCGGCACCGTCGCCGCCGCCTGGGTCGGCCGCGCCCTGGCCGTCTCCGTCCTCATCGGCCTGCCGCTGCTCAGCCAGTCCGGCGCGCTCGGCACCGCCGCCGAGGACAGCGTCGGCCTGGGCACCGTGACCGACGCCCTGCTCGCCGCGATCGTCGCCGCGATCATCTGGACCGGCGCCGGGAACAGCCTGCGCATGGCCCGGCTGCGCGAACATCTGCCCGAGCTGCGCGCCCGCGCCCTGACCCGCCGCGCCGTCCCGGTCGAGACCAGCACCTCCCTGGCCGAGGCGCTGCGCCGCGCCAACGCGGCCGGTGCCCGCGCCCTGGTGGTCGTCGACGGCCACGGCGAACCGCTCTCCCTGGTCCGCGAGACCGCCATCGCGGGCGTACCCGAGCACCGCCGCCCCTGGGTCGCCGCCAGCTCGCTCGCCCAGGACCTCACCGACGGCATGCGCGTCTCCGCCGAGCTGGCCGGCGAGGAGCTGCTGGACGTGCTGCGCGCCACCCCCGCCACCGAGTACCTGGTGGTGGAGGAGACCGGCGAGATCTACGGGGTGCTGTCCGCCGCCGACGTCGAACGCGCCTTCGTGAAGGCCATGGCCCGTCCCAGCTGAGTCCCGCTCTCCCGAAGCGGTGGTCGGCGGGCCTCCCGGGGGCCGGTAGGCTGGTCACATGTCCGAACCGACCGGTGCCGCCCGCCGCCGCGGGCCCTTCAAGGTCGGGGACCAGGTACAGCTGACCGACCCCAAGGGCCGCCACTACACGTTCACGCTCGAGGCCGGGAAGAACTTCCACACCCACAAGGGTTCCTTCCCGCACGACGAACTGATCGGCGCACCCGAGGGCAGCGTTGTCCGCACCACCGGCAACGTCGCCTACCTCGCGCTGCGTCCCCTGCTCCCCGACTACGTCCTGTCCATGCCCCGCGGCGCAGCCGTGGTCTACCCCAAGGACGCGGGGCAGATCCTCGCCTTCGCCGACATCTTCCCCGGCGCCCGCGTCGTGGAGGCGGGCGTGGGCTCCGGCTCGCTCAGCAGCTTCCTGCTGCGGGCCATCGGCGACCAGGGCATGCTGCACAGCTACGAGCGGCGCGCCGACTTCGCCGAGATCGCCCAGGGCAACGTCGAGCGCTACTTCGGCGGCCCGCACCCCGCCTGGCAGCTCACCGTCGGCGACCTCCAGGACAACCTGTCCGACACGGACGTCGACCGCGTCATCCTCGACATGCTCGCGCCCTGGGAGTGCCTGGAGGCCGTCTCCAAGGCGCTGGTCCCCGGCGGCATCCTGTGCTGCTACGTGGCCACCACCACCCAGCTCGCCCGGACCGTGGAGTCCATCCGGGAGATCGGCTGCTTCAACGAGCCGACCGCCTGGGAGACGATGATCCGCAACTGGCACATCGAGGGCCTGGCCGTCCGCCCCGACCACCGCATGATCGGGCACACCGGCTTCCTGCTCACCGCCCGCCGCCTCGCGGACGGCGTCGAGCCCCCCATGCGCCGCCGCCGTCCCGCCAAGGGCGCCTACGGCGACGACTACGAGGGCCCCAACGCCGACGGCGGCGCCGGCCGCTGACCCGGCCGCGCGTCACCGGCAACACGTCGACGCCGTGGCGCAGTTCCCCACCGAATCCGGGAACTGCGCCACGGCGTCCGTTCGTTGAGCCGCGGCACGAAGGGCGAGGTCCGCGGCCGGTCGCGGCCCGCAGGAGTACCCACCCCGCCGTTCCCCCGCACTGTGACGTGTGGCACGATGCTGGCCATCCCACCGGCACAGCCCCTCACGGGAGACACTCCTAGTGCAGCACTCCGCCGTCCCGGAACTGGCACACGCACACACCCGCACCCGCCCCGTCCACTGGGTCGCCACCGCCGCAGCCGTCGCCGCGGTGATCGCCCTCGCCCCGGCCCTGCGCCCCGGCTCCGCCACCGCCGCCCAGCACACCGGCACCGGCACCCGGACCGAGAGCGCCCCCGTCACCGCCGAGCCCCCCGCCACCACCGGGGTGGCCTTCCCCATCCAGTGCGGTCCGCTCAAGCCGGTGGTCGCCGAGCAGGCCACCGGGGACCTCGACCACGACGGCCGCCCCGAGACCGTGGCCGTGGTGCACTGCGACGGCTCCATGGGCACCCCGCCCGACGCCGTCTACGTCCTGACCCGCGCCCGGGAGACCGGCGCCACGCGCGTGGTGGCCACCCTCGTCGACCCCAAGGACCGGTTCACCGTCACCGACTTCGCCGTCCGCGCGGGCGAGGTGACCGCCACCCTGCTCGGCTACTCCTCGCCCGACGTGCCCAATTGCTGCCCCGACCTGAAGGACGGCGCGAAGTGGCGGTGGCGCAACGGCGCGTTCGTCCGTTCCGGACCGCAGCACTCGCGCAGTGTCTGAGCGGACGAGCGGTCCGGGCTCCGTGCGCCGCACGGGGCCCGCGGTACCTGCCGGGGTGTGAGGAATCAGACAACCGCGACGGCGGGCGTCCGGACGGTCACCCAGCGTCCGGGCCGTACACCTCGACCCTGTCCAGAACCCGCCGCACATGGATGCACTCGCCCGGACACTCCCGCGCCGAGTCGACCACGTCCGTGAGAAGCGGCAGCGGCACGGGCGTTGCCGCGCCCTGCGCCTGGAGCAGCTCGTCGCCGGGGCCCTTCACATAGGCCAGCCCGTCGATGTCCAGCTCGAACACCTCCGGCGCGTACTGCGCGCAGATGCCGTCGCCGGTGCACAGGTCCTGGTCGATCCAGACCTCCAGCTCCTCGCCGCCGTCCGCGGTCTGCTGCTGCACGCTCATGTCTCCTGCCGTTTCACGTCGGACCGGACGGGAATCAGGCCAGCTCCGACGGGTGTTGAACGTGTCGACCCTACCTCCGTCCGCTTTCCAATCATGTTCGGTGGGTATTCCCCTGGCGTGAGGGAGAGCGCAAGGGTGAAGATCGGACACACCCCGACAGTCTTTGTGATCTAGGGGTTTCAATCGACACCCACCCAGGTAGGGTCTGGAAGCGTCCAGCTCCCCTTGGAGGAGGTGAGGACCGTGGCAGCCCACGACGACGACATGAACCGCGGCATCCGCCCGGGACGAGGGTCCGACGACCCGGCCGGGCAGATCGCCTACCTTGAGCAGGAGATCGCCGTCCTGCGACGCAAGCTCGCCGACTCTCCGCGGCACACGAGGATTCTCGAGGAGCGGATCGTCGAGTTGCAGACCAACCTGGCCGGCGTCTCCGCGCAGAACGAACGGCTGGCGAACACCCTCCGCGAGGCCCGCGACCAGATCGTGGCCCTCAAGGAAGAGGTCGACCGGCTCGCACAGCCGCCGGCCGGCTTCGGCGTCTTCCTCCAGTCCAACGAGGACGGCACCGCCGACATCTTCACCGGCGGCCGCAAGCTGCGGGTGAACGTCAGCCCCGGCGTCGAGCTCGACGAGCTGCGGCGCGGCCAGGAAGTGATGCTCAACGAAGCGCTCAACGTGGTCGAGGCCATGCGGTACGAGCGCGTCGGCGACATCGTCACCCTCAAGGAGATCCTGGAGGACGGCGAGCGCGCCCTGGTCGTCGGGCACACCGACGAGGAGCGCGTGGTGCGCCTCGCCGAACCGCTGCTCGACGTGACCATCCGGGCCGGCGACGCCCTCCTGCTCGAACCCAGGTCGGGCTACGTCTACGAGGTCGTGCCCAAGAGCGAGGTCGAGGAGCTCGTCCTCGAAGAGGTGCCCGACATCGGCTACGAGCAGATCGGCGGCCTCGGCAACCAGATCGAGATGATCCGGGACGCGGTCGAGCTGCCGTACCTCTACCCGGACCTGTTCAAGGAGCACGAACTGCGCCCGCCCAAGGGCGTCCTGCTCTACGGGCCGCCCGGATGCGGCAAGACGCTCATCGCCAAGGCCGTCGCCAACTCGCTGGCCAAGAAGGTCGCCGAGGTCACCGGCCAGGCCGCAGGCAAGAGCTTCTTCCTCAACATCAAGGGCCCCGAGCTGCTGAACAAGTACGTCGGCGAGACCGAGCGGCAGATCCGCCTGGTCTTCCAGCGCGCCCGGGAGAAGGCCAGCGAGGGCACCCCCGTCATCGTCTTCTTCGACGAGATGGAGTCGCTCTTCCGCACCCGCGGCTCCGGTGTCAGCTCGGACGTGGAGAACACCATCGTCCCGCAGCTGCTCGCCGAGATCGACGGTGTGGAGGGCCTGCAGAACGTGGTGGTGATCGGCGCCTCCAACCGAGAGGACATGATCGACCCCGCCATCCTGCGGCCCGGCCGGCTCGACGTGAAGATCAAGATCGAGCGTCCGGACGCCGAGGCGGCCAAGGACATCTTCGCGAAGTACCTCACCGAGCGCCTGCCGCTGCACGGGGACGACCTCACCGAGCACGGCGGCGACAAGCAGGCCACGGTCGGGGCCATGATCCAGACCGCGGTCGAGCAGATGTACGCGGAATCCGAGGAGAACCGCTTCCTGGAGGTCACCTACGCCAATGGCGACAAGGAAGTCCTTTACTTCAAGGACTTCAATTCCGGCGCCATGATCGAGAACATCGTGGGCCGCGCCAAGAAAATGGCGATCAAGGACTTCCTGGAGAAGGAACAGAAGGGTCTCCGCGTCTCGCACCTGCTCCAGGCATGTGTGGACGAGTTCAAGGAGAACGAGGACCTGCCGAACACCACCAACCCGGACGACTGGGCCCGGATCTCCGGAAAGAAGGGCGAGCGGATCGTCTACATCCGCACCCTCATCACCGGAAAGCAGGGCGCGGACACCGGTCGCTCCATCGACACGGTGGCGAACACCGGGCAGTACCTGTAAAAACAGGGCGGCTGCGGGTGCCCACGCCGGGTACCCGCAGTCGACTGTTTTCCGGGGCCATCGCAGGGAGCAGGCAGAGCAGGCAATGACGCAAATGATCTCCCCGTCGGCGCAAAGGCGTTCTAGGCTCTTTCGTACCGCCGGGTCGCGCAGTGCGGGGACGGGCACCGCACAGGCACCCGAGCACCAGCGGTACTTGAGCGCCGCCCCCGACCGGGGGCGCCGCCGGGCAAGGAGGGCCGCATGACCGTACGGCGAGTGATGGGCATCGAGACGGAGTACGGGATCTCCGTCCCCGGTCACCCGAACGCCAATGCCATGCTCACCTCGTCCCAGATCGTCAACGCCTACGCGGCGGCGATGCACCGGGCCCGCCGGGCCCGCTGGGACTTCGAGGAGGAGAACCCGCTGCGGGACGCCCGCGGCTTCGACCTCGCCCGCGAGGCCGCCGACTCCACCCAGCTCACGGACGAGGACATCGGCCTGGCCAATGTGATCCTCACCAACGGCGCCCGGCTCTACGTCGACCACGCCCACCCCGAGTACAGCGCCCCGGAGGTCACCAACCCGCGCGACGCCGTGCTGTGGGACAAGGCGGGCGAGCGGATCATGGCCGAGGCCGCCGAGCGGGCCGCCCAGCTGCCCGGGGCCCAGCCGATCCACCTCTACAAGAACAACACCGACAACAAGGGCGCCTCCTACGGCACGCACGAGAACTACCTGATGCGGCGCGAGACCGCCTTCTCCGACATCGTGCGCCACCTCACGCCCTTCTTCGTCTCCCGCCAGGTCGTCACCGGCGCCGGCCGCGTCGGCATCGGCCAGGACGGCCACGAGCACGGCTTCCAGCTCAGCCAGCGCGCCGACTACTTCGAGGTCGAGGTCGGACTGGAGACCACGCTCAAGCGCCCGATCATCAACACCCGCGACGAACCGCACGCCGACGCCGAGAAGTACCGACGGCTGCACGTGATCATCGGCGATGCCAACCTCTCCGAGATCTCCACCTACCTCAAGCTGGGCACGACCGCCCTGGTCCTGTCCATGATCGAGGACGGCTTCATCGCCGTCGACCTGGCCGTGGACCAGCCCGTGCGCACCCTGCACCAGGTCTCGCACGACCCGTCCCTCAAGCGGCTGATCACGTTGCGCAGCGGCCGGACACTCACTGCGGTGCAGCTCCAGATGGAGTACTTCGAGCTGTCGCGCAAGTACGTCGAGGAGCGCTTCGGCGCGGACGCGGACGAGCAGACCAAGGACGTCCTGGCCCGCTGGGAGGACACCCTCAACCGGCTGGAGAACGACCCGATGAGCCTGTCCGGCGAGCTGGACTGGGTCGCCAAGCGGGCGCTGATGGATGGCTACCGGCGCCGCGACGGCCTGGACTGGGACGCCGCCCGGCTGCATCTGGTGGACCTCCAGTACGCCGACGTACGCCCCGAGAAGGGTCTCTACAACCGGCTGGTGGCCCGCGGACGCATGAAGCGCCTGCTGGACGAGTCCGAGGTCGACCGGGCGCGCAGGAAGCCGCCGGAGGACACCCGGGCCTACTTCCGCGGCCGCTGCCTGGAGCAGTACGCCGACGACGTGGCCGCGGCCTCCTGGGACTCGGTCATCTTCGATCTTCCCGGACGCGACTCGCTCCAGCGCGTCCCAACCCTGGAACCGCTTCGCGGAACGCGTAATCACGTCAAGGAGCTGCTGGACCGGTGCCGGACGGCGGAAGACCTGGTCAGGGTCCTGTCCGGCGGGTGAGCGGGTACCCGGTCCGGGCAGTGCCGGCCGGCCGGACAGGGTGGAAATGCCCGGGTCCGGGAATCATCGAGATGGCCCCCGCGCGTTGTGGAAACTGCGGGGCCGATGTCGGACCCGGATTGTAGGGTCTGATCATCACCGAACGGCGGTAATGCCGACCATGTCGGGCGAACTGAGCGGGGTGAGGGTTATGGCAACCAAGGACACCGGCGGCGGGCAGCAGAAGGCCACGCGCTCGACCGAGGAGGTCGAGGAGCAGGCACAGGACGCACAGGCCACCGACGACCTCAAGGAACGCCAGGACAAGCTCTCGGAGGACGTCGACGACGTCCTGGACGAGATCGACGACGTACTCGAGTCCAACGCGGAGGACTTCGTCCGAAGCTTCGTCCAAAAGGGCGGCCAGTAGCACACCCGGCACACGTCCCGGCACCGGCCCCCGCGAGCGGGCCGGTGCCGGGACGGATGACCGGCGTCGGCACGGGTAGGGTCCGTGCACAGATTTGATGATCGGCTCGGCCGTCCCCGGCGGGGCCGCAGTCTTACGTGGAAGGAATCGCGTGGAAGCCAACACTCGTAGCACCGGGCGTCTACCAGCTGCCTTCCTGACGCCCGGGTCCTCGTCCTTCATGGACTTCCTCTCCGAGCACCAGCCCGAGCTGCTGCCCGGCAAGCGGCAGCTCCCGCCCGCGCAGGGCGTGCTGGAGGCGCCGCACGGCACGACGATCGTGGCCGTGAGCTTCCCCGGGGGCGTCGTGCTGGCCGGTGACCGCCGGGCCACGATGGGCAATGTGATCGCGCAGCGGGACATCGAGAAGGTGTTCCCGGCGGACGAGTACTCCGCCGTCGGCATCGCCGGCACGGCGGGCCTGGCCGTGGAGATGGTCAAGCTGTTCCAGCTGGAGCTGGAGCACTTCGAGAAGGTCGAGGGCGCGCAGCTCTCGCTGGAGGGCAAGGCCAACCGCCTGTCCACCATGATCCGGTCCAACCTCGGCATGGCCATGCAGGGCCTGGCCGTGGTGCCGCTCTTCGCGGGGTACGACGTGGACCGCGACAAGGGCCGCATCTTCTCCTACGACGTGACCGGCGGCCGCAGCGAGGAGCACGGCTACGCGGCCACGGGCTCCGGCTCGGTGTTCGCGCGCGGCGCCATGAAGAAGCTCTTCCGCACCGACCTGACCGAGGCCGAGGCGACCACACTGGTGGTGCAGGCCCTGTACGACGCGGCAGACGACGACTCGGCGACCGGTGGTCCCGACGTCGCCCGCCGGATCTATCCGATCGTCACCGTGATCACCGATGACGGCTTCCGCCGGCTCACCGACGACGAGTCCTCCGAGATCGCCCGCTCGGTGCTCCAGCGGCGTCTGGAGCAGCCGGACGGACCGCGCGCCGCGCTGCTGTAGCCGCGGCCGGATCTTGCCCAGGGTGATCGAGTGACCTCTACAGAAAGGGACGGATAACCGGTGTCGACGCCGTTCTATGTCTCACCCCAGCAGGCCATGGCCGACCGGGCGGAGTACGCCCGCAAGGGCATCGCCCGCGGCCGCAGCCTGGTCGTGCTCCAGTACGCCGACGGCATCGTGTTCGTCGGCGAGAATCCGTCCCGCGCGCTGCACAAGTTCAGCGAGATCTACGACCGGATCGGCTTCGCCGCCGCCGGCAAGTACAACGAGTACGAGAACCTGCGCATCGGCGGTGTCCGCTACGCCGACCTGCGGGGCTACACCTACGACCGGGACGACGTCACGGCCCGTGGCCTGGCCAACGTCTACGCCCAGACGCTCGGCACGATCTTCTCCAGCGCGGCCGAGAAGCCGTACGAGGTGGAGCTGGTGGTCGCCGAGGTGGGGGAGACCCCGGAGGGCGACCAGATCTACCGGCTGCCGCACGACGGGTCGATCGTCGACGAGCACGGCTCGGTCGCGGTCGGCGGCAACGCCGAGCAGATCAGCGGCTACCTGGACCAGCGCCACCAGGACGGGATGACGCTGGCCGAGGCGCTGAAGCTGGCGGTGCAGGCGCTGTCCCGCGACACCAACGGCAGCGAGCGGGAGATCCCCGCCGAGCGCCTCGAGGTGGCGGTGCTGGACCGCACGCGTCCGCAGCAGCGCAAGTTCAAGCGCATCGTGGGCCGCCAGCTGGCCCGGCTGCTGGAGGGCGGCAGCCCGGACATCTCCGAGGACAGCGACGAGCCGGAGGACACCGACGGCGCCGGTGGCGCCGAAGGTTCCGGCGGTTCCGACAGCACCGGCACCAGCGAGAAGTAGTTCCCGCCGTTCCGGCTGCCCCGGCCGGTGTCCCTGCGACGCCGCGGCCGGGGCACCGGCGTCTCAGGAGGCGCCGGGCGGGGCCGTGGAGCCGCGGACGACCAGTTCGACGGGGATGTCCCCGCCGTCGGGCGTACGGCCCGCCAGGACGGCCAGCAGAGCGTGCATACCGCGGGCGCCGAAGGTCTCCGCGTCCAGCCGTACGGTGGTCAGCTCGGGGTCGATGGCGGTGGCCAGGGCCAGGTCGTCCAGACCGGTGACGGAGATGTCGTCGGGCACGCGCAGCCCGAGCCCCCGCAGGGCCTTGTAGGCGCCCGCGGCCAGCTTGTCGTCGTCGCAGACCAGGGCGGTGGGGCGCGGCCCCGGGGCGCCGAGCGCGGCCTCGGTGGCGGCGCGGGCGTCCTCGATGGAGATCGGGGCGCGGGCGGTGCGCAGCGAGGTGCCCGGCACCGCGGCCAGGCGGGCGGCCAGTTCCCGGGCCCGCACCTCGAAGGTCCAGGACGGCACGTCGGCCGCGAGGTGCAGGAAGCGCCGGTGGCCGAGGCCGAGCAGATGCGCGGCGACCTGGCGGACGCCGTCGGCGATGTCCAGGTTCACCGTCGCGGCGCCGAGGCTGCCCGCCGGGTCGCTGTCCAGCATGACCAGCGGCAGCTGGTCGCCGCGGATGGCGGTGAGCGCGTCGGCGGCCATGGAGGAGGCGATCACCCCGTCCAGGGCGGCCTGGGCGGAGGCGAAGGGATTCCTGGCAGGGCCGATGCCCTCGGGGGAGGGGTAGAGGACCACGCCGAAGCCGTGCTCGGCGGCGACCCGGGCGGCGCCGGTGTAGACACCGGCGAAGAACTCGGTGGTCAGCGCCGGGACGACCAGGAGCACGGTCCGGGTGTGGCCCAGGCGCAGGTTGCGCGCGGCGAGGTTGGGCCGGTAGCCGAGGTCGCGGGCGGCCTCGCGGACCCGCTCGGCGGTCGGCTCCGAGACCCGGCCGCGCCACTTGTCGCCCAGGACCAGGGAGACGGCGGCCTGGGAGACTCCGGCGGCCTGGGCCACGTCGCGGCTGGTGGGCCGGGTGCTTCCTCGTGCCACCGTGCTGTTGCTCCTCTGCCTCGGGCCGCCCGGGTGCCCCGGGTGTGCGTGCGCGCGTGCGGCCGGTCGCGGTCGTCTGGACGGGTGAACAGCGCACATGGTACGTATGGCGGCGGAAGTTATACGTAACACTTCCGACGTCTACGTCCTGGAGGACACGCGATGGCCGCGGGATTCGCGGGGTACCTGGAGATCCTCGGGGCGCGGCACGCCGCCCGGCTGCTGGCGGGCACGCTCGTGGGTCGGCTGCCGAACGCCACCGCGGCGATCGCGATCGTGCTGTTCGTGCGCGCCGAGGGAGGCTCGTACAGCCTGGCGGGGGCGCTGGCGGCGGTGTACGGCGTCGCCAACGCGGTGGGCCAGCCCGTCCTCGGCCGTCTGGTCGACCTGTACGGGCAGCCGCGCGTCCAGCTGCCCGCCGCGCTCGCCGCGGGCGCGGCCATGACCGTCTTCGCCTGCACCGGCACCGAGCCGCCCGGCCTGGCCTGGAGCGCCGTGGCCGCGGCCGGGCTCTTCACCCCGCCCCTGGAGGGCGGCCTGCGCGCCCTGTGGCCCGCCGTGCTGCGCCGCGAGGAGCAGCTGCACACGGCGTACGCCATGGACGCGGTGGCGCAGGAGGTCATGTTCACCGTCGGGCCGCTGCTGGTGACGCTGTGCGTGTCGCTGTGGTCCGCGCAGGCCGCCCTGGTGCTGCTGAACGCCGTGGGGGTGCTCGGCGCGCTGTCGGTGGTCCTCTCGCCGCCCTCGCGGGCGTGGCGTTCGGCGCCGCGCGAGGCGCACTGGCTGGGCGCGCTGCGCTCGCCCGGTCTGCTGGTGCTGCTGGGCGCGTTCCTGTTCGTCGGGATCGCGCTGGGCTCCATCACGGTGGCGGCGGTGCCGTACGCGGACGCGCACGGCGGTGACGCGGTGTACGGCTGGCTGATGGCGGCGCTGGGCCTGGGCGCGCTGGCCGGCGGGGCGGTCTACGGGGCGCGGGAGTGGCCGGGCGCGCCCGAGCGGCGACTGCGGGTGCTGGTGGCGCTTCTGGCGGTGTGTTACGTGCCGCTGACGCTGATGCCGGGCGCGGTGGCCATGGTGCTGCTGACGGTGGTCTCCGGGGTGTTCCTGGCGCCGTGCATCGCCTGCGCGTTCATCATCGTGGACCGGCACGCGCCGCGGGGGACGGTGACGGAGGCGTTCTCCTGGCTGGTGACCACGTTCACCGTGGGCACGTCGGTGGGGACCGGGGTCGCGGGACCGGTGGTCCAGTCGGGCGGCGCGCTGGGGGGATTCGCCCTGCCGGCCGTGGCGGGCGCCGTGTCGCTGCTGGTGCTGCTGGCCACCGGACCGGTCCTCGCACCTCCCGGTGGAGAGGCGGTCGTTGCCGCTTCATCGGAAAATGATCCAAATCGTGCTGCCGAACCCCGTTTCAGCTCGGGGGATCGGGCGTAATGTTCAGTCATGGACCGCCGCATTTTCGGGCTGGAGAACGAGTACGGCGTCACGTGCACGTTCAGGGGACAGCGCCGCCTGTCGCCTGACGAGGTGGCGCGGTACCTCTTCCGCCGTGTCGTGTCATGGGGCCGCAGCAGCAATGTCTTTCTGCGAAACGGCGCCCGGCTCTATCTCGACGTGGGGTCACATCCGGAATACGCCACACCCGAATGTGACAATGTGATCGAACTGGTCACCCACGACAAGGCCGGAGAGCGCATTCTCGAAGGACTCCTGGTAGACGCGGAACGACGCCTGCACGAGGAGGGAATCGCGGGCGACGTCTACCTCTTCAAGAACAACACGGACTCGGCGGGCAACTCCTACGGCTGCCACGAGAACTATCTGGTGGCGCGGCACGGGGAGTTCTCGAGGCTCGCGGACATCCTCATCCCGTTCCTGGTCACCCGGCAGCTGCTGTGCGGCGCCGGAAAGGTGCTCCAGACCCCGCGCGGGGCGGTGTACTGCGTGAGCCAGCGGGCCGAGCACATCTGGGAGGGCGTCTCCTCGGCGACGACCCGCTCTCGGCCCATCATCAACACCCGCGACGAACCGCACGCGGACGCCGAGCGCTACCGCCGGCTCCATGTGATCGTGGGCGACTCCAACATGTCCGAGACGACCATGCTGCTCAAGGTCGGCGCCACCGACCTGGTGCTGCGGATGATCGAGGCGGGCACCGTGATGCGCGACCTCACCCTGGAGAACCCGATCCGGGCGATCCGCGAGGTCAGCCATGACATCACGGGCCGCCGCAAGGTGCGCCTGGCCAGCGGCCGCGAGGCCTCCGCCCTGGAGGTGCAGCGGGAGTACTACGAGAAGGCCGTGGACTTCTGCGAGCGGCGCGGCATCCGCACCGGTGTGGTGGAGCGGGTGCTGGAGCTGTGGGGCCGCACGCTCGACGCGATCGAGGCGGAGGACCTCGACCGGATCGGCACCGAGATCGACTGGGTGATGAAGTACCAGCTGATCGAGCGCTACCGGGCCAAGCACAACATGACCATGTCGAATCCGAGGGTCGCTCAGATAGACCTCGCGTACCACGACATCCACCGCCGCCGGGGGCTGTACTACCTGCTGGAGAAGAAGGGCCGCGCCACCCGGATCTGCAACGACCTGAAGATCTTCGAGGGCAAGTCCGTGCCGCCGCAGACCACTCGGGCGCGGCTGCGCGGCGACTTCATCCGGCGGGCGCAGGAGCAGCGCCGGGACTTCACGGTCGACTGGGTGCATCTGAAGCTCAACGACCAGGCGCAGCGCACGGTGTTGTGCAAGGACCCGTTCCGTTCGGTCGACGACCGGGTCGAGAAGCTGATCGCCGGAATGTGAGCCCGCGGGACCGGCCGGGTCCCGCGGGGTGAGGCACGCGTTCCGCACGAATCACCGGAACGCCACACGGGCGCCGTACGTTTCACGTGCGGCGCCCTTCTCGACCCGTAGAGTTGCGCGCACGCCAACCACAAGATCGACCGATTACGAGGCCCACCGTGCGCCGACGCTCTCTGCTCCTCTTCGCCCCCGCGGGACTGGTCACCCTGGCCGCCTGCGGCAACGACAAGTCCGGCTCGGGCAGCGACGGTGACAGCGCCTCGCAGTCGCCGTCGCCCAGCGCGCCGGCGACCTCGTCGGCCGCGCCACCCCCGAAGATCGTCTCCGGCCCGCTCCCGGCGATCACCGCGGGCACCAAGTTCGGCGAGAAGCCGACCGTCGCCAAGGGCAGCGGCGCCCCGTCCAAGGACCTCGCGGTCAAGACGGTGATCGCTGGCGGCGGCCGCACCCTCGCGGAGAACGACTACGTGCAGGCGCACTACCTGGGCCAGGTCTGGGACACCGCGAAGGTCTTCGACAACTCCTACGACCGCAAGACACCCCTGCTCATCCAGCTCGCCCAGGGCACGATCATCGACGGCTGGCGCTATGCGCTGGCCGGCAAGAAGGTCGGCAGCAGGGTGGAGTTCTCGGTCCCGCCGACCTGGGGCTACGGCGCGCAGGGCAACGCCCAGGCGGGCATCAAGGGCACCGACACGCTGGTCTTCGTGGTCGATGTGCAGGACGCCTTCAACTCCAAGAGCTCCGCCAAGGGCAAGGACGTCCCGCAGAACGACGCGAACCTGCCGAAGGTCGGGACGAACACCGACGGCGCGGCGCCCTCCATCGAGCTGCCGAAGACGGCGGCGCCCAAGAAGCTCGTCGCGGAGAACGTCATCGAGGGCGACGGCCCGGTCGTCAAGGCGGACAGCACCGTGCTCGTGCAGTACAAGGGCGTGCTGTGGGACGGCGGCAAGGAGTTCGACTCGACGTACAAGCGCAACCAGCTCACGTCGTTCTCGCTCCAGCAGGTCGTCAAGGGGTGGGCGCAGGGCCTGACCGGCAAGAAGGTCGGCAGCCGCGTCCTGATCGTCATCCCGCCGTCCCTGGGCTACGGCGACAACCCGCCGCCGGACAGCGGCATCAAGAAGGACTCGACACTGGTGTTCTCCGTGGACATCCTGGCCGCGATGTGAGCCGTCGGGGATGTAAGACTGTCGCCGTTGCCTTTCCGAGAGACAAGCAGGAGCTAGAGACGTGAGCATCGACAAGCCCGAGATCGACTTCCCGGGCGGCGAGCCCCCGGCGGACCTGGAGATCAAGGACATCTGGGAGGGCGACGGCGAGGTCGCGCAGGCGGGTCAGACCGTCACCGTCCACTACGTGGGCGTCGCCTTCAGCACCGGCGAGGAGTTCGACGCCAGCTGGAACCGCGGCACTCCCTTCCGCTTCCCGCTCGGCGGCGGCCGGGTCATCAAGGGCTGGGACCAGGGCGTGCAGGGCATGAAGGTCGGCGGCCGTCGCCAGCTGACCATCCCGGCCCACCTCGCCTACGGCGACCAGAGCCCGACCCCGGCCATCAAGCCCGGCGAGACCCTGATCTTCGTCGTGGACCTGCTCGGCGTCTGATCACCCCGGTCCGGCCGTCTGGGGCCCGTGCCCGCCGGGCATGGGCCCTCGGCTTTGGTCACCGCGCCCCGGAGCGGTACGGTCATCGGCAGTAGGCACCATGAGGAAGGTGACGGGCGTCGATGGCGATTGCCAAGGCCGAGCGGCTGATGAATCTGGCGCTGTGCCTGCTGGGGACCCGCCGCCCGCTCAGCAAACGTGAGCTGCGCGAGTCCATCGAGGCCTATGTCGAGGCGTTCGGGCCCGAGCGGTCCGCCTCCGGGTCCGACGACTCCTTCAACCGCATGTTCGAGCGGGACAAGGACGATCTGCGCGAGCTGGGCCTGGTCATCGAGACCGTGGAGAGCCTGGACGGCGAGATCGGCTATCTGGCGCGCCGGGACAGCAACCGGCTGCCGCCCATCACCCTGGACGCCGAGGAGGCCGCCGCCCTCGGCCTGGCCGCCAAGGTCTGGCAGCAGGCCCGGCTGGCCGGTGCCGCCAGCGGCGCTCTACAGAAGCTGCGCGCGGCCGGACTGCCCGAGGACGTCGACCCGTACGAGGCGCACAGCGCGCTGGAACCGCGCATCCCGGTGCACGAGGCGGCCTTCGAACCGCTGATGCTGGCCTGCCGCGACCGCCGCCCGGTGCTCTTCGACTACCGCAAGGCCAGCGCCGCCCGTCCCGAGCCCCGCCATGTCGAGCCATGGGCCCTGGAGTGCTGGCGCGGCCACTGGTACCTGGCCGGGTTCGACCGCGACCGCGGCGCCGAGCGGGTGTTCCGGCTCTCCCGGATCACCGGCAAGGTGCGCTCGCGCGGCGCCCGCTTCACCGCGCCCGTCCCGGACGTCGTGACCGTCCGCGAGACCGTCGCGAGCTGGGCCGGGGAGATCGCCGACCGCTCGGCGCGCATCCGGCTGCGCTCGGGCGCGGGGTACCCCCTTCGGGCGAAGGCCACCGTCGTCCGGGAACTCGGCGACGGCTGGGACGAGTTGGAGATCCCGTACGGGCACGGACTGGATGCCTGGCTGGTGGAGTTCGGACCGGACGTGCTGGTGCTGGAACCGGCCGAGCTGCGCGCCGACGTGGTGGACCGGCTGCGCGCCGTGGCCAAGGGCTGAGGGGGAGCGAGCAACACTGTGGCAGGCAAACCGGTCAGGCCCGCGAACGCCATCGACCAGACCCGGCGGATGCTGTCCCTGGTGACGTATCTCAGGGAGCGGCCCGGCGCCCGGATCGAGGACGTCGCGCGCGCCTTCGGCATCAGCGAGGACGAGCTGGTCTCCGACCTCGATGTGCTGCCCATGTGCGGCACCAGCTTCCGCGGCGGCGACCTGCTCGACATCGACACCGACGGCGAGCGCATCTGGTGGCACAACCCCGCCGCGCTCGGCGCCGACGCCGCCGAGCCGCTGCGGCTGGCCGCCGACGAGGCGACCGCCCTGCTGGTGGCGGCCCGCGCGGTGGCGACCCTGCCGGGGCTGCGCGAGAGCGACCGGCAGGCCCTGCTGCGGGCGACCGCCAAGGTGGAGACGGCGGCGGGCGAGGCGGCGGGCGCCAGCTCGCGGCTCTCGGTCACCTTCGAGTCCGAGGGTGGCGTCTTCGCCGACGTCGACCGGGCCATCTCCGAGCGCCGCCGCCTGTGGATCCGCTACTACTCGCCCGCGCGCGACGAGGTCACCGAGCGCGAGATCGACCCCATCCGCCTGGTCAGCGTCGGGCACACGTACGTGGAGGCGTGGTGCCGCCGCTCCGAGGCGCGCCGCACCTTCCGGCTGGACCGCGTCGCCGAGATCAAGATCCTCGACGAGCCGTCGGCGCCCCCGGAGATAGAGCTGCGGGACCTGTCCGAGGCGCTGGTGCAGCCCGCGGCGGAGGACCCCGAGGTCGTCGTGGAGGTCGGTCCCGGCGGGCGCTGGGTCGCCGAGTACTACCCCCACGACAGCGCCGAGGAGCTGCCCGACGGGGGACTGCGCATCACCCTGCGCACCCCCGACCCGGCCTCGCTGCGCCGGCTGGCGCTGCGGCTGGGCCCGGACGGCCGGATCGTGGCGCCGGGCGCGCTGGCCGACAGCGCCCGGGAGGCGGCGCGCGAGGCGCTCGCGGCGTACGACGGCATCGCGGCACAGGCGGGACGCGGCGGCTCGGCCGGGCCGGGCCGGGGCGACGACAGGCAGGAGCAGGCGCTGTGAACGAGCCGACGGCGACGGGGAGCCAGGGCATGTCGGTGGCGACGGCCTTCGCCGGGATGCGCAACGTCACACCCGCGCTGTTCCGCGCCTGCTGCCCCGACTGCCGGGCCCGGTTCGAACTCGGCGCGGACGCGCTGCGCCTGGTCGTCGGCGCCACCAGCCGCACCACCTTCTACTCCTTCACCTGTCCCGAGTGCGCCGCCACCGTCCGCAAGCCGGCCGGGGAGCGCATCGTGGAGCTGCTCACCGGCGGCGGGGTCAGGACCCTGCGGCTGCACGCCGTCTGAGACCGCCCGGCGGCCGGTGCCCAGAGGGTCCGCGGACCGTCTAGGCTCAGGGGCATGGTGTGGCCGATGATCGCGGTAGCTGCGGGGTTCGTGGGACTTGTCGTCCTCGGTGTGCTGGCGGTCCGGGTCTTCCTGGAGGCGCAGCGCCTCGGCCGGCAGGTGTCGGACTCGGCGCGGCGCATCAGCAGGGCGGCCGAGGACCTGGAGCGGGCGACGGTGAGCGCGGCGCGCGCCGCCGACTCCCTGTGAGGGGGACCGGGAACTCCTGTGAGGTCCCGAACGTCACTTCTGGTGGAGCACTGCGGCCTGTACCCACGCTGGTCCGGCTGGGTACGCTCTACGCGCGGCCCGGGAAACGAGGCACGGTCCGCACGGCACGAGTACACGTGGGGATGGTCTCGCGTTCATCCCCGGGCGATACGATCGCTGTCAGCACGATGGCCAGACACCTGTCCGTCCCGTCGGGCAGGCCCAGCCGCCCCGCCTCAGTGAGAAGGTGAAGACTGATGTTCCGCAACGCACTCGAGCCGTGGCACCTGGTGCTGTTGATTCTCGTGATCGTCCTCGTGTTCGGCTCGAAGAAGCTTCCGGACATGGCCCGTTCGCTCGGCAAGTCCGCGCGCATCCTCAAGAGCGAGGCCAAGGCGATGAAGGGCGAGGGCAAGGCGTCCTCGACCGCCGCCCAGCCGGCCGAGGAGGAGCAGGCGCAGCAGGCCCAGCGCACGATCCAGGCGGCCCCCGGTGAAGTGTCCACCTCCCGCCCGGTCGGTGAGCCGACGGACACGACCACCCAGCGCTGACGCGAGGACCGGGACCTTCTCCGGTCCACTGCACGAGATGAGGAAGTGGGTTGCTCAAACCTGCCCTTAAAAAGGAGAGGGATCCCGAGGGGCGCATGCCGCTCGCGGACCACTTGCGCGAGCTGCGCAACCGGCTCGCGAAGGGTGTCCTGGCGATCCTCGTCGTGACGGTGGCGGCGGCCTTCTACTACAAGGACATCACCGACTTCATCACCCGGCCGGTGCTGGACTCCATCGGATGCCCGGACTCGTTCGGGAATCTGGCCAAGTCGAAGGACGTGCACTGCGCGCACCTCACCGTCAGCGGCCTGCTGGCGCCCTTCACCCTGGCCCTGAAGGTCGCGCTGACGACGGGCATCGTGCTGGCGTCGCCGGTGTGGCTGTACCAGCTGTGGGCGTTCGTGGCGCCCGGTCTGCACCGCAACGAGAAGAAGTACGCCTACGCCTTCGTGGCGTTCGGCTTCCCCCTCTTCCTCGCCGGCGGCTACCTCGCCTACAACGTGCTGCCGACGACGGCGAAGTTCCTGATCGACCTGACGCCCAGCAACGCCGAGAACCTGCTGCCCCTGGACGATCTGCTCGACCTGAGCATCCGCATGGTCGTCGTCTTCGGCCTCGCCTTCGAGATGCCGCTGCTGCTGATCATGCTCAACCTCACCGGTGTGCTGTCCGGCCGGCGCATGCTCGGCTGGTGGCGCGGCATGATCGTCGGTATCGCGGCCTTCGCCGCCGTGGCCACGCCCAGCCCGGACCCGGGGACCATGCTGTCCCTCGCGGCACCGATCTGGGGACTGTTCTTCATCGCCGTGGGCTTCTCCATGCTGAACGACCGCCGCAAGCAGCGGCGCGCGGGAGGCGGCCTGTCCGACGACGAGGCCTCCGACCTCGACCTCACGCCCGAGGACATCGGCGAGATCGAGCCCGTCGGCGCCGGCCGGTCGGTGCCCGAGCAGTCCGGCCCCGAGCGGGTCAACGGCTACGACGACGTGACCTGACCCCGGCCTCACCCGACCCCGGCGTCCGCAGGCGTCCGCGAGGGCCGGCCTCTCGCCCCGCGAGCGGCCGGCCCTCGCGTGTGCCGGGCCGCCGGTCAGGGCCCGGCCGCCCGGGGCCGGACCCGGCGGGGCGGGGGATCGGGATAATGATCGTCCTGTTGTCGGTGCGGCCCGGTACGCTCGAAAGCACGATGACTCAGGACCTCTCACCGGCCGAGCGGTACGCGGCAGCGCGCAGGCGAGCTGCCGAGCAGGCCACCGCGCTCGCGGGCTTCCGCGAGATGTACGACTTCGGCCTCGACCCGTTCCAGATCGAGGCCTGCCAGGCCCTGGAGGCGGGCAAGGGCGTGCTGGTCGCCGCGCCCACCGGCTCCGGCAAGACGATCGTGGGCGAGTTCGCCGTCCATCTCGCCCTCCAGCAGGGCAAGAAGTGCTTCTACACGACACCCATCAAGGCGCTGTCCAACCAGAAGTACTCCGACCTGTGCCGCCGCTACGGCAGCGACAAGGTGGGCCTGCTCACCGGCGACAACAGCGTGAACTCCGACGCCCCGGTGGTCGTGATGACCACCGAGGTCCTGCGGAACATGCTGTACGCGGGCTCCCAGACGCTGCGCGGCCTCGGCCATGTGGTCATGGACGAGGTGCACTACCTCTCCGACCGCTTCCGCGGCGCCGTCTGGGAGGAGGTGATCATCCACCTGCCCGAGTCGGTGACGCTGGTGTCACTGTCGGCGACCGTGTCCAACGCCGAGGAGTTCGGTGACTGGCTGGACACCGTCCGCGGCGACACCGAGGTGATCGTCTCCGAGCACCGCCCCGTCCCGCTGTTCCAGCACGTGCTGGCCGGGCGCCGGATGTACGACCTGTTCGAGGAGGGCGAGGGCCACAAGAAGGCCGTCAACCCCGACCTCATGCGCCTGGCCCGCACGGAGGCCAGCAGGCCGTCGTACCAGGACCGCAGACGCGGCCGGAACATGCGCGAGGCGGACCGCGAGCGCGAGCGCCGCCAGCGCACCCGGATCTGGACGCCGGGCCGCCCCGAGGTGATCGAGCGGCTCGACGCCGAGGGCCTGCTGCCCGCCATCACCTTCATCTTCAGCCGTGCCGCCTGCGAGGCCGCCGTCCAGCAGTGCCTGTACGCGGGTCTCAGGCTCAACGACGAGGAGGCACGGGAGCAGGTCCGCGCCCTCGTGGAGGAGCGCACCGCCGCCATCCCGCGCGAGGACCTGCACGTCCTCGGCTACTACGAATGGCTGGAGGGCCTGGAGCGCGGCATCGCCGCCCACCACGCGGGCATGCTCCCGACCTTCAAGGAGGTCGTCGAGGAGCTGTTCGTACGCGGCCTGGTCAAGGCGGTCTTCGCCACCGAGACCCTGGCCCTGGGCATCAACATGCCGGCCCGCTCGGTGGTCCTGGAGAAGCTCGTCAAGTGGAACGGCGAGCAGCACGCCGACATCACCCCCGGCGAGTACACCCAGCTCACCGGCCGGGCCGGGCGCCGCGGCATCGACGTCGAGGGGCACGCGGTGGTGCTGTGGCAGCGCGCCATGAACCCCGAGCACCTGGCGGGGCTGGCGGGCACGCGTACGTATCCGCTGCGCTCCAGCTTCAAGCCGTCGTACAACATGGCGGTCAACCTGGTCGAGCAGTTCGGCCGGCACCGCTCGCGGGAGCTGCTGGAGACCTCCTTCGCGCAGTTCCAGGCGGACCGCTCGGTCGTCGGCATCTCCCGGCAGGTGCAGCGCAACGAGGAGGGCCTGTCGGGCTACAAGGAGTCGATGACCTGCCATCTCGGCGACTTCACGGAGTACGCGCGACTGCGCCGCGAGCTGAAGGACCGGGAGAACGAACTGGCCCGCCAGGGCGCCACCCAGCGGCGGGCCGAGGCGGCCGTGGCGCTGGAGAAGCTCAAGCCCGGTGACGTCATCCATGTGCCCACCGGCAAGTTCGCGGGCCTGGCGCTGGTGCTGGATCCGGGGCTGCCGGCCGGCCGTTCCCACGGGCATCGCGGCTTCGATCACCAGGACGGCCCGCGTCCGCTGGTGCTGACCGCCGAGCGTCAGGTCAAGCGGCTGGCCGCCATCGACTTCCCGGTGCCGGTGGAGCCGCTGGAGCGGATGCGGATCCCGAAGTCGTTCAATCCGCGTTCCCCGCAGTCCCGCCGCGACCTGGCCTCCGCGCTGCGCACCAAGGCCGGGCACATCCCGCCCGAGCGGCACCGCAAGCGACGTTCGCAGGCGGTCGACGACCGCGAGATCGCCCGGCTGCGCACCGCCCTGCGGGCCCACCCGTGCCACGGCTGCGACGACCGCGAGGACCACGCCCGCTGGGCCGAGCGCTACCACCGGCTGATGCGGGACACCCGGCAGCTGGAGCACCGCATCGAGGGCCGTACGAACACCATCGCGCGTACCTTCGACCGGATCGTCGCGCTCCTGACCGAGCTGGACTATCTGCGCGGTGACGAGGTGACCGAGCACGGCAAGCGCCTGGCCCGGCTCTACGGTGAACTCGACCTGCTCGCCAGCGAATGCCTGCGCGAGCGGGTGTGGGAGGACCTGGGACCGGCCGAACTCGCCGCGTGCGTCTCCGCGTTGGTGTACGAGGCGCGGGCCGCCGACGACGCCATGGCGCCCAAGCTGCCCTCGGGCCGGGCGAAGGCGGCGCTCGGGGAGATGGTGCGCATCTGGGGCCGTCTGGACGCCCTGGAGGAGGACTTCCGGATCAGCCAGACCGAGGGCGTCGGCCAGCGCGAGCCCGACCTCGGCTTCGCCTGGGCCGCGTACATGTGGGCGTCGGGCAAGGGTCTCGACGAGGTGCTGCGCGAGGCGGAGATGCCGGCCGGCGACTTCGTGCGCTGGTGCAAGCAGGTCATCGACGTCCTCGGGCAGATCGCGGCGGCGGCTCCCACGGAGGACTCCACCGTGGCGAAGAACGCGCGCAAGGCGGTCGACGGCCTGCTGAGGGGAGTGGTCGCCTACTCGTCGGTCGGGTGAGTCCACCCGTCCCGGGGCCCTGGGGCGTGACGGTGTGCGGTCGGTCCGCGCACGGTCACGCCCCAGGGCCTTTTCGCGCCCGTCCCGGTGACGGGCCGTCGTATGCCCGTACGCCGTCACGTTCGGTGTTCGAACGATTCCGAGGCGTGCGAAACGGTCGAGGGTACTCCAGTCTCCCGGCCCGTTTCAGGCGGTTGCCGAAGATGACACGGCGTTGATCCGGTCGGACTAAGCTCGCCCGCAGCGCACCGAGTTGATGGGTATTCGTGCGTTTGTTCCCCAATGTTCCCCCTGTTCCGAAGGTGCGGCAGTCCGCCGACCCACCCGGCCCGACGCTGCCCCGAACCACCCCCGCCGATTCATCTCAGAAGGCTTACATGGTGAGTGTCCAATCGCCTCCCGGCAGCCGCGAACTTCCCCGCGCCCGCGTGCTGCTGCTCCCGGTCATACTGATGGCGGCGGCCACCGGCGCCGCCGTCGCCCTGGTGGCGGACCCGGCCCGCCTCGCCGTGGGCTGCTGCGGCGCCCTCGCCACCCTCCTGGTGCTCCTCGCGGCCGCCGAAGCGGTGCGCCGCGGCCGCACCGTACGCGAGCAGCGGGCCGAGCACGCCCGGCAGACCGACTACCTGAAGCGGCGCATCGCCGGCCACGACGAGGAGATCTCCTACCTGGCCTCGGAGATCCTCCCGGCCGCCGTCGCCTATCTGCGCGCCAGCCACACCCCGCGCGAGGTCATGCGCGACCTCATCGACGGCGACCCGGAGTGGTGCCGGATCCCGGAGCCGCAGCGCGCGGTGGTCCGCATGATCCTCAAGATCGTGGACCAGGAGGAGTCCATGCGGGACTCCACACAGCGCTCCTTCGTCAGCATCGCCCGCCGGGTGCAGGCGATCGTGCACCAGCAGGCCAAGGAACTGCGGGAGATGGAGGAGGACCACGGCCGCAGCCCCGAGGTCTTCGACGACCTGCTGCGCATCGACCACGGCACCGCGCTGATCGGCCGCCTCGCCGACTCCATCTCCGTCCTCGGCGGTGGGCGCCCCGGCCGCCAGTGGCCCAACCCGGTCACGCTCTACAGCGTGCTGCGCGGCGCCATGTCCCGGATCCTGGAGTACCGGCGCATCGAGCTGCACTCCATCGCCAAGGTCAACATCAAGGGCACCGACGTCGAGCCGGTCATCCACGCCGCCGCCGAACTCCTCGACAACGCCACCCGCTACTCGCCCCCGCAGACCAAGGTGCACGTGACCGCTGTGGAGGTGCAGAGCGGCGTCGCCATCGAGATCGAGGACGGCGGCGTCAGCCTCAACGAGGAGTCCCGCGCCCGGATCGAGAAGATGGTCGAGGCGGCCAAGGCCGGGGTCGACCTCCAGGAGCTGGCCGAGAGCCCGCGGCTCGGCCTCGCTGTCGTCGGCCGCCTGTGCACGGCGTACAAGATGCAGGTCTCCCTGCGGGCCTCCGCGTACGGCGGGGTCCGCGCCGTCCTCGTCGTGCCCAGCGACATGATGACCACCGATCCGGCCCCCGGGCTCGCCCACGGCATCGGTGCCACCTCCATCCCGCGGCCCGGCGAGGACGCCGTCGAGGGTCCCAAGCGCGCCCCCAAGAAGCGCCGCCCCACCAGCCCGCGCATCCCCGCCTCGGTCCCGATGGAGGACGAGGTCCCCGAGGTCACCGAGTGGACGCCGGGCGGCCTGCCGCAGCGCCGCAGCCGGGTCAAGACCCCGCTCAGCCAGCGCATCGCCGAACAGGCCGCCGTCGAACGGGCCGAGCTGGAGGGCGGCTCCGTGTGGAGCACGCCCCGGGCCGCCGTCCCCCAGCCCGCGCAGCCGGAGACCGAGCCCGGCCTGTGGGTGGAGGCGTTCTGGGACGGCCTGAAGAAGGACAACCCGGGCCCGGACCCGACCGCGTTCACCCAGGACCCGACCGCGTTCCTGCACCTGATCGAGAAGCCGGCCCGTGACGGAGCCGACGACGAGGGGGACCTCAAGTGATCCAGCAGCGTGCCAACTTCGACTGGATGCTCAAGGAGCTGAACGACGGCGTGCCGGGCATCGAGATGATCGTGGTGCTCTCCGCCGACGGCCTGCGCATCGCCCGCTACGGCGGTGACCCGGACGCGGCCGACCGGGTCGCCGCGGCCTGCGCGGGGCTCCAGAGCCTGGCGAGCGCCGTCGCCGTCGAGATCCCGGACAGCGACGGCCGGATGAAGCTGGTCATCATCGAGATCGACGGCGGCTACTTCTACCTGATGTCCGCCGGGGCCAACGCCTATCTGGCGGTCCTCGCCGACATCCGCACCGAACCCGGCATGATGAGCGCCCGGATGCGCGATCTCGTGGTCCGGATCGGAGCCCACCTGACCAGTCCGCCCCGGCGCGGTGGGCAGACCGTATGACCCCTCCGCGACGCCAGAGGCGCTATCCCGCACACGAACCGCCGCCGCCCAGACCCGCCGAGCAGGGTGAGGAGCGGAACCCGGAGCGGCTGTACGTCGTGGCCGGCGCGGGCGAGGACGGTGCCCGCGCCGCCCTCGACCTGGTGACCCTCGTGGTGGCGCGCGCCGAGCCGCCGCCGTCCGCCACCCCCGAGCAGGCGGCGCTGCTGCGGCTGTGCGCCGCCCCGCTGTCCGTGGCCGAACTCTCGGCCTACCTCAACCTGCCGTTCAGCGCGATGACGGTCCTGATCACCGAGCTGCTGACGGCCGAACTGGTCCAGGCGCGTGCCCCGATCGTGCGCCAGGCGGTCCCCGACCGTTCCCTCCTCGAAGCGGTGATGCATGGACTTCAACGGCTCTGACACCCTCCCCGGCCCGCGCACGGGTGACCATCTCCCGCACACGGCCCAGGCCGCGGTGAAGATCGTCATCGTCGGCGGGTTCGGGGTCGGCAAGACGACGATGGTGGGCTCGGTCAGCGAGATCAGGCCGCTGACCACCGAGGAGACCATGACCCAGGCCGGGATCGGGGTCGACGACGACTACGGCTCCGACTCCAAGACGGCCACCACCGTCGCCATGGACTTCGGCCGTATCAGCATCACCGACCAACTGGTGCTCTACCTCTTCGGCACGCCCGGCCAGGAACGCTTCTGGTTCCTGTGGAACGGCCTGTTCGAGGGGGCGCTCGGCGCGGTCGTCCTGGTCGACACCCGCCGTCTGGAGGTCAGCTTCGACGTGATGGGCCGGCTGGAGGAGCGCGGTGTGCCCTTCGTGGTGGCCGTCAACTCCTTCCCGGACGGCCCCCGTTACCCGATCGCCGAGCTGCGCACGGCGCTGGATCTGTCGGAGGAGATCCCGATGGTCGAGTGCGACGTACGGCGCCGGGCCTCCAGCCGGGACGTGCTGATGACCCTCATGCGCTTCCTGCACTCCCTGGCCATGGCGGGCCCGCGCACCTGAGCGGCCCGTGACACCTCCGGCTCGCCCGGCTCTCCCCCGCCCCCTTCTGTTCCCTTTCTGATCCCCTGCTTCCCCTTCCGTCTCTCCTTACTGTCTCTCCTTCCGTCTCTCCTTCTGTCCTTTCTGCTTCGAAAGCGACCGCTGTGACGCCTGAACCCCAGCACCTGACCGGTCCGGACGACCGCATCCCCGCCCCGCCCCCCGGCTGCCCCGCGCACGGCGCGCACGGTGTCGGCCCCGGTGGGCTGCACCGCCTGCACGAGACGCCCGACCTCGGCGACCTGTACGAGCAACTGCGCGACCGGCACGGCCCGGTGGCGCCCGTGCTGCTGCACGACGACGTCCCCATGTGGGTGGTCCTCGGCCACACCGAGAACCTGCACATGGTGCGCACCCCCTCGCAGTTCACCCGGGACAGCCGCATCTGGACCCCGCTCAAGGAGGGCATGGTCAAGCCCGACCACCCCCTCATGCCGCACATCGCCTGGCAGCCGATCTGCTCGCACGCCGAGGGCGACGAGCACAAGCGGCTGCGCGGCGCGGTCACCGCGGCCATGGCCACCATCGACCACCGGGGGCTGCGCCGCCACATCGGCCGCGCCACCCAGCGCCTGGTCAACCGCTTCTGCGAGACGGGCCGCGCCGACCTCGTCGACCAGTTCGCCGAGCATCTGCCGATGGCCGTGATGTGCGAGGTCCTCGGCATGCCCGAGGAGTACGGCGACCGGCTGGTGCAGGCCGCCCGCGACATGCTCAAGGGCACCGAGACCGCCATCGCCAGCAACGACTACATCATGGGCTGTCTGAGCGGGCTCGCCGCCCGCCGCCGGGCCCGCCCCGAGGACGACTTCACCAGCCACCTCATCGCCGACCCGGCCGGTCTGAACGACGAAGAGGTCGGCCAGCACCTGCGGCTGGTGCTCATCGCCGCCTACGAGGCCACCGCGAATCTGCTGGCCAACACCATCCGCCGGGTGCTCACCGACCCGGGGTTCCGCGCCCAGCTCAACGGCGGGCAGATGACGGTGCCGGAGGCGGTCGAGCAGTCCCTGTGGGACGAGCCGCCCTTCAGCACCATCTTCGCCTACTTCGCCAAGCAGGAGACCGAGCTGGGCGGCCAGCGCATCCGGCGCGGCGACGGGCTGCTGCTCGGCATCGCGCCCGGCAACGTCGACCCCCGGGTCCGGCCCGATCTTGCGGCCGACATGCAGGGGAACCGGTCCCACCTCGCCTTCAGCGGCGGCCCGCACGAGTGCCCCGGCCAGGACATCGGCCGGGCCATCGCGGACGTCGGCGTGGACAAGCTGCTGATGCGGCTGCCCGACATCCGGCTCGACTGCCACGAGGACGAGCTGCGCTGGACCGAGTCGATCGCCTCGCAGCACCTGGTGGAGCTGCCGGTGCGGTTCACCCCGCGCCCGCAGCAGGACGTGATGGCCCAGCCGAGCCACACCCCGATGCCGGTGCCGCAGCCGCGCACCGCCTGGGAGATCAGCACCGTACCGGCCACGCCCGCACCGTCCCCCGAGCCCGTGCCGGACGAGGGGGCGGCCGGCGCCACGGTGTCGGCGGGCCCCTCGCGCGGGCGGACGGCGGTGGCCGCCGAGGCGCCCGCACGGCCGGCGTCCGCGCCCGCGTCCGCCGCCCCCGCGGCGCCGACCGCCCGGACCGCCGGGACCACCGGCACCGGGGTCGGGATCGGCGGCAGCACGGACACCGGCCCCGGCGCGGATCCCGGCGGCGACCTCGTGCCGGACCGTCCGCTCGGCGCCTGGCAGCGCTTCCTGCGCTGGTGGCGCGGCTACTGACCCGCGTCCCACGCGGCCGGGGACTCCCAGGCCCGCAGGGTCCGGCCGCTGCGCAGCCGGTGCTCGGCGCCCGTGACCGGGTCGGTGAACTCCAGCTCCCGCGCCAGCAGTTGCAGCGGGCGCCGGAAGTCACCGGCCGGGCCGGGGCCGGTCACCACCGGGTAGAGCGGGTCGCCGAGGATCGGCACGCCCAGCGCGCTCATGTGCACCCGCAGCTGGTGCGTCTGCCCGGTGGCCGGGGTGAGCCGGTAGCGGGCCAGGCCGTCCGCGCGGTGTTCGAGCAGTTCGACGTGTGTGAGCGCGTTCGGCTCGCCGGGCACCTCGCGGGCGGCCAGTTCCCCGCGCTCCTTCACGATCCGGCTGCGCACGGTCCGGGGCAGGGCGAGCGCGGGATCGTACGGCGCCACGGCTTCGTACACCTTGCGCACCCGCCGGTCACGGAAGAGCGTCTGGTACGCGCCGCGCTCCTCGGGCCGCACCGTGAACAGCACCAGCCCGGCGGTGAGCCGGTCCAGGCGGTGCGCGGCGCCGAGCGCCGGGACGCCCAGCTCGCGGCGGAGCCGGGCCAGCGCGGTCTCGGCGACATGGGTGCCGCGCGGGGTGGTGGCCAGGAAGTGCGGCTTGTCCGCGACGACCAGGTGCTCGTCGCGGTGGACCACCTCCAGCGGGAACGGCACCGGCACCTCGTCGGGCAGCTCCCGGTGGAACCAGACGAACATCCCGGGCTCGTACGGCGCTTGTGGCGCCACCGGCCGTCCGTCGGCGCCGACGATCCGCCCCTGGTCGAACATCTCGGCGACCGCGCCGGGAGCCGCCCCCGACAGCCGCTCCACCAGGTGCTCGCGCACCGTCGCCCACGTCCCGTCGGCGGGCAGCCGCACCCGCACCGGGTCCACGCCCCGCAACTGGGGCAGCGGAGCGGGCGGTGCGGAGCGGGAACGGCGTCTCATCCGCAGCAGCCTACGAGCCGCCGGACCCGGAGGAAAACCGCTGGGCCGCCCGGTCCGCGCCCGGCAGGATGCGGATCATGCCCGACCTCACCGCTCCCGTCCTGCCCGCCCACGCCTTCTCCCGCGCGCCGCAGCCCACCGTGCCCACCGGCGACGGACTCCTGCTGCGCCCCTTCCGGACCGGGGACGCGCCCGCCGTGCACGCCGTCTTCCAGGACCCGGTCATGCACCGGTGGCACCTGCGCTCCGCCGGTTCCGAGGAGGAGGTGACCGGCTGGATGGCCCAGTGGCACGCGGCCTGGGCGGCGGACCGGGAGGCCCACTGGGCGGTGACCGAGGACGGCGGCGCCGGGCGTCTGCTGGGCCGGGTCGCGCTGCGCGAGGTGCGCCTCGCGGACGGTGCGGCCGAGGTGGCGTACTGGACCGCGCCCGAGGCCCGGGGCAGGCGAGTGGCCGCCCGTGCCACCGCCGCGCTCGCCCGCTGGGCGCTGGAGGAGACCGGCTTCCACCGTCTGGAACTGCTGCACGCCGTGGCCAACGAGGCGTCCTGCCGGGTCGCCGCCCGGACCGGCTTCGCGCTGGAGGGCACCAAGCGCCGCTCGGGTCTGCACGCGGACGGCTGGCACGACATGCATCTGCACGCCCGGCTGCGGGGCGACTGAGCGCGGACCGCAGGTGCGTGCGACGACGCGAGGGGCGGCCTCCCGCGTGCGCGGGTGCCGCCCCTCGGGGTGCGTCCTCGGCTCAGGCGGCGCTGGGCGCGCCCTCCTGCTCGGCCTCGATACGGGCGTTCCACTCGGGCTTGGAGGCCTGCCAGCCGTCCTCGTTGTGGCCCAGGCGCCAGTAGCCGGAGATCGACAGGTCCTCGCGGGGGATGCCGTACTCGACGCGCAGCAGCCGCCGCAGGTCCTTCACGAAGGCCGCCTCGCCGTGCACGAAGGCCTGCACGCGGCCCGCGGGGAAGTCCAGTGCCCGTACGGCCTCGGCCAGGGCCTCGCCGACGGGCCGCTCGCCGCGGTGCAGCCAGACGACCTCCACGTCGGAGTCGATCTTCTGCTCCTCCTCGGGGCCGGAGACCTCGACGAAGGCGTGCGCGGTGACGCCCGGGGGCATGGCCTCCAGGGAGCGGGCGATGGCGGGCAGGGCGCTCTCGTCACCGGCCAGCAGATGCCAGTCGGCGGTGGGGTCCGGGGCGTAGGCGCCGCCGGGGCCCATGAAGCGCACCACGTCGCCCGGCCGCACCCGCAGCGACCAGGGGCCCGCCAGGCCCTCGTCGCCGTGCACCACGAAGTCGATGGTCAGCTCGCGGTGCTCGGCGTCCCAGGCGCGCACGGTGTAGGTCCGGGTCACCGGCCACTGCTCGGGCGGGAACTCCTCGCGGACGCGCTGGAGGTCGAAGGGCTCGGGATAGGTGACGCCGGGGGCCGGGAACAGCAGCTTCACATAGTGGTCCGTGCAGGTGTCTGCGGCGAAGCCGGCCAGCTCCTCGCCGCCGAGCACCACGCGCTGCATGTGCGGAGTGAGCCGTTCGGTGCGGACCACCCGCGCGGTGTGGGCCCTTCGCGGCTTGCGCGCCGGACGTTCTGCCATGACGGCCTCCCAGTTCACTTGCTTAGGCTTACCTAAGTTAGCACCTTCCGCTGGGCGGCACCTCTTCCGCGGGGACTTCCCCCGTGCGCGTCGTCGCTCTGTGTCACGCCTCCAGGGTGCTGACCAGGCGCTGGAGGGAGCCGCCCAGTCCCCAGCGGCCGGACAGCTCCGTCAGTGCCGCCGCGTCGCGCGGGGTGCGCGGCAGCGCCGTGTCGACGTCCGGCAGCGGGACGTCCCGGGCCACGCGCACGACCTTCGGGGCCACCGCGAGATACGGGCGTGCCTCGTCGAGCCGCTTGCGCTGGGACGGGGTGAGCTTGGCCCGCGGGTCGTCGACGGCGGCCATGATCCCGGCCAGGTCGCCGAAGGCGTCGAGCAGCCGGGCCGCGGTCTTCTCCCCGATGCCGGGCACGCCCGGCAGGCCGTCGCTCGGGTCGCCGCGCAGCAGTGCCAGGTCCGCGTACCCGCCGCCGTCGACTCCATACTTCTCGCGCAGCACCGCCTCGTCGGTGAGCTGGAGCGTGCCGACACCCTTGAGCGGGTAGAGCACGCGCACCCCGCGCGCGTCGTCCACCAGCTGGTACAGATCGCGGTCGCCGGTGACGATGTCGACCGGGCCGGTGGCGCGGGTGGTGAAGGTGCCGATGATGTCGTCGGCCTCGTACCCGGCGACGCCCACGCGGGCGATGCCGAGGGCGTCGAGCACCTCCTCGATGACCGGGACCTGCGGCGAGAGGGTGTCCGGCACCTCTTCCTCGTCCGGGCCGCCCGGGTGCTCGGCGGCCACGCGGTGCGCCTTGTAGGACGGGATCAGCTCCACCCGCCAGTGCGGCCGCCAGTCGGCGTCCATGCAGGCCACCAGCCGGGCGGGCCGGTGGTCGCGGACCAGGCGGTCGATGAAGTCGAGCAGTCCGCGCACCGCGTTCACCGGGGTGCCGTCGGGGGCCTTGACGGACTCCGGGACGCCGAAGTAGGCGCGGAAGTACAGGGAGGCGGTGTCGAGGAGCATCAGTGGTCCGGTCACGCCTCGCATCATGCCGTACGCCACTGACAGTCACCCGGCGCCGTGTGAGCCACGCCACTTTTGTGTTTGCCCCCGGGGGACCTGGGCAGGCGCGGGCCCGAGCGAAGGTAGTTGCGTTATTCAACTGTTACTGATCCTTCGCAACTGTCCCTGTCCCCTATGACGAGAGGTGCGCGTGGCATCCAGGCTTGAGGCCCAACACCTGTACAAGGTGTTCGGCAGACGACCCGACGAGGCAGTGGAGAAACTCCGGCAGGGTGCCGACCGCGACGAACTGCGGGCCGGCGGCACCACCGCCGCCGTCATCGACGCCTCCTTCACCGTGGACCCCGGACAGATCTTCGTCGTGATGGGGCTGTCCGGCTCCGGCAAGTCCACACTCCTGCGGATGCTGAACGGCCTCCTGGAGCCGACCGCCGGGCAGGTGCGCTTCGACGGCGAGGACCTGACCGCGCTCACCGACCGCGAACTGCGCGAGGTCCGCTCGAAGAAGATCAGCATGGTCTTCCAGCACTTCGCGCTCTTCCCGCACCGCAGCGTCCGCGACAACGCCGCGTACGGCCTGGAGGTGCAGGGCGTGCCCCGCGCCGAGCGCGCTCGCCGCGCCGACGAGGCGCTCGCCCTGTGCGGCCTGGCCGGCTGGGAGGACTCCTGGCCCGACGAGCTGTCCGGCGGCATGCAGCAGCGCGTCGGCCTCGCCCGCGCACTCGCCACCGACGCCGACCTGCTGCTGATGGACGAGTCCTTCAGCGCCCTGGACCCGCTGATCCGCCGCGACATGCAGGACCAGCTGCTCCAGCTCCAGAAGACCCTGAAGAAGACGATCGTGTTCATCACCCACGACCTCAACGAGGCCATGCGCCTGGGCGACCGCATCGCCGTCATGCGCGACGGCCGGATCGTGCAGAACGGCACCGCCGAGGACATCCTGCTGCGCCCGGAGGGCGACTACGTCGCCTCCTTCATCCAGGACGTCGACCGCTCCCGCGTCCTGACCGCGGAGTCGGTCATGGACCGCGAGGTGCAGGGCGACGAGGCCGACTGCGGCTGCGAGACCGCGACGCCGCACACCCCGTTCACCGAGCTGTGCGCGCTCAGCGCCCGGCTGCCCCACCCGGTCGCCGTGCTCGACGAGCACCGCGAGCTGGTCGGCGTCGTGCCGCGCGGGCGGCTCATCGGCTTCCTCGCCGACGAGCCCGACGCCGCCGACGCCCCGCCCGTGACCTGCGACGCGCCGCGCGGCGAGGGCGGCGAGAAGGAGGTGGCCCGTGCCTAGGATCCCGCTCGGCGACTGGGTCAACTCCGCGGTCGACTGGCTGCTGGGCCATGTGTCCTGGCTCTTCGACTTCTTCAAGACCGTCTTCACCGGCGCCTACGACGGCATCAACGCCGTCCTCCAGGCGCCCGAGCCGCTGCTGCTGGCCGGCATCTTCGCGGTGCTCGCCTTCTGGCTGCGCGGCACCCTGGCCGGTGTCCTCGCCTTCGTCGGGTTCGCCTTCATCGACTCCCTCGGGCTGTGGGACGACGCGATGGTCACCCTGGCGCTCGTCCTGGTCGCCACGATCATCGCCCTGGTGATCTCCGTCCCGGTCGGTGTCTGGGCGGCCCGCTCGGACCGGGTCAGCGCGATCGTGCGGCCCTTCCTGGACTTCATGCAGACGCTGCCGGCGATGGTCTACCTCATCCCGGCCATCCTGTTCTTCGGCACCGGCGGTCCCGCGGGCATCGTCGCCACCCTGATCTTCGCGCTCGCCCCCGGTGTGCGCATGACCGAGCTGGGCATCCGCCAGGTCGACAAGGAGCTGGTGGAGGCCGCCGAGGCGTTCGGCAGCACGCCCCGCAGCATCCTGCTGCGCGTCCAGCTGCCGCTGGCGCTGCCCACCGTGATGGCCGGCGTCAACCAGGTGATCATGCTCGGCCTGTCCATGGCCGCGATCGCCGGCATGGTCGGCACCGGCGGCCTCGGCGGCGACGTCAACGAGGCCATCGGCCAGCTCGACGTCGGCCTCGGCTCCGAGGCGGGCGTCGCCATCGTGATCCTCGCGATCTACCTGGACCGCATGACCAACGCCCTGGGCACCCAGGTCTCGCCGCTCGGCCGCCGGGCCGCCGCCCGCGCCCGTGCGCTCGCCGGTCTGAAGATCTGGTCGTACCGGCCCAGCCCGCAGATCGCCGTGATCGGCGTGGTCGTGCTCGCGCTGGCCGCCGGCGGCATGGGCGTCTTCGGGGGCGGCGACAGCGCCACCGCCGCCGACGACGGCCAGAACGTCGGCAAGGGCAAGAAGGTCACCATCGGCTACATCCCCTGGGACGAGGGCGTGGCCTCCACCTTCCTGTGGAAGGAGGTCCTGGAGCGGCGCGGCTACAAGGTCGACGCCCGCCAGTTCGACGCCGGACCGCTCTACACCTCGCTCGCCCAGGGCAGCGTCGACTTCGAGACGGACTCCTGGCTGCCCACGACCCACGCGCAGTACTGGAAGAAGTACGGCGACCGGCTCGACGACCTCGGCTCCTGGTACGGGCCGACCTCGCTGGAGCTGAGCGTGCCCTCGTACATGAAGGACATCAACTCCCTCGACGACCTCAAGGGCAAGGCGTCCCTGTTCGGCGGGAAGGTCACCGGCATCGAGCCCAGCGCCGGTGAGATGGCCCTGCTCAAGAGCAAGGTCCTCAAGGACTACGGCCTGGACAAGGAGTACAAGGTCGTCGACAGCTCCACGCCCGCCATGCTGGCCGAGCTGAAGCGCGCCTACAGCAAGAAGGAACCGGTCCTCGTCACCCTGTGGTCGCCGCACTGGGCGTACAACGACTACGACCTGAAGAAGCTCAAGGACCCCAAGGGCGCCTGGGGCAAGGGCGACGGCGTGCACACGCTGTCCCGCAAGGGCTTCGCCGACGACAACCCGGTCGTCGGCAACTGGCTGAAGAACTTCAAGCTGGACGAGAAGCAGCTCACCAGCCTGGAGGCCGAGATCAACAAGGCCGGCAAGGGACGGCAGCAGGACGCCGTGCGCACCTGGCTGAAGGCCAACCCGGGCGTCGTCGACAAGCTGGCCCCGGTGCCCGGCGGTGCCGGGAGCACCCCGGCCGAGGCCAAGCGCGCGCTGAACGTCGCCTGGTTCCCCTGGGACGAGGACGTCGCCGTCACCCACCTGTGGAAGCACGTCCTGGAGCGGCGCGGCTACAAGCTGAACCTCAAGCAGATGGACGTCGGCCCCGTCTACACCGGCCTGGCCGGCGGGGACATCGACCTCAACTTCGACGCCTGGCTGCCCTACGCCCAGAAGAACTACTGGGACAAGAGCAAGGACAAACTCAAGGACCTCGGCACCTGGTACCAGCCGACGTCCCTGGAGATCGCCGTGCCGTCCTACGTCAAGGACGTGAAGTCCCTGGCGGACCTGAAGGGCAAGTCGTCCGAGTTCGGCGGGAAGATCATCGGCATCGAGCCGGGCACCGGTGAGATGACCCTCCTCAAGAGCAAGGTCCTGCCCGGCTACGGGCTGGACAAGGAGTACAAGGTCGTCGACGGCTCCACGCCCGCGATGCTCGCCGAGCTGAAGCGCGCGTACGCCAAGAAGCAGCCCGTCGCCGTCGTGCTGTGGTCCCCGCACTGGGCCTACAGCCGCTACGGCCTCACCAAGCTCGCCGACGACAAGAAGCTCTTCGGCGAGGGCAACACCATCCGCACCATCTCCAGCCAGAAGTTCCCCGAGCAGTACCCGCAGCTCACCGAGTGGATCAAGAAGTTCCGGATGAGCGAGGACGAGCTGGGCAGCCTGGAGAGCGAGATCAACGCCCGCGGCAAGGCCCAGGAGGACGAGGCCGTCGACGCCTGGATCGCGAAGCACCCGGACGTCGTCCAGCGGATGACCCCGCAGTAGCGGCACCCGGCGGCGCGCCCGGCGGCCCGCCGCACCGCACACCGCCCGAGGGGCGGGTCCGGCCACGCACCTGACGGTGTGGCCGGACCCGCCCCTCGGGCCGTCCACCGGGCGGATCCGGACAATCACGGACCGTCACCCCACCGCCCGGTACGGCACCGGAGCCCGTACGGTGGCTGTGAGCGCGACCGGAGCGCGGCGTGAACCAGGGGGTCGCGACGACGGGAGGCGTACGGGGAAGTGACGGGCACGTGAAACGGTTTGCCGAACATGCGTAGGGTGCAGACAACTCAACAGGAGCGGTACGCCCCGGCACGGAGCCCGGGACGGACCGCGCGGGGGCGGACCGGAGAGCGGGCCCGCGGACAGCACGACGACGAGCGAAGGAGGGAGCCGGAGCGATGGGCGACCACAAAGAACAGCCCCTGCGCGTGGGCGCGGCCGTACGGCGGCGCCGCCGCGCGCTGAACCTCACCCTCGCCGTCGTGGCCGGGCGCAGCGGCCTGTCGGTGCCCTTCCTGAGCCAGATCGAGAACGACCGGGCCCGCCCCAGCCGAAGCTCCCTGGAGAAGGTCGCCGACGCGCTGCGCACCACCGCGGTGGAACTGCTGGCGGCGGCCGACCCGGCGTGCAGCGTCGACGTGGTCCGCGCCGAGCTGCCCGAGACCGGCGAGCCGGAACCGGCGCCCCGGATGCGCGCCCTGGTCCGCGGCCACCATCAGCTGCACGCCTCGGAGTTCACCGGGGACCACGACGCCGGCCGCGAGTTCCAGCACCGCAACGACGAGCTGATGTACGTCGCCGACGGCGCGGTCGAGGTCGAGGCCGAGGGCCGCGCGTACCGGCTGGTGCGCGGCGACACCATGTATCTGACCGGCGGGGTGCGCCACCGCTGGCGGGCCACCGTCGCGGACACCCGCGTGATCGTGGTCGCGGTGGCCGAGCACATCGAGGCGGTGCAGGACCGGACGCGCTGATGGTCCGCGTCGTCTCCCTGGTCCCCTCGCTCACCGAGGCGGTCGCCGCGACCGTGCCCGGCGCGCTGCTCGGCGCCACCGACTGGTGCAGCCACCCGGCCGGCCTGGACGTCGTCCGGGTCGGCGGCACCAAGAACCCCGACACCGCCCGTATCGCCGCCCTCGCCCCCGATCTGGTGATCGCCAACGAGGAGGAGAACCGCGCGCCCGACCTCGACGCGCTGCGCGCCGCCGGGACCGAGGTGCTGGTGACCGAGGTACGGGACGTACCGGGCGCCTTCCGCGAGCTGGCGCGGGTGCTGACGGCCTGCGGGGCGGCGGCCCGGCCGCGCTGGCTGGACGAGGCCGAGGCCGCCTGGGCGGCACTGCCCGTCCCCGAGGTCCGTACGACCGCCGTCGTACCGGTGTGGCGCAGGCCCTGGATGGTGCTCGGCCGGGACACCTTCGCCGGGGACGTGCTGGCCCGTCTGGGCGTCGACCACCTCTACGCCCGCCACGCCGAGCGCTACCCGCGCGTCCCGGTCGAGGAGCTGCGGGCGGCGGCCCCGGACGTCGTCGTGCTGCCCGACGAGCCGTACCGGTTCACCGCCGCCGACGGCCCCGAGGTCTTCGCGGGCCTGCCCTGCGCGCTGGTCAGCGGACGGCATCTGACGTGGTACGGGCCGTCGCTGGCCGAGGCGCCGCGGCTGCTGGGCGAGGCGCTGCGAGCAGCGCTCCGCTGAGCAGCCCGCGCGCGGTGTGCACGGCCGCGGCGGCCCAGGCGGTGAGCAGCACCGCGTACAGGACCAGGGCGAGCGTGTCGTACGCGACGAGATGGGTGTGCCGGGCCAGGGCCGAGGCGCCGGTCACACAGGTGCCCACCGGGAAGGTGAAGGACCACCACGTCATGGCGAAGCCCATGCCCTGCCGGGCGGCGCGCACCACCTGGGCGGCGGCGAAGGCGAACCAGAGCACGGCGAAGCCCATGACCGGCACCCCGTACAGCAGAGCGAAGACCGCGAAACCCGTGTCGAAGGGGGCCGGTACGACGCCCGGCGCGGTGTCCGCGAAGGCACCGGCGGCCGTCGTCGACTGCCCCAGCGGGCCCAGCACCAGGAACAGCGTAGGCGTCAGCGCGAGCGGCAGCGGCCCCACCAGCAGCAGCCGGCCCAGCACCAGGGGCAGCAGGGCGAGCGTCGCCAGCAGGCTCAGCCCGAACATCGCCACACAGCCCAGCAGCAGGGTCTCCCGCAGCTGACCGGCCGGCAGGTGCAGCACCAGGGCGGGCCCCAGCGCGGCGGACACCATCGGCGCGACCACCGGCAGCAGCCACACCGGTGTCGTCTCGCGCGGCTCGATCCGGTGGTGCACGGCCATCAGGTACGGCACCGCGACCGCCGCCACCAGCCCGACCGCCGTACCGGCCGTGAACAGCACGGTGTCCAGGGCGAGCGCGGCGGACGCGCCGATCCAGTCCCGGCCCACCGAGAGCGCGCCGCCGCCCACGGCCAGCAGTGCCATCGAGAGGCAGCCGTAGAACGGCGCCGCCGCCGCGTCCAGGAGGTGGGCGCGGGCCTGGTCGCGGTGGTGGATCCAGTGCAGCGCGCGGGCCGTCAGCAGGACGGCGAGCTGGACCAGCGAGAGCGCCCAGACGGCCGCGCACACCGTGCGCAGCCCCGGGACGTGCACCGGCAGCGCCGCACCCGCCCCGGCGACGGCGGCGGTGCCCATGACCGAGCCGTACCAGTTGGGGCCCAGCAGGCGCAGGGCCGGGAGGCGGCGGGGGGCCGCCGGGCCGGGCGTACGGACCGGAGGGGACGGGTGGGAGTGCTGTGCCGGGGAATGGGCTGCGGTGACCATGACTTGAGGTTTTCGCAGGTCCGCCGCCCCCACCAGGGGGTTTGTCTCTATCGGGGCATAAGCTGGCTTTATGACAAGGAGGCCGGAGCTGGACGCAGGAAACGGCGAGGGGCGGCCGCCCGGGGTGGCGCCACTGGCCCACCGGGTGCCCGACCTGGGCGCGCTGGAGCTGCTCCTGGCGGTGGCGCGGCTGGGCAGCCTGGGCGCCGCCGCCCGCGAGCTGGGCATCACCCAGCCTGCGGCGAGCAGCCGGATCCGCTCCATGGAACGGCAGCTCGGACTGGCCCTGGTGGACCGCTCACCGCGCGGTTCCCGGCTGACGGACGCGGGCGCGCTGGTCACGGACTGGGCCCGGCGGGTCGTGGAGGCGGCGGAGGCGTTCGACGTGGGCGCGCAGGCGCTGCGCGACCGCCGGGACTCGCGGCTGCGGGTGGCGGCGAGCATGACGATCGCCGAGTACCTGCTGCCCGGCTGGCTGATCGCGCTGCGCGCGCGCCGCCCCGACACGGCGGTGTCGCTGCTGGCCGGGAACTCCGCGGTGGTCGCCGAACGGCTGCTGGCGGGCGAGGCGGACCTCGGCTTCGTGGAGGGGGTGTCGGTGCCCACCGGACTGGACTCCGTGGTGATCGCCCAGGACCGGCTGACCGTGGTGACCGCGCCGGGCCATCCCTGGGCCCGGCGGCGGCGTCCGCTGGAGGCGGCGGAACTGGCCGCGACCCCGCTGATCCTGCGCGAGACGGGCTCCGGGACCCGGCAGGTGCTGGACGCGGCACTGGGCGGGCTGGCCCGGCCGCTGATCGAACTCTCCTCCACCACGGCGGTGAAGGCCGCGGCCGTCAGCGGCGCGGGCCCGGCCGTCCTCAGCGAACTGGCCGTCGGCGACGAGCTGACCCTGCGCCGCCTGGTGACCGTCCCGGTCCGGGACGTCGCCCTCCGCCGCGACCTGCGCGCGGTCTGGCCCACCGGCCACCGCCCGACGGGCCCGGCCCGGGACCTGCTGTCCCTGACCCGGACCTGACCTGGACCGATCCGGGCCTGAGCAGGGCCTGATCCGGACCCGGCCTGATCCCGGCCGGGCCGGACCTGGATCCGGCCGGGAGCCGGTTGGGCGGGTTGCGCCGGGGGCGTTCGAGCGGGCGAGCCCGGTTCGTGCGGGGGAGGGTCCTTGTCCGGCGGGCGGTCGCCGGGGGTGCGGCGTGGGCGCGCTGTGGGTGCGGCGCGGGGGAGTGCTTCCCCGCTCAGTCGCGGCCCGTCCCGGCAGCAGCCGCCGTGACCAGGGCGCCCATCACGCGGGTGTCCTCGGCCATCTCCGGGTGCCACTGGACCCCCAGGGCCCAGGGCGCGCCGGGCGGTGGTTCGAGCGCCTCGACCGTGCCGTCCTGGGCGTGCGCGGAGGCGACGAGGCCGGCGGCCAGGCGGTCGACGGCCTGGTGGTGGTAGGCCGGGACGGTCGTGGGTTCCGGGACGGCCGCCGCGTACCGGGTGCCGGGCACCGGGACGACCGGGTGGGCGCCGAAGACGCCGACGGCCCCGGCGTGCCCGTCCAGGTGCTGCACCAGGGTGCCGCCCAGCGCCACGTTCAGCAGCTGCATGCCCCGGCAGATGCCGAGCAGCGGCACCCCGGCCGCCAGCGCGGCCCCGATCAGGGCGAGTTCCCAGGCGTCCCGGGCCCGCGCGGGCGGCCCCGTGCGAGGGTCGGGCGCGGCACCGTACCGTACGGGCTCCACGTCCGGGCCGCCCGCGATCACCAGGCCGTCCAGCCGCTCCACGGCCGCCGCCGCCCGCTCGGGCGCGTCCGGCGGCAGCATCGCGGCGAGTCCGCCCGCGCGCTGCACCAGCCGCGGGTAGCCGGCCGGCAGCAGCGCGGCCTCCAGCTCCCACACGCCCCAGCGCGCGCCCGGCTCCAGATACGTACTGACGCCGATCAGCGGTCGTCGTGCGCTCGTCGCGGTCATCCGGCCCTCCCGGCTCGCAATGGTGTGCGCCCATACCTAACGCACCCGGGCGCCCTGACGCACCCACGCGCGCGTGCCCGCGTCCCGGCGCCCCCGGACGCCCACGCGCGCGTGCCCACGCCCTCGCCCCCGCGACCCGCCGCACGGTGCCCGCCCGCCGGTCCGGCCGGCCCGCCCCGTTCACGCCAGGAAGCCCCGCAGCAGCGCCGCCGTCCCCGCGCAGTGCTCCCGCGCCCGCTCCCGTGCGCCGTCCGCGTCCCCGGCCAGCACCGCGGCCACCAGCGCGGCGTGCTGGCGCTGCGAGTGCTCCAGGTTGCGCACCAGCAGCGGGATGCAGTCCAGCAGGTCGTTCACCGTGGCCCGGACCGCCGCGTACTGGGCGGCCAGCGTCGGCGAGCCGGACAGCTCGGCCAGCGTCAGGTGCAGCAGCGTGTCCCGGCGCCGGTACTCCGCGGGCGGTACGTCCCGGGTGTGCTCCAGCGCCGCCCGCAGCCGCCGCTCCTGGTCGTCCGTCAGCCCGTGCGCGGCGCACAGCCCGGCCGCGCCCGCCTCCAGCACCTCGCGAAACCGCAGGACGTCCTCCAGGTCGACCGCGGCCACCCGCCGCCGCAGCTCGTCCCCGCCGTCCGTGCCGTCCTTCCCCCTGTCCGCGCGCGGGCGCACGAACGTACCGCCGTAGCGCCCCCGCCGTGCTTCCACGAGCCCCTGCTCATGGAGCACCTTCAGCACCTCGCGCAGGGTCACCCGGCTGATCCCCAGCCGGGCGGCCAGCTCGCGCTCGGCCGGCAGCCGCTCACCCGCCGGCACCAGCCCCAGCCGCACCACCAGCAGGATCTGCTCCAGCGCCTCCTCGAAGCCGTTGCCCGCGCGCACCGGCCGCAGCAGCGCCGTGAGCCGGTCCCCGCCCGCCCCGGTCGAACCCGTGTCCCCAGCCATCCGGCCGCGCCCCCTTCCCAGCCAATGGTCCAGAGCCATACCTTATGGCGCACGGCGTCGGCCGAACGGCCGGCGAAGCCCGAGGAGGCCCGCCCGTGGCAGACCGCACACCCCCGCTCACCGTCGAGGAACTGCGGACGCTCGTCGCGGGCGGCGACATCGACACCGTCGTCCTGGCCTTCCCGGACATGCAGGGACGGCTCCAGGGCAAGCGCTTCGCCGCCCGCTTCTTCCTCGACGAGGTCCTGCGGCACGGCACCGAGGGCTGCACCTACCTCCTCGCCGTCGACGCCGAGATGAACACCGTCGACGGCTACGCCCTGTCCTCCTGGGACCGCGGCTACGGCGACTTCGCCATGCACCCCGACCTCGCCACCCTGCGCCGCCTCCCCTGGAACCCGGGCACCGCCCTGGCCGTCGCCGACCTCGCCTGGCACGACGGCTCCCCGGTGACCGTCGCCCCCCGGCAGATCCTGCGCCGCCAGCTGGACCGGCTCGCCGAGCACGGCTGGCGGGCCCAGGCCGGGACCGAGCTGGAGTTCATCGTCTTCCAGGACACCTACGAACAGGCCTGGGACGGCGGCTACCGCGGCCTCACCCCGGCCAACCGGTACAACGTCGACTACTCGATCCTCGGCACCGGCCGCGTCGAACCGCTGCTGCGCCGCCTGCGCAACGACATGGCGGGCGCCGGTCTCACCGTCGAGTCCGCCAAGGGCGAGTGCAACCTGGGCCAGCACGAGATCACCTTCCGCTACGACGAGGCCCTGGTCACCTGCGACCAGCACGCCGTCTACAAGACCGGCGCCAAGGAGATCGCCGCCCAGGAGGGCGTCTCGCTCACCTTCATGGCCAAGTACGACGCACGCGAGGGCAACTCCTGCCACATCCACCTCTCCCTCACCGACGCCGACGGCACCGGCGTGATGGCCGGCCCGGAACCGGGGGAGATGTCCGAGGTCATGCGGCACTTCCTCGCCGGACAGCTCGCCGCGCTGCGCGACTTCTCCCTGCTCTACGCGCCCGGCATCAACTCCTACAAGCGGTTCCAGCCCGGCTCCTTCGCCCCCACCGCGGTCGCCTGGGGCCACGACAACCGCACCTGTGCGCTGCGCGTCGTCGGCCACGGCCCCTCGCTGCGCTTCGAGAACCGGCTGCCCGGCGGCGACGTCAACCCGCACCTGGCCGTCGCCGGACTCGTCGCCGCGGGCCTGTACGGCCTCGAACAGCGGCTGCCGCTGCCCGAGCCGTGTCCCGGCAACGCCTACACCGCGGACTACGCGCACGTCCCCACGACCCTGCGCGAGGCGGCCGAGCTGTGGGAGAACAGCCCGATCGCGAAGGCCGCCTTCGGCGACGAGGTCGTCGCGCACTACCGCAACATGGCGCGCGTCGAACTCGACGCGTTCGACGCCGCGGTCACCGACTGGGAGCTGCGCCGCTCCTTCGAACGCATGTGAGAGGCCCCGCCTTGCCGAACGAGTTCCAGCCCGAGCACGCACCCGAACTCCTGGTCCTCGACCCGGCCACCGAGGAGACGGTCGCCGTCGTCCCCGCCGCCGACGCCACCGACGTGGACCGCGCCGTCGTCCGCGCGAGCGCCGCCCAGCGCTCCTGGGCGGGCGCCGCCCCCGCCGACCGGGCCCGGCTGCTGCGCCGCTTCGCCGACGTCGTCGACGCCCACGCCGAGGAACTGGCCCAGCTGGAGGTCCGCGAGGCCGGCCATCTCGTCGGCGACGCCCGCTGGGAGGCCGGCAACGTCCGCGACCTGCTGCTGTACGCGGCCGGCGGCGCCGAACGGCTGCTCGGCCGGCAGATCCCCGTGCCCGGCGGCTGGGACGTCACCTTCCTCGAACCGCTCGGCGTCGTCGGTGTGATCGCCCCCTGGAACTTCCCCATGCCGATCGCCGCCTGGGGCTCCTTCCCGGCCCTGGCCGCGGGCAACGCAGTCCTGCTCAAACCCGCCGAGACCACCCCGCTCACCGCGCTGCGCCTGGCGGAACTCGCCCTGGAGGCGGGCCTGCCCGAGCACCTGTTCCAGGTACTGCCCGGACACGGCCGCGTCGCGGGCCGCGCGCTGGTCGACCACCCCGGCGTGGCGAAGATCGTCTTCACCGGTTCCACCCGCACCGGCCGCGAGATCATGGAGCGCTGCGCCCGGCACGTCAAACCCGTCACCCTCGAACTGGGCGGCAAGAGCCCCAACATCGTCTTCGCCGACGCCGACCTGAGGGCCGCCGCCGACCCGTCCTCCTTCCTGGACAACGCCGGACAGGACTGCTGCGCCCGCACCCGCGTCCTCGTCCAGGAGTCCGCCTACGACGAGGTGCACGCGCTGCTCGCCGAGGCGCTGGCCGCCGTCGTGGTGGGCGACCCGGCCGACGAGAAGACCGGGATGGGCCCGCTGATCTCCCGCGCACAGCGGGACCGCGTACGGGCCTACGCGCCGCCCGGCGCACCGGCGCTGCGCGGCACCGCGCCCGGCGGACCCGGCTTCTGGTTCCCGCCGACCGTGCTCACCGGGGAGCGGCCGGACTCCGCCGCCGCCCGCGAGGAGATCTTCGGCCCGGTCGCCGTCCTGCTGTCCTTCACCGACGAACAGGACGCGATCCGCCTCGCGAACGACACCCCGTACGGCCTGTCCGGCTCCGTGTGGACGCGGGACGTGGGCCGCGCCCTGCGCGTCGCCCAGGGCGTCCGGGCCGGGAACCTGTCCGTCAACTCGCATGCCAGCGTGCGCTACTGGACACCGTTCGGCGGGGCCAAGCAGTCCGGTCTCGGCCGCGAACTCGGCCCCGACGCCCTGACCGCCTTCACCGAGACCAAGAACGTCTTCCTCAGCACGGAGGGGCCCGCACAGTGAGCGAAGAGACAGCGGAAGAGACCGCGGAAGAGACAGCGAAGGAGACAGCTCCCGCGGCCGTCTGCCGGCGGCTGGTCGGCCGTACCGCCGTCGTCACCGGCGCGGGCAGCGGCATCGGCCTCGCCGCCGCGCGCCGGCTCGCCGCCGAGGGCGCGCACGTCGTCTGCGGCGACATCGACGAGCGGAGCGGCAAGGCCGCGGCCGAGGCCGTCGGCGGACTGTTCGTCCAGGTCGACGTCACCGACCCCGGCCAGGTCGAGGCGCTGTTCCGGGCGGCGTACGACACCTACGGCAGCGTCGACGTCGCCTTCAACAACGCCGGTATCTCCCCGCCCGACGACGACTCCATCCTGGAGACCGGCCTGGAGGCGTGGAAGCGCGTCCAGGACGTCAACCTCACCTCCGTCTACCTGTGCTGCAAGGCGGCCCTGCCCTACATGCGGCACCAGGGCCGGGGCTCCATCATCAACACCGCCTCCTTCGTGGCCCGGATGGGCGCCGCCACCTCGCAGATCTCCTACACCGCCTCCAAGGGCGGCGTGCTGGCCATGTCCCGGGAACTGGGCGTGCAGTTCGCCCGTGAGGGCATCCGGGTGAACGCGCTGTGCCCCGGACCGGTCAACACCCCTCTGTTGCGGGAGCTGTTCGCCAAGGACCCGGAGCGCGCCGCGCGCCGCCTCGTGCACATTCCGCTCGGCCGGTTCGCCGAGGCCGAGGAGATCGCCGCCGCCGTCGCCTTCCTCGCCAGCGACGACTCCTCCTTCGTCAACGCCACCGACTTCCTGGTGGACGGCGGCATCTCGGGGGCGTACGTCACCCCGCTCTAGGGCCTGTCCGGGGGAAGCGGCCCGGGTGTCGGCCCGGATCCCCGGGCGGGTCGTCGTCGCGCTCACCACCCGGCGGCCACCTGTGACGGCGGGGCGATCCGCCCTACAGTGCCGGGGTGAGCATGACGCCCCCGGCCGGCTGGTACCGCGACCCGTCGGCCCCGCACCTGGAACGCTGGTGGGACGGGACCGCCTGGAGCGAGCACCGGCGCTCACCGGAGACCGTGCCGCTCCCGCTGGTCGTCCCGGCCGCCCGGCGCCCGGCACGCGCCAGGGCGGTGGCGCTGGCCGCCGCCGGGTCCGTCCTGGCCGCCGCGATCGTCACCGGGGCGGTCCTGCTCCACGACGGCGGTGGCGGCGGTGACCGTGGTGACGGCGCGACGCGCACCGCCCCCGGCGGCCCGGCCGCCACGGACACCGCCACCGCTCCTGCCCCGGCCACCCCGGCCACCCCGCCGGACTCGTCCGGTCCGTCCGGCGCGTCCGTGGTGGTCGACCAGCTCAACGGCATCACCCTGCCGCTCCCCGCCGGCTGGGAGGCACCGCGCAACGTCTCCCAGGACGACGTCGTCATGACCACCCACGGCGTCTACGACTGCCCGGCGGGGCGCGGGCTGTGCCGGCACGGCCTGGTCAGCACCCTGACCCCCGCCTCGTCCGACGACGCCCGGCCGAAGACCCTGGCCCGGAACGACATCGCCGACGCGGCCGACGCCGCCTACGGGCGGAACGCGGCGGGCGACACCCCCTACGACGGCATCACCGCCCACCAGGACGTCGCCGCCGGGCCGGTGGCCGTCGCGGGCCGGGCGGGCTACTTCGTGCGCCGCCGGGTCCGTACCGCCAAGGGTCCCGGCGGCTACGTGGAGTCGCTGGCCTTCTCCTCCAGCACGGGCGTCGAGGCGCCCGTCGTTGTCCGCTTCGTCCTCGACGCGGGCCCGGACGGGCCGCCCCTGGCCGACATCGACCGGATCACCAAGGGCATCCGGCCGATCGGCGCCACCGGCGCGGACGGCGGTGTGGGCAGCAGCATCGGCCCGTCGTCGGACTGAGCCCGACCGGACCCCGGAGGGCGGACCGGACCCCGGAGAGCCGACCGGGCCTCAGAGGAAGGTGTGGCCCTCGCCGCGGTACGTCGGCACGGTCGCCGTCACCCGGTCGCCCTCGACGAGGTGCAGCGCGTCGAACCGCTCGCACAGCTCACCGGCCTTGGCGTGCCGGAACCACACCTTGTCGCCGATCAGCAGGTCGTCCGCGGGCGGGCCGAGCAGCGGGGTCTGCACCTCGCCGGGCCCCTCCTGCGGGTCGTAGCGCAGACCCTCGGGCAGATACGGCACCGGCAGCCGGTCCGCTCCGGCCGCCCCCGACGCGGGGTAGCCGCCGCCGAGCACGGTGACCACCCCGACCCCCGGGCGCCGCACCACGGGCTGGGCGAACAGCGCCGCCGGACGGCCCCGGAAGGACGTGTAGTTGTCGAACAGGCGCGGCACGTAGAGCCCCGAACCCGCGGCGATCTCGGTCACCGCCGCCTCCGCCGCGGTGTGCTGCACACTGCCCGTGCCGCCGCCGTTGACGAACTCCAGGTCCGGCGCCACCGCGCGGACCGCCCGCACCACGGCGGCCCGCCGCTCGGCCAGTTCGCGGCGCGCCGCCGACTGCATCAGCCGGATCGCCCGCGACCGCAGCGGCCGCCCCGCCACCGCGTCGCCCACGCCCGCGACATGTCCCTCGTACGCCATGATCCCGACCAGCCGGAACCCCGGCCGCCGGGCCACCGCGCGGGCCATCTCGGCGATCTGGGCGGGGGAGTGCAGCGGGGAGCGGAGCGCGCCGACGCGGAACCGGCCGCCCAACATCCGCAGCGACGTGTCCAGTTCCAGGCACACCCGCACGGTCTCGCCGCCGCCCTCGCGACAGGCGTCGATCAGGTCGAGCTGGGCCGGGTCGTCGACCATCACCGTGACGGCGGCGGCCGGCTTGGGATCGGAGGCCAGTTCGGCGAAACCGGCGCGGTCGGCGGACGGATAGGCGAGCAGGACGTCCTCGAACCCGGACCGGGCCAGCCACAGCGACTCGGCGAGCGTGAACGACATGATGCCCGCGAAGCCGTCCTTGGCCAGGGCCCGTTCGAGCAGGGCCCGGCAGCGCACGGACTTGCTGGCCACCCGGACCGGTTTGCCGCCGGCCCGGCGCAGCAGATCGTCGGCGTTGGCGTCGAAGGCGTCCAGGTCGACGATCGCGACGGGGGCGTCGAGATGGGCGGTGGCCCGGTCGTAGCGGGCCCGGTCGGCGGCGCGTGCGGTCATGCACGCAGCCTGCCAGACAGGATTACCGCAGGGTAGGGGGACGTTACGGGCAGATCCCCCCGGGCCCGCGGTCCGGTTCCCGCCGTCGCGCGCCCAGCCCGTAGAGTGACGCGCACGTGCGGCACGGGGGCGGCACGATCCCGGCCGCGCAGGCGAGCCGGGATGGCTCCTCGTCCGTACGGGTATGCGTGTCCGGTGACGACCAGTCGGCGCCGGGCGGGGCGACGAGGACGACGGCCGGGCACGAGAGCACGGCTCCGGCACAGCGAAACGGGGGGTGCATGAGCACGGAAGCACGCCACGCTCCGATACCTCCGCGCCCCGCGCACCCGCCCCGCACTCCGGCGCATCCGGCCGACGAACCCCGCGCTCCCCGAAGCGACGCCACGACGCCCCCGGGCATCCAGCCGGTGCAGCCGGTGCCGACCGCCTCTCCGGCGCCGGGCGCGCGTCCGGCCCAGGGTGCGGCCACGGCCGTGGGCGGGGCCGTGGGTGGGGCCGTGGATGGTGCCGTCCCGGACAGTCCGCCTCCGCCGCCCGCCTCGGCCCGCTTTCCCGACGCCCCGCCCCGCGTCGGACGCGCGGACGCCGTGCGCGGCGGCGGGGCCGCCCCGTCCGCCGGGGGCGGCGCGGGGGCGCGGGCCGCCTCCCCGCGCGCGCCGCATTTCTCGGCGGGCGCCACGACCGCCACCGGCGGCGAGGACGGCCACCCGCGACCGTCCTGCGCCCCGCACCACCCGGCCCGCCCGACGGCACCGTCGACCGCCGTGCCCCCGCCCGTGCCCCGGCGCGCGGTGCCGGTGCCCGGCGGCGCCCCGGCGCAGCCGGCCGACAGGTCCGCCCCGAACACGGGGACCGTCCCCCCGCACGGCACGCGGCGCGCGGCCGGTGGGCCCCCGGGCTCCGACACCGGCCCGGACCAGGGGCCGCTCCCGGCCGCCGGGCCTCCTCCCGGCGCGGACGCCGCCCCCCGTACCCCGGCCGTCCCGGGCGCCCCCTTCATGCCGACGACGCCCGGCCACGGCGTACCGCCCGCTCCGGCCGCCCGGCCGTCCCGCCCCGGGCCGCCGCGCCCGGCCGTTCCGCCCGCCCGGTACCCCGGCCGCCCCGGCCCACGACCGGCCCACGACGATTTCCCCGGCACCGGAACCGCCACCCGGACCGGCACCGGCACCAACAACGGCACCGGCGAGGCCCCCGCCGCGCCCGGCCCCGCGCTGCCGTGGACCACCTCCGGCGCGTCCGGCACACCCGCGGCTCCCGGCTCACCCTCGGCACCCGGGAGGCGTACGGCATCCGTCGCCCCGACCGCCCCCGGCGCGTACCCCGGCCCGGCGCGCCCCTACGTCCTGTTCGGCGAGCCGGAGGGCTACGACGCGCGCGGGCGCGGGCGTGCCCTCGGGGTGCGGATCCGGCCCCGGGCCGCGCTGGCCGCCGCGTGCGTGGTCCTCGGACTCGGACTCATCGGCGGTGCCCTGACCGGCAGTTGGCTCACCGGCGACTCGGGCGACGGCGGCGGCGCCGGTACCTTCGCCGCGGCGGGCACCCTGTGGCACAGCATCCCGGTCGACCGGCTCTTCCCGCCCACCGTGGACGGCCGGGGCGCCGGACCCGGCGGCGCCGACCGCACCTGGACCCGGATCGCCGTCGCCCCCGACAGCGGCTGCGCCGACGCCTTCGACCCGCTGCTGCGCAAGGCCCTCTCCCCGGTCGGCTGCACCCGCCTGCTGCGCGCCACCTACACCGACGCCACCCAGAGCTTCGTCACCACGGTCGGTCTGCTCTTCACCAAGGCCGACGCCCCGGCCATGCGTTCCCTGGCCGTCCGCTTCCGCGACGAGGGGCTCGACCGGCGCACCGACCTGCTGCCCCGCCCCTATGCCGCACCGGGCACCGTCGCCGCCGCCTTCGGCGACCGGCAGCGCGCGTCCTGGACGGTGTCCGTGCTGACGGAGGCCCCCGTGGTGGTCTACGCCGTCTCCGGCTGGGCCGACGGCCGCGCGGCCGACGCACCGCAGCCCGCCGCCGACGCGATGAAGGCGGGCGCCGCCACGCCCGCCGCCCAGGCGGGACTCGGCCACGAGGCGAAGGGCCTGGCCGACCGCATCGAACGCGGCTTCCGCACCACCGCGGGCCAGGCCACGGAGAAGCCCTCGTGAGCCCCGCCGTCCGGCGCCGCGGCGGCGCCCTGAGCCTGTTCCTGGCCGCCGCGCTCACGCTCGTCCCGGCCACCGCCGCGCACGCGGACGGCATCCGCGCCCAGCAGTGGGCCCTGGACGCCCTGCACACCCAGGACCTGTGGCACCACACCCGGGGCAAGGGCGTCACCGTCGCCGTCCTGGACACCGGCGTCGAGGCCGACCACCCCGACCTCGCGGGCAACGTCCTGCCGGTCAAGGACCTGATCGGGTTCGGCGCGCGGCGCGGTGACGGCACCTGGGCCCGGCACGGCACCGCCATGGCCGGCATCATCGCCGGGCACGGACACGGCTCCGGCGGCTCCGACGGCGTCATGGGCATCGCCCCCGAGGCGAAGATCCTCCCCGTCCGGGTGATCCTGGAGGACGACGACAAGGCACGCGCCCAGGCGCGCACCACCCGGGGCAACGCGCTCGCCGACGGCATCCGCTGGGCCGCCGACCACGGCGCCGATGTCATCAACCTCTCCCTCGGCGACGACTCGGACTCCGCGCACCCCGAGCCCGCCGAGGACGAGGCCGTCCAGTACGCGCTGAGGAAGGGCACCGTCGTCGTCGCGTCGGCGGGCAACGCCGGCGACAAGGGCGACCACGTCTCCTACCCGGCCGCCTACCCGGGCGTGATCGCGGTGACCGCCGTGGACCGCTACGGCACCCGGGCCGCTTTCTCCACCCGCCGCTGGTACGCCGCCGTCAGCGCGCCCGGCGTCGACATCGTCATCGCCGACCCGGACCACAAGTACTACAAGGGCTGGGGCACGAGCGCGGCCTCCGCCTTCGTCTCGGGCGTCGTCGCCCTCGTCGAGGCGGCGCACCCGGGGCTGGCCCCGGCCCAGATCAAGAAGGTCCTGGAGGACACGGCCCGGGACGCCCCGGTCGGCGGACGCGACGACTCCCGCGGCTTCGGCATGATCGACCCCGTCGCCGCCGTCGAGGCCGCCGGCCGGCTGAAGCCCGCGGGCCTGCGCACGGCGGCCTACGGCGGACGGTACTTCGGCCCCGGCCCCGACCCGGCGGGCTCGGACGGCGGGACCGACTGGGCGGGCCTCCTCGCGGGCGGCACAGGCGGCGTGCTGCTGGTCGCGGCGGTCCTCCTGTGGCGCGGCCGGCGCGCACGCGACACCGCAGACTCCGCCGACACCGCCGTCGGCTTCCAGCCGTAGGCCCCCGGCTTTCAGCCGTATACCCCCGGGCTTCCGGCCGCAGGAACCACAGGAACCGCAGGAACCGCAGGAACCAGGGGCGAGCCCCCTGACGCGGTCAGCCTGCGACGGACGGCGCGGCGGCCGGGGAAGGGGAAGGGGGAGGTGGGGGAGTACCCGGGGCGAACACCGACACCGCCGCCCGCGCCGCCTCCTCCACCAGCAGGACGCCCTCCTCCTTCGTCGCGTTGCCGTGCGACAGCACCGCCACCAGCCGGTCGGCGCCGCCCGTCGTCACCCGGCCGATGCTGTTGACCACCCACAGCCCGGTGGTGCCGCGCGGCAGCCAGCCGTTCTTCAGGGCCCAGGCGGAGCCGTCGGCCGCGGCGGACACTCCCCAGTCCTGGCCCTGCGCGATCCGCCCCATCAGCCTCTGGACGTACGCGCGCGAAGCGGCGTCCAGGGGCGATCCGGCCGTCCCGAAGACCTGCCGGAGCAGGGTGACCTGGTCGGCGGCGGTGGTCCGGGTCAGCCCCCACAGCGGGCCCTCGCCGCCCGTGGTCCCCGTCAGCCCGAGCCGGCGGTGCGCCGCGTCCAGCCCGGCGGCCCCGCCGATGCCCCGCCACAGCGCCGAGGCCGCGTCGTTGTCGCTGTGCCCGATCATGGCGGCCGCGTACGTCCGCTCCCGTGCGCTCGGCGGCCGTCCCGCGTCCTGCGCCCGCAGCAGCACGGCGGCCAGGATGCCGACCTTGACGATGCTCGCCGTCTCGAATGCCCCGTCCCCGTACCGGGCGCACTCCCCGGAGGCCGGGTCGCGGACCGCCACCGAGACGGCGGCACCGTCGCCCACCGCCACGGACCGCATCGCCGCCCCCAGCAGCGCGCCGCGGTCCGCCACCGGCTCCCGCACGGCCCCACCTCCGCCCTCCCGCCCGACCCCGCCGCCGACGGTACGCGGCCCCGGATAGGCTCGGAGCCGTGGCGAACAAGAACATCCCGGACCCCGGATTCTCCGACGACGACGGCTCGGCCGACCCCGCGCTGAGCGCGGCGCTCGCCGCCTGGGCCGAGGACCGCACCGCCGTGGACGGTGTGCTGCGCGCCCTCAGGGGCGCCCGGCTGCTGGTGCCCGTCGTGGCCGTCCTCGGCGAGGTGGAGGAGGACGAGAACGGGCTGCGCCGCGAGAAGACCAGCGACATGGCCGTACCGACCCTGAAGGCCGGACACCGCACCGCGCTGCCCGCCTTCACCTCCACCGCCTCGCTGGCCCGCTGGGACCCGGCGGCCCGCCCGGTCGCCGTACCGCTGCATCAGGCGCTCCAGGCCGCCGCGCACGAGAAGGCCGACACGGTGGTGCTGGACCTGGCCGGGCCGGTGGCGTTCGAGCTGACCGGGGCCGCGCTGCGCGCGCTCGCGGAGGGCCGTACGACGGCCGATCCGCTCGCCGACCCGGCGGTCCTGGCGGCCGTACGGGACGCGGTGGCCGCCGAACCGGCGGTGCTGAGCGCCCGCCTGGGGCCGGGGCAGGCGGACGGCACCCTCGCGCTCGTCCTCGACCCGGCCGCCACCCAGGCCCCGGCCGACACCGCCCGCGCGGTCGCCGGCCGCCTGGCCGCCAGCGACGCGCTGAGGGCCCGCCTGGTGCGCGGCCTCGACCTGGCACTGCTGCCGGTCGGGGCGACGCCGCCGGGCGAGCCCTTGTACGTGCGGGGGTAGTCCCCGCTACCCGCGGGGAAGCCCTCGTACGCCTCCCGCGGCCGCGGCGCGCGGGTCAGCCGTAGACCGGGCCCGTGTACTTCTCGCCCGGACCCTGGCCCGGCTCGTCCGGCACGACCGACGCCTCGCGGAACGCCAGCTGCAACGACTTCAGGCCGTCCCGCAGCGGCGCCGCGTGGAAGGAGCTGATCTCGGTCGCGCTCGCGTCCAGCAGCCCGGCGAGCGCCGTCACCAGCTTGCGGGCCTCGTCCAGGTCCTTGTACGTGTCGCCCTCGTCCGTCAGGCCGAGTTTCACCGCGGCGGCGCTCATCAGGTTGACGGCGACCGTCACGATCACCTCGACCGCGGGGACCTCCGCGATGTCTCGGGTCATGGCGTCGAAATCGGGGGTCTCAGGAGGGGTCTCACTCATGCCCCACACGATAGGCGGTCCCGCCCGCCGCGCCCCGATTGGCCCTGGTCCGGCCGGCCTGCTAATCTGGTGGGCGACCGGCTGGACACGCATGCCCCACGGCGAGCGGGCCCGGCCCACAAGTGGAGGCTTCGAGCTCCCACCCGACCGCCCCCCGGGCGGCGGGTCACCGGTCAGACGGCCCCGTCCCAGCGGCGGCGATCCGTCCGAATGCGCGCCCCGCGGCCATCGCGGCGGTCGCTCCGGTAGTTCGAGGAGCCCCGCCTGTGATCGTCCGGGGCATTTTTGTTGCTGCGGCGCGGTTAGGTCTTACGAACACAGACGTACGCGGCTGTCCGCCAGACCGCCGCGTGGTGCTACCGAGGAGGATCCATCAGCGCCGAGCCCCGCATCAACGACCGGATTCGCGTTCCCGAGGTGCGACTTGTCGGTCCCAGTGGCGAGCAGGTGGGCATCGTCCCGCTGGCCAAGGCACTGGAGCTTGCGCAGGAGTACGACCTGGACCTGGTCGAGGTCGCGGCGAACGCCCGTCCGCCCGTGTGCAAGCTCATGGACTACGGGAAGTTCAAGTACGAGTCGGCCATGAAGGCCCGTGAGGCGCGCAAGAACCAGGCGCACACGGTCATCAAGGAGATGAAGCTCCGGCCGAAGATCGACCCGCACGACTATGACACCAAGAAGGGTCACGTCGTCCGGTTCCTCAAGCAGGGCGACAAGGTCAAGATCACGATCATGTTCCGTGGTCGCGAGCAGTCCCGGCCCGAGCTGGGCTACCGGCTGCTCCAGCGTCTCGCGGAGGACGTCCAGGACCTCGGGTTCATCGAGTCGAACCCGAAGCAGGACGGACGCAACATGATCATGGTCCTCGGTCCGCACAAGAAGAAGACCGAGGCGATGGCCGAGGCCCGCCAGGCGCAGGAAGCCCGCAAGGCAGACGCGAAGGCCAACCCCGGCAAGTCGCAGAACGCCGCGGACGCCGAGACGCCTGCCGAGGAGCCCGCCGAGGAGCACGCCGAGGCGTGACCTCCGGGGACCCCGCGTCCCAGGTTGTAACCGAAACAAGAGCGACGCTCCACCGTGCCCGGTTCTCGCGACCGGGCACCGGAGCGCCACCGACGAGGAGAGAACGGCGCTATGCCGAAGAACAAGTCGCACAGCGGTGCCAGCAAGCGCTTCAAGGTCACCGGCTCCGGCAAGGTGCTCCGTGAGCGCGCCGGCAAGCGCCACCTGCTCGAGCACAAGTCGTCCCGTCTGACGCGTCGCCTCACCGGCAACGCCGAGATGGCCCCGGGCGACGCCAAGAAGATCAAGAAGCTTCTCGGCAAGTGACGCAGCGGCGCCCGATCGGCTGATCAGGCGCACCGCACGTCAGGACCGGGACCCAATCGTTTCCGGGCCGTGTGAAGACCCCCACGGCCCCGCTACAAGGAGTCAAACAAGTGGCACGCGTCAAGCGGGCAGTCAACGCCCACAAGAAGCGCCGGGCGATCCTCGAGCAGGCCTCCGGCTACCGCGGTCAGCGCTCGCGCCTGTACCGCAAGGCCAAGGAGCAGGTCACCCACTCGCTGGTCTACAACTACAACGACCGCAAGAAGCGCAAGGGTGACTTCCGCCAGCTGTGGATCCAGCGCATCAACGCCGCTGCCCGCGCCAACGGCATCACGTACAACCGCTTCATCCAGGGTCTGAAGGCCGCCAACGTCGAGGTCGACCGCAAGATCCTCGCCGAGCTGGCCGTGAACGACGCGAACGCGTTCGCCGCGCTCGTCGAGGTCGCGCAGAAGGCTCTGCCCAGCGACGTCAACGCGCCGAAGGCCGCGTGACGCCGCACCGGACCTGAGCCGGTGACCTAAGGACCCGCAGGCTTCACGGCTTGCGGGTCCTGCTGTTGGGGGCCCACGCGCGGCGCACCCGCCACGAGACTTCCTCCGAGAGCAATTCTCCCGAGAGCAATTCGTCCGAAAGCAAGAGGATGCCGCCCGCCACTCCCGAGCTGATCTCCGCCCGCTCCGCCCGCGTCAGCGCCGCCCGGCGGCTCGCCAAGCGGAACTTCCGGGGCAAGGACCGGCTGTTCCTCGCCGAGGGACCGCAGGCCGTGCGGGAGGCCGCCGCGCACCGGACACCGGCCGGCGACGCCACGCTCGTGGAGCTGTTCGCCACCGTCGAGGCCGCCGAGCGCTACCCCGACATCGTGGGCGAGGTCCGCGCCGCCGGTGCCCGGGTGCACCTCGCCGCCGACGACGTCATCGCCGACATCTCCACCACCGTCACCCCGCAGGGACTCGTCGGCATCTGCCGGTTCCTGGACACCCCGTTCGAGGAGATCCTCGCCGCCCGGCCCCGCCTCGTCGCCGTCCTCGCCCACGTACGCGACCCCGGCAACGCCGGTACCGTGCTGCGCTGCGCGGACGCCGCCGGAGCCGACGCCGTCGTCCTCACCGACGCCTCCGTCGACCTGTACAACCCGAAGGCCGTACGCGCCTCCGTCGGCTCGCTGTTCCATCTGCCGGTCGCCGTCGGCGTCCCCGTCGAAGAGGCGGTCGCCGGGCTGAAGGGCACCGGGGTGCGCATCCTCGCCGCCGACGGCGCGGGCGGCGACGACCTCGACGACGAGCTGGACAAGGGCACCATGGGCGGCCCCACCGCCTGGGTCTTCGGCAACGAGGCCTGGGGGCTGCCCGAGGAGACCCGGGCCCTGGCCGACGCCGTCGTGCGCGTCCCCATCCACGGCAGGGCGGAGAGCCTGAACCTCGCCACCGCCGCCGCCGTGTGCCTCTACGCGTCGGCCCGCGCACAGCGCGCCCCCGGAGGATGCCGCTCCGTCACGTCCGGCTAGGGCCTGTCGTCAAATTGCCGTCGTCCGCCCGGAGGGCGGGCCTCGCGGCGTCAGGTGCGTGCTCTCGGCGTGCCGGGACCCGACCCGCGTACTGGACGTACTCGGGTCGGGTCCCGGTGCGGCGAGAGTGCGTGCATGGCGTCGCGGGGCAGGCGGGAATTTGACGACAGGCCCTAGTAGTAGGGTGACCAGCTCGGGGGCCCGCTGCACCATCGGGAAGGTGGGGTAAGGGATGAGTGTCGGCACGAGCGGGGCGATTCCGGACACACACGGCGTACCCCGGCCGTCCGTGCCACCGGACGCGGCCGCCGCGGGGACGGGACCCGACCCCGACGAGCTGCCCGACGGCCTGGTGATCGCCGACGAAACCGGCCGCGTCACCTGTTTCAACGCCGCGGCCGCCCGCATCACCGCCGTCCCCGCCGACCAGGCCCTCGGCCGGCACCTGGAGAAGGCCCTGCCGCTGGAGGACCTGGAGGGCCGCCGCTGGTGGCAGCTCACGGACCCCTACGGCGGCCTCGCCATCCGGGTCGCCCAGCCCGAGCGCAACCTGCTGCTGCCCGGCGGCCGCGAGGTCCTGGTCTCCGCCCGGTACGTCCGCGACCGCCCCGCCGGACCGGTCCGCCGCGTCGTCGTCTGCCTGCGGGACACCGAGGCCCGCCGCCGCACTGAGCGCAGCCACGCCGAGCTGATCGCCACCGTCGCCCACGAACTGCGCTCCCCGCTGACCTCGGTCAAGGGCTTCACCGCGACGCTGCTCGCCAAGTGGGAGCGGTTCACCGACGACCAGAAGCGGCTGATGCTGGAGACGGTGGACGCCGACGCCGACCGCGTCACCCGGCTCATCGCCGAACTGCTCGACATCTCCCGCATCGACTCCGGCCGCCTGGAGGTGCGCCGCCAGCTCGTCGACATAGGGGCGGCGGTCGGCCGCCACGTCCAGGCGTACGTGGCCGCGGGCCAGCCCGCCGACCGGTTCCTGGTCCGCCTGGAGCAGCCGCTGCCCGTCCTGTGGGCCGACCCCGACAAGATCGACCAGGTGCTGAGCAACCTCATCGAAAACGCGGTGCGCCACGGCGAGGGAACCGTCACCATTGACGTCACGCCCGTGGTGTCCCCCCGAGAGGGAGAGGACGCCGGCACGTCGGTCACGGTGAGCGACGAGGGGCCCGGCATCCCGGAGGAGTCCATGAACCGCGTCTTCACCCGCTTCTGGCGGGGCAGCAAGCGCGGTGGCACCGGACTCGGGCTCTACATCGTCAAGGGCATCGTGGAGGCCCACGGCGGCACCATCACGGTCGGCCGCGCGCCGGGCGCCGGCGCGCGGTTCCGATTTACCCTGCCCGTGGGCACCCCGGCACACCTGCTCTGAGCACCGGCCGAGGACCCACGGGCGCATTCGCTTTCCCCCGCCCCGTTAGACTCGGCCTTTGGCACCTTTGCGTCCCAGAAACGGAGACGATTCGTCCATGGGTCGGTGACGGGGACCGTCAGCCTGGTGGCACCTCCCAGCGGCAGCTGGAAGACAATCGGAAGCACGGGAAGAGATGTCGGCACCGAATAAGTCGTACGACCCTGTCGAGGTCGAGGCGTTGAAACCGGAAGAGATCGAGCGCATGCGGGACGAGGCGCTCGCCGCCTTCGCCGCCGCGGACTCGCTCGACGCGCTCCACGAGGCCAAGGTCGCCCACACCGGCCCGGCCTCGCCGCTGGCGCTCGCCAACCGGGAGATCGGCGCCCTGCCCCCGCACGCCAAGGCGGACGCGGGCAAGCGCGTCGGCATGGCCCGCGGCGCGGTGAACAAGGCCCTCGCCGCCCGCCAGGGCGAGCTGGAGGCCGAGCGGGACACCCGCGTGCTGGTCGAGGAGGCCGTCGACGTCACGCTGCCCTACGACCGCGTACCGGCCGGCGCCCGCCACCCGCTGACCACGCTCTCGGAGCGCATCGAGGACATCTTCGTCGCCATGGGCTACGAGGTCGCCGAGGGCCCCGAGGTCGAGGCGGAGTGGTTCAACTTCGACGCCCTGAACATCGGCCCGGACCACCCGGCGCGCAGCGAGCACGACACGTTCTTCGTGCGCGGCGCCGGCGAGGGCTCCGGCGCCGCCGACTCCGGTCTCGTCCTGCGCACCCACACCTCGCCCGTGCAGGCCCGCTCCCTGCTGGAGCGCGAGCTGCCGGTCTATGTGATCTGCCCCGGCCGGGTGTACCGCACCGACGAGCTGGACGCCACCCACACCCCGGTCTTCCACCAGGTCGAGCTGCTGGCCGTGGACGAGGGCCTGACCATGGCCGACCTCAAGGGCACCCTGGATCACATGGTCCAGTCGCTGTTCGGCGAGGGCATGAAGACCCGGCTGCGGCCGAACTTCTTCCCGTTCACCGAGCCGTCCGCCGAGATGGACATGGTGTGCTACGTCTGCCGCGGCGAGTCCGTCGGCAACCCCGACCGCCCCTGCCGCACCTGCTCCTCCGAGGGCTGGATCGAGCTGGGCGGCTGCGGCATGGTCAACCCCCGGGTGCTCACCGCCTGCGGTGTGGACCCCGAGAAGTACAGCGGATTCGCCTTCGGGTTCGGCATCGAGCGGATGCTGATGTTCCGCCACAACGTCGAAGACATGCGAGACATGGTCGAGGGTGACGTCCGGTTCACCCGGCCGTTCGGGATGGAGATCTGATGCGGGTCCCGCTTTCTTGGCTGCGGGAGTACGTCGACCTGCCGGCGACGGAGACCGGGCGCGACGTCCAGGCCAAGCTCATTCCGGCCGGCCTGGAGGTCGAGACCGTCGAGCAGCTCGGCGCCGACCTCAAGGGGCCGCTCGTCGTCGGCCAGGTGCTCACCATCGAGGAGCTGGAGGGCTTCAAGAAGCCGATCCGCTTCTGCACCGTCGACGTCGGCCGGGCCAACGGCACCGGCGAGCCGCAGGAGATCGTCTGCGGCGCCCGCAACTTCGCCGTCGGCGACAAGGTCGTCGTCGTGCTGCCCGGCGCCACCCTGCCCGGCGGCTTCTCGATCAGCGCCCGCAAGACCTACGGCAGGGTCTCGCACGGCATGATCTGCTCCACCGACGAACTCGGCATGGGCGACGACGGCACGCACGGCATCATCGTGCTGCCGCCCGAGCACGAGGTGGGCACCGACGCCATCGAGCTGCTACAGCTCGTCGACGAGGTGCTGGACATCGCGGTCACCCCCGACCGCGGCTACTGCCTGTCGATCCGCGGCGTGGCCCGCGAGGCCGCCATCGCCTACGGCCGCCCGCTGCTCGACCCGGCCCTGCTGGACGTACCGGCGCCGAACGCCTTCGGGCACCCGGTGAAGATCGCCGACCCGTTCGGCTGCGACCGCTTCACCGCGCGCACGGTGACCGGCCTCGACCCCGAGGCGCGCTCCCCGATCTGGCTGCGCCGCCGCCTCCAGAAGGCCGGCATGCGCCCGATCTCGCTCGCCGTGGACATCACCAACTACGTGATGCTGGAGCTGGGCCAGCCGCTGCACGCCTACGACCGCTCCCGCGTCCAGGGCACCATCGGTGTGCGCCGGGCCGAGCGCGGCGAGCAGCTCACCACGCTCGACGGCGTCACGCGCACGCTGTCCGCCGAGGACCTGGTCATCACCGACGACCGCGGCCCGATCGGGCTCGCGGGCGTCATGGGCGGCGCCAACACCGAGATCGACGACACCGAGGGCACCACCACCGAGGTCGTCGTCGAGGCCGCGCACTTCGACCCGGTCGCCGTCGCGCGCACCGCCCGTCGGCACAAGCTGTCCTCCGAGGCGTCCCGCCGCTTCGAGCGCGGGGTCGACCCGCAGGCCGCCTCCGCCGCCGCCCAGCGCACCGTGGACCTGCTGGTCCTGCTCGCGGGCGGCACCGCCGAGGCGGGCGTCACCGAGATCGTCGCGCCGGCCGCGCCGCGCACCATCACGATCCCGGCCGACCACCCGGACAAGGTCGCGGGCGTCGCCTACGGCCGGGAGACCGTCGTACGGCGGCTCCAGCAGGTCGGCTGCGACGTGTACGGCCAGGACGAGCTGATCGTCACGGTGCCGTCCTGGCGGCCCGACCTGACCGACCCGAACGACCTGGCCGAAGAGGTCATCCGGCTGGAGGGCTACGAGAACCTGCCCTCCACGCTGCCCCGCCCGCTGCCCGGCCGCGGCCTGACCGAACGTCAGCGGCTGCACCGCCGCGTCGGCCGCGCGCTGGCCGGGGCCGGTTACGTCGAGGCGCTGAACTACCCGTTCATCGGCGAGGCCGTCCTCGACCAGCTCGGCCTGGAGGCCGACGACCCGCGCCGCCGCCGGGTCACCCTCGTCAACCCGCTCTCCGACGAGGAGCCCGCCCTGCGCACGACGCTGCTGCCGGGGCTGCTCGGCGCGCTGCGCCGCAACGACGGGCGCGGCGGCCACGACCTGGCCCTGTTCGAGACCGGCCTGGTCTTCCGGCCCACCGGCGAGGAGCCGGCGGCGGCCGTGCTGCCCGCCGACCGCAGGCCCACCGACGAGCAGCTCGCCGCCCTGGACGCGGCGCTGCCGCGCCAGCCCCGCCGGGCCGCCGTGGTGCTCGCCGGAGCCCGCGAGCAGACCGGCTGGTGGGGCAAGGGCCGCCCGTCCGACTGGGCGGACGCCGTCGAGGCGGCACGCACCGTTGCCCGCGAGGCCGGGGTGGAACTGAGCGTCCGCGCCGACCAGCACACCCCCTGGCATCCCGGCCGGTGCGCCGCGCTGTACGCCGAGGTGGACGGCGCCGAGACGCTCGTCGGCCACGCCGGCGAGCTGCACCCGCGGGTGGTCAAGGCGATGCACCTGCCGGAGCGCACCTGCGCGACGGAGATCGACCTCGACCTGCTCCAGCGGGCCGGGGAGGGCCTGTTGCAGGCGCCGCGGATCTCCACGTTCCCGGTGGCCACCCAGGACGTCGCCCTGGTCGTGGACCGGCCGGTCCCGGCCGCCGAGGTCGAGGCCGCGCTGCGCGAGGGCGCGGGTGAACTCCTGGAGTCCCTGCGGCTGTTCGACATCTACGAGAACGCCGAGCAGCTCGGCGAGGGACGCAAGTCGCTGGCGTACGCCCTGCGCTTCCGCGCCCCCGACCGCACCCTGACGGTGGACGAGGCGTCCGCCGCCCGCGACGCCGCGGTGGCCCTGGCCGCCGAGCGCACCGGTGCGGAGCTGCGGAGCTAGGCCCCGGCCCCCGGCTCACTCGTTCGGGTGGCAGGGCCGGTGATCCGGCCCTGCACCCTTTCGAGATCGACAGAATCGGACCGGCCCCCTCGGGGCCGGTCCGCGCTGTCAGCGCCTCTTGGGGGGCCATGGTCATGATCCGCATCAGGGCTGGCTCTCCGCGCGGGGTGCGCTCCGGCGCCGTCTTCCTGGCCGTGGGCACCTGCACCGGCCTCTTCCTGCGCGCCCGGCGGACCATGCTGCGCGAGCTGCGCCAGGCGCGCGCGGTCGCGGGCGCCGCGCAGAGCGCGCTGCTGCGCCCCCTGCCGCCCCGGATCGCCGGGCTCGACGTGGCGGCGGCCCAGCTCTCCGCGGACCGGGGCGCGGCCGTCGGCGGTGACCTGTACGAGGTGAGCGCCACCGAGCACGGCGTACGCCTGGTCATGGGCGACGTCCGCGGCCACGGCCTCGCCGCTCTCGGCACCGCCGCCATCGTGCTCGGCAGCTTCCGTGAGGCCGCCCACGACGAACCCGACCTCGCCGGAGTGCTGCGCCGCCTGGACCGGGCGCTGGCCCGCCACCGGCGCGACCGGGACGATCCGAGCCGACCGGCCGCCGAGGACTTCGTCACCGTGCTCCTGGCGGAGATCGCCGAGGACGGCTCCCTGCGCGCCCTCAACTGCGGGCACCCGTGGCCGTACCGGCTGAGCGGGACGGCGGCCCAGCCCGTGTCCCGGGCCGAACCGCTGCCGCCGCTGGGCCTGTTCCCGCTGCCGGCCGCGCTGCCCGCGACGGACCTCGGCCCGCTGCGGCCCGGCGAGACCCTGCTCCTGCACACCGACGGAGTGGCGGACGCCCGGGACGCCCGGGGCCGGTTCTTCCCGCTGCGGGCGGTGCTCGCGCAGACCGCCCGCCTCGGCCCGCTCCCGGCGCCCGTGCTGCTGCGGGCCGTCTTCACCCGGCTGCTGGGACACACCGGCCCCTGCCCCGCGGACGACGCGGCCGTCCTCGTGATCCGCAACGGCCGGGGCGACGGAAGCGGCACGACTCCGCCGTAGCGCCGCGCCGTTGGCCGCCGCCCGCCCCGCCTCGGAGCGTCGGGCAGACGGCGGGGCGGGCGGCGTGTGGCGGGCCGCCGCACTGTACGAGGGGGAGGCGGCGGCCCGGCCGGCCTCTTGACGAGGCATCTCAGTCAACCGGCCGCCCACGCTGAGCGACAGCGCGCGCACCGTGCGGATGCGCGCACTCCGTTCACACCCCGTGTGAACCGCCGCGCACTACGCTGTCCGCACCGAGCCACCCGGGGGGCCGACATGCAGCCCAACACACTGCTCGACGCGATCCTCGACGAGGCGGGCGTCTCGCACGCAGGTCTCGCCGCGCACGTCAACCAGGCCGGCCGGGCGCGCGGTCTCGCGCTCCGCTACGAACACACCGCCGTGGCGCGCTGGCTGAAGGGCCAGCGGCCCCGGGGCCAGGTGCCCGACCTGATCTGCGAGGTGCTGGCCGCCCGGCTGCACCGCACCGTCACCCTCGACGACATCGGCCTGGGCGTGCCCGGCGAGCCGTCCGCCGCGCACGGCACCTCCCTGTCCGGCTTCGTCGAGCGGGCCACCGCCCTGTGGCGCTGCGACGAGCAGCGGCGCCCGCACCTCCTGGGCGCACCCGCCGTCACCGGCACCCCCGCGGTGATGCCGGTGTGGGAGTGGGAGAACCCGCCCGAGGACGTCGACGTCTCCCGGGGCGGCCGGCACCGGGTCACCGCGGCCGACATCGAGATGCTGCGCGCGGCCCGCGCGCACTACGAGCAGATGTACCGCAAGACCGGCGGGGTGGCGACGCACGGCCGGATCGTGGGCTTCCTCACCGCCGAGGCGGCCCCGCTGCTGCGCGGCGGCTACACCGACGCCACCGGCCGCCTGCTGCACCGGGCCACCGGCGGTCTGGTCGCCGTCGCGGGCATCTGCGCCTACGACTCCGACGCGCACGGCCTGGCCCAGCGCTACTTCCACCAGGCGCTGCGTCTGGCCAAGGCCAGCGGGGACCGGGGCCTGGGCGCGTACGTGATAGCGCTGCTGGTCAACCAGGCGCTGTTCATGACGGAGTACCGGCAGGCCGTCGCCTTCGCCGAGGCGGCGCTGCGCACGGCGGGCCGGCACATCACGCCCGCCCTCGCCTCCGACCTCCACGCGATGCAGGGCAAGGCGTACGCCCACCTCGGGGACGGCAGCGGCGCGCTGTCCTGCATCGCCCGCGCCGAGCAGGCCGCCGAACGCATCCGGCGCGGGCACGAACCCGACGAGACCGGCTATGTCCAGCCGGGTCTGGTCAATGTGCAGGTGGCGGAGGCGCTGCTCAGCCTCGGGGAACTGGCCGCCGCCGAGGAGCACGCGGCGGCGGCCGTGCACAACCCGGCGCACGACCGGGGCCGGGTGCACCGGCTCGCCATGCTGAGCACGGTCGAACTGCGCCGCGGGGACGCGGACAAGGCGGTGGCGACGGCGGTGCTGATGACCGAGCAGGCCCGCGGGATGGAGTCCCAGCGGCTGCGGGACCGGCTGCGGGCGGTGCGCGGGCATCTGCTGCGCAGCGGCTGCGCGGGCACCGCCGAGGCGGCCGAACTCATCGACGGGGCGCTGCGCGTGCCCCTGTCCACCGGGGTCACGGCCCGCTGACCCTGCGCCCGCCGCTGCTCCGCGCGCGGCTCGCCGTGCGCCTGCCTGCCGTAGGAGCCCGGCTGCGATATTGCCACTGACCCGACGGAAGGTGGCAGAACCGTGCAGTGGACGAAAGAGAACGAACAAAAGGTGTATGAAAACCGCTGGTTCACCGTCAACCTCGCGGATGTGGCGCTCCCGGACGGCCGGCATCTCGACCACTTCCTGATACGGCTGCGGCCGGTGGCCGCCGCCACCGTGGTGAACGAGGCGGGCGAGGTCCTGCTCCTGTGGCGCCACCGCTTCATCACCGACAGCTGGGGCTGGGAACTCGCGGCGGGTGTCGTCGAGGACGGCGAGGACATCGCCCGCGCCGCCGCCCGGGAACTGGAGGAGGAGACCGGCTGGCGGCCGGGCCGCCTGCACCATCTGATGACCGTCGAACCGTCCAACGGCCTCACCGACGCCCGGCACCACATCTACTGGTCCGACGAGGGCGAGTACACCGGAGAGCCGGTGGACGCCTTCGAGTCCGAGCGCCGCGAATGGGTCCCGCTCAAACTCGTCCCCGACCTGATCGCCCGCGGCGAGGTCCCGGCCGCCGGGATGGCCGCCGCGCTGCTCCTGCTGCACCACCGCGCGGGCGGCTGAACGCCGCGGGCCCGGCAGCCTTCCCGGTGCCGGGCCCGCATCCGGCGCCGCGGCTCCCGCGCGCCCGCCGCAGAGGTACGTACGTCAGCCGTAGGTGTAGAACCCCGACCCGCTCTTGCGCCCGAGCCGGCCCGCGTCCACCATCCGCTGGAGCAGCGGGGGAGCGGCGTACAGGGGCTCCTTGTACTCCTCGTACATCGAGTACGCGACGGAGGCGACCGTGTCCAGGCCGATCAGGTCGGACAGCTTCAGCGGGCCCATCGGGTGGGCGCAGCCCAGCTCCATGCCGTTGTCGATGTCCTCGCGGCTGGCGATGCCCGACTCGAACATCCGGATCGCGGAGAGCAGATAGGGGATCAGCAGCGCGTTGACCACGAAGCCGGAGCGGTCCTGGGCGCGGATCGCGTGCTTGCCGAGCACCTTCTCGGTGAACAGCTGCGCCCGGCTCAGGGTGCCCTCGGAGGTGGTGAGCGCCGGGATCAGCTCGACCAGCTGCTGCACGGGGGCCGGGTTGAAGAAGTGGATGCCGATGACGTGGTCGGGGCGGGCGGTGGCGACCGCCAGCTTGACCAGCGGGATCGAGGAGGTGTTGGACGCCAGGATCGCGTCCGGGCGGGTCACCACCTGATCGAGGACCTGGAAGATCTCGGTCTTGACCTGCTCGTTCTCCACCACGGCCTCGATCACCAGATCGCGGTCGGCGAACTCGCCGAGGTCGGTGGTGAAGGAGAGGCGCGCCTGGGTGGCGTCCCGCTCCTCCTCGCTGATCTTGCCGCGCTCGGCCGCCTTGGCCAGGGAGTTGAACAGCCGGGTCCGGCCGATCTCCAGGGCCTCGCCGGTGGTCTCGGCGACCTTCACGTCCAGGCCGGCCCGTGCGCACACCTCGGCGATGCCCGCACCCATCTGGCCGCAGCCCACCACTCCGACGCGTTCGATGTCGGTCACATCGTCCCTTTCGCTGCTGATCTTCGGCGTGTGGCAGGCGGCCCATGTGTGCGGTGCCTGCTCCGATCGAGCACGTTACCCCCGTCGTGCCGCCGATCGGCGGGCCGGGTCGTGCATGCTGTCCCGGTGCACGGTCCGTGACGGCGCGGATCCACGGCGTACTGGGGGTTTGCGGATGGGCCGAGTGACACGGAGGGCGTTCACCGTGGCCGCCCTGTCGACGCTGGCGGTGTCGCCGGGCGCGACGGCGGCGCCCCAGCCGCCCGGCACGCCCGCGGGCGCCCGCGGCGGGCGCACCACCACCGAGATGCGCGGCATGTGGCTGGCGACCGTGGCCAACCGGGACTGGCCCTCGCGCACCGGACTGACCGTGGCCCGCCAGCGCGGCGAGCTGACCGCGCTGCTCGACGCGGCGGTGCGCCGCCGCCTCAACACGGTGATCTTCCAGGCGCGGCCCGCCGCCGACGCGCTGTGGCCCTCGCCCTACGAGCCCTGGTCGCGGTTCCTCACCGGCACCCAGGGCAAGGACCCCGGCTGGGACCCGCTGGGCACCGCCGTCACGGAGGCGCACGCCCGGGGGCTCCGGCTGCACGTCTGGTTCAACCCGTACCGGGTGGCGCTGGAGGAGGACCCGTCCCGGCTCGCCGCCTCCCACCCGGCCCGCAAGCACCCCGGCTGGACGGTGCCCTACGGCGGGAAGCTCTACTACAACCCGGGGCTGCCCGAGGTGCGCGCCTTCGTGCAGGAGGCGATGCTCGACGCGGTCCGCCGCTATCCCGTCGACGGCGTCCACTTCGACGACTACTTCTACCCGTACCCGGTGGCCGGGCGGACCTTCGACGACGCCGCCGCGTACGCCCGCCACGGCGGCGGCTTCGCGAGCAGGGCCGCCTGGCGGCGCGACAACATCGACCGGCTGGTGCGGGAGATGGCGGCCGGCGTCGCCCGGACCAGGCCCGGCACCCGGTTCGGGATCAGCCCGTTCGGTGTCTGGCGCAACGGCTCGACGGACTCACGCGGTTCGGCCACCAGGGCGGGCGTCCAGACGTACGACGACCTGTACGCGGACACCCGCCGCTGGGTGCGCGAGGGCTGGATCGACTACATCGTCCCGCAGCTGTACTGGAACATCGGCCAGAGCGCCGCCGACTACGCCGCGCTGGTGCCCTGGTGGGCCGAGGTGGCGCGGGGCAGCCGCACCCAGCTGTACGTGGGCGAGGCGCTGTACAAGGAGGGGGACGCGAGTCAGGGCACCGCCTGGCGGGACCCGGACGAGCTGTCCCGGCACCTCACCCTGGCGAAGAAGTACCCGCAGGTGCGCGGGCATGTGTTCTTCTCCGCCAAGGAGGTCGCCGCCGACCCGGCCGGGGCGATGGCGCGGGTCGTCGCCGGTCACTACCGGCAGCCGGCGCGGCCCCCGCACTGAGCCGGGGCCGTCCGGCGGGATTCTCTGGACGCGGATCCGCCCGGACCCGGTCGCGGCGCAACGCGTCCGGGCGGCCGGGCTCGCGCGGCGGATCCGCGCCGGTCACCGCTGGTGCTGGTGCTAGTGCTGGTGCCGGGGTTCCTCGTGATGACGGATCTGGCAGTCGGGGCCCGGTGACATCACGGCCTCGTGCCCGTCCTCGAACCGGACGCGGTAGGGCGGGCTGCCCTCCGTGCCCATCACTTCGACCACTTCGCTGACCTGGTCGTGCTGGCCGACCACCCGGCCGTGCTGCACGAGCTGGTCGCCTTTGGCTGCGCGCATCTGCGGGGCCTCCTCACCATGCGGGGGAGCTGCGGTCCTCGCTCCCGAGTCTACGGCGCGGAGCGCGGCCGGAACCTGGTGTGCGACCGGCGCCGGTGCGGCCCGGTCAGCCGCGCGCCCGCTGGGTGACGGCGATGCACACGAGCACGGCGGCGGCCGTCAGGGGGGCGGCCGGCGTCAGATGCTCGCCGAGCAGCAGCACCGACCACACCAGTGTGAGCAGCGGCTGGGCCAGCTGCAACTGGCTGGCCTTGGGGATGCCGATGGCCGCCATGCCCCGGTACCAGACGACCAGCCCGAGGAACTGCGAGCCCAGCGTCACCCACAGCAGCCCGGCCACCGCGTGCGCCCCCAGCCGCACCGGCTCGTACGCCAGCGCCAGCGCGGCCCCCGGCACGGTCACCGGCAGGCACAGCACCAGTGCCCAGCCGATCACCTGCCAGCCCGGCATGATCCGGGCCAGCCGCCCGCCCTCGGTGTAGCCCGCCGCGCACACCAGCAGCGCCGCGAACAGATACCCGTCGGCGGCCGACAGCGCGCCGCCGCTCTGCTGCACGGTGAAGGCGACCACGGCCGCCGCGCCCGCCAGCGCCGCCGCCCAGAACGTCCGCGAGGGCCGGGCACCGACCCGCAGGGCCGACAGCAGCGCCGTGGTGAGCGGGAGCAGGCCCACGACGACCGCCGCGTGCGCCGTCGTCGACGTCCGCAGGGCCAGCGTGGTCAGCAGCGGGAAGCCGAGGACGACCCCGGCACCCACCACCGCGAGTCCCGGCCAGTGGCGGCGCGCGGGCAGCGGCACCCCCGTCGCGAGCAGGCAGCCGCCCGCGACGAGCGCGGCGAGCACGCTGCGCACGGCCACCAGCGACCACGGCCCGAAGCCCTCCAGGCCCCACGCGGTGGCCGGGAAGGTGAGCGAGAAGGCGACGACGCCGAGGCCCGCCTGGAGGAGACCGGACCGGGGCCCGGAGGAGGCCGGCGAAGCGGCCTGGCCGTCGACCGCTATCCGGCCGCGCGCGGTAGCGCTACTCTGTGCTTCCATGCATGAGCGTAGCAGTGTGGGAGAGCTGGCCCAGCGCCTTAGGCAGGAGCTGGACCGCTACTCGCCCGGTGGAAAGCTCCCGTCCAGCAGGGCGCTGGTGGAGCGCTACCGGGTGAGCCCGGTGACCGTCTCCCGCGCCCTGGCGCACCTGGCGGCCGAGGGTCTGGTCGTCACCCGTCCCGGCGCCGGGGCGTTCCGCGCCGCGCGGCCGGCCGCCCCCGCCGCCGTCGGGGACACCTCCTGGCAGGCCGTCGCGCTCAGCGCGGACGGCGCCGCCGACCTCGTACCGCGCACGGTGGACGCCTCCGGTGTGACCGCCACGCTCGCCGTGCCGCCGCCCGGCGTGATCGAGTTCAGCGGCGGTTATCCGCACCCCTCGCTCCAGCCCGAACGGGCCATGTCCGCCGCGCTCGCCCGCGCGGGCCGCCGCCCCGGCGCGTGGGGGCGGCCCCCGCTGGAGGGCCTTCCCGAGCTGCGCGAGTGGTTCGCGCGGAGCATCGGCGGCCCCGGCGGCACGGTCACCGCGGCCGGGATCCTGATCGCGGCGGGCGGGCAGTCGGCGCTCACCACCGCCCTGCGCGCCCTGGCGCCGCCCGGCGCGCCGGTGCTGGTGGAGTCTCCGACCTATCCGGGCATGCTGGCCATCGCCCGGTCGGCGGGGCTGCGGCCCGTCCCGGTGCCGGTGGACGCCGACGGGGTGCGCCCCGAGCTGCTGGCCGACGCGTTCCGGGCGAGCGGCGCGCGGGTCTTCGTCTGCCAGCCGCTGTTCCAGAACCCCACCGGCGCGGTGCTCGCCCGCGACCGGCGCGCCGCGGTGCTGCGGACCGCCCGCGCGGCCGGGGCGTTCGTCGTCGAGGACGACTTCGTACGGCATCTGGTGCACGAGGACGCGGGACCACCGCCGCCCCCGCTGGCCGCCGACGACACGGACGGCGTGGTGGTGCACGTCGCCTCGCTGACCAAGGCGACCTCGCCCAGCTTCCGGGTGAGCGCGCTGGCCGCGCGCGGCCCGGTCCTGGAGCGGCTGCGCGCGATCCAGGTGGTCGACGCCTTCTTCGTGCCCCGGCCGCTCCAGGAGGCGGCCCTCGAACTGGTCGGCTCGCCCGCCTGGCCGCGCCATCTGCGGGCGCTGTCGGCCGAGTTGCGCGTCCGCCGGGACGCCATGGTGAGCGCGCTGCGGCTGCACCTGCCCGAACTGGCCCCCGACCACGTCCCGTCCGGCGGCTACCACCTGTGGCCGCGCCTGCCGGACGGCGCGGACGAGACCGCCCTGACCGCCGCCGCGCTGCGGGCGGGCGTCGCCTTCACCCCGGGCCGCCCCTACTTCTGTGCCGAACCCCCGGCCGCGCACGCCCGGTTGAGCTTCGCCGCGGTCGGCGGGAGCGCCGAGATCGCCGAGGGAGTACGCCGCCTGCGCAGCGCCTGTTCCGAAGTGCTCGGCTGAGCAACCGGCAACCGGCAACCGGCAACCGGCAACCGGTACGGAACCGGGGCCGGGGGAGGGCGCGCCCCCGGCCCCGCGTGCCGTGAAACCCGCTCGACACCCGGGGACCCGGGCTGGCAGCCTCCCGCCATGACCGACATCCCACAGCCGGCCGACGGCTACGAGATCTCCGCCGACCCCGCCCGCATCGACGCCGCCCGGGTGCACCGCTGGCTCTCCACGGACGCGTACTGGGCGCTCGGCCGCCCGCGCGAGACACAGGACCGGGCCATCGCGGGATCCCTGAACTTCGGGGTGTTCGACACGGCCCGCGGCGAGCAGGTCGGCTACGCCCGGGTCGTCACCGACCTGACCACCTTCGCCTGGCTGTGCGACGTGTACATCGATCCGGCCGTGCGCGGCAAGGGCCTCGGCAGTGCGCTCGTCGCCGCTGTGCGCGAACACCTGCGGCCCCTCGGGGTGCGCCGGATCGTGCTGGCCACGGACGATGCGCACGGCGTCTACGAGAAGCTCGGCTTCCGGCCGCTGGAGCGGCCCGGCCAGTGGATGGCGCTCGCCCTGGGCTGACCGGCGCCCTCAGTCCGCGCCCGCGCCCGGAGCGGCCCGGGTGGCCGCGCTGTCCGGGCCGCCAGGGCTGTCCGAGCCGTCGGGGCCGTCCGGCCCGTCCGGGCCGGTCGGGCACCGGGTGTAGTCGGTGGTGAGCACCAGGTCCTTCGCCGGGCCGCCCACCCGCCACACCGTGCGCCAGTGGTCGGCGTCCCGGACGGTGAACTCGCCCCGGTAGAGGTCCGCCGAGCAGGGATGGTCGGCGACGTACCGGCCCGAGGACAGGTCCAGGTCGTGGAAGGGCCGCCCGTCCGCGAACCGCACGTCCGCGCCGCCCGGCGCGGCGCCGGGCAGGAAGCGCAGGGTGCGCTCGGCGGGGCGGGCCGTGCCCCGCCACTCGAAGGTGCCCGACTCGTGGTGCAGCAGCCCGCCGCCCTCCAGCGCACCGAAGTCGGTCACCCCGGTGAAGGCGCCCTCGTCACCGGTGGCCAGGTCGCGCACCGCCCGCTCGACCCGCCACCGCCCGGCCAGATAGGCCAGCGCGTCCGGCACCGGCCAGTACTCGCCCATCGTCCCCGCCTCCGTCCGCGCGCCGCCGCGCTCCGCCTGGGTCATCCCCTTCAGGATGCGGCAGGGACGGACGCGGATCCTGACCGCCCCTCGCCGAGCGGCAGCAGCCCCCGCTCGGCGAAGACCTTCTTGGCCACGAAGGTGGCGTTGAGGGACTTGGGGAAGCCGCAGTACCCGGCCGCGTGCAGCATCGCCTCGGTGATCTGCTCCGGGGTGAGGCCCACGTTGAGGGCCGCGTTCACGTGCACCTCCAGCTGGGGCTCGCAGCCGCCGAGCGCGGTCAGCATGCCCAGCGTCACCAACTGGCGGTCGCGCGGCGCCAGTTCCTCGCGGGCATAGATCTCGCCGAAGCCCCAGGAGACGATCTGGTGGCCCAGCTCGGGGCTGATGTCGGCGAGCGAGTCGACGACCCGCTGCCCCGCCTCGCCGTCGACGCTCCGCAGTACCTCGAGCCCGTGGGCGAAGCGCTCGTCCCGGGTGGTGTGCTCGCTCATGTCCGCTCTTCCGTCCCCGTCCGCCGCTCGTGCAGCAGCCGTTCATAGTGATCGATCTTGTCGTCCAGCGTGTGGGCGTTGCGCCGCAGTGCCCGGATGCGGTCGGCCAGGCCGGCACGGTGCTCGCGGAGCATCGCCAGCCGCTCGGGCACCGTCGCGTCGCCCTGGGCCCGCAGCGTCGCGAAGCGCTGCATGTCGGCGATCGACATGCCCGTCTCGCGCAGCCGCAGCAGGAACTCCAGCCAGGCCAGGTCCGCCGCCTCGTACCGCCGCTGGTTGCCGGTGGTGCGGCCGACCCGCTGGATCAGGCCGGCCCGCTCGTAGTAGCGCAGGGTGTCGTGCGAGAGGCCCGTGCGCTCAGCGACCTGGGCGATGGTCAGAGTCGTTCCCCGTCCCGCCGGGACGGGCTGTCCGCTGGTCATGGAAGAACCGTAGAACCTGGAGCGCGCTCCAGGTCAAGCATGGCCTCGGGGGCGTCCGCGGCGGCCCCGGCGGGCGCCGGGCGCGGACCCGTCGGCCCGCGCCGATTCAATTAACCCCCGGATCATTTTCCTGACGGTTCGAGTTTCCCTGACGGAAACAGGATGCCGGAGAATACTGCTGCGCATTCGAGTTCGCGGCACCATTTCCGGGCGACGGTACAGCCGACGGGAAGTCCGGGTGTCCGGCCGGCGAATCACCGACGCGCGGAGAGTCAACTCCCCTCCTCCGACGAGACGCCGCACGTGCCGAATTCCCCGGGAGCCTGCCGAGAATGGACCGCCCAACCCTGCCGAGCAGCCCTCGCGGAGCCGCGCGGCGACGAGCGGACGGGAACGGCGCCCCGGTCTCCGTACGCCGGTGGCGGCGCCCCGGGCAGTCCGCCGCCCTGCTCGCCGCCCTGCTCACCGCCGTCGTGTGCTGCGCCGCCGACGCGGTCGCGGGCAGCTACCCCTTCGGGCCCCGCACCCGCGACGTCAACGACCTGGGCAACCAGTACGTGCCCTTCCACGCCCACCTGTGGGACCTGCTGCACGGCCGGGCCGACGGCGGACTGCTCGTCAACTGGCAGTCCGGCTACGGCTCCAGCTTCCTGCCCGACCTGGGGACCTACCTCAGCAGCCCGTTCGCGCCGCTGGTCGCGCTGTTCCCGCGCGACGAGATCGACCTCGCCGTCTACACCGTCACCGTCCTGAAGACCGCCGCCGCCGGTGCCGCCATGGCCTGGCTGCTGCTGCGCCTGCGCCCCGGCCGCTGGTGGGCCGCCGGGCTGCTGGGCGCCGCCTACGCCCTGTGCGGCTGGTCCCTGGCGGACGCCTCCTACAACCCGATGTGGCTCGACGGTCTGATCGCGCTGCCCCTGCTGTGCCTGGTCGGCGAATGGGCGCGGGCCGGACGGCGCCGGCTGCTGGGCGTGGTGATCGTGGCGCTCGCCTGGACGGCCAACTTCTACACCGCCTACATGGCCACGCTCGGCGCCGGACTGGTGCTGCTGCTGCGCCTGTGGCTCGGCGGCGTGCCGCGCCGGCGCGCGCTGACCGCCGCGGGCCGCGCCGCCGCCACCGTCGTCCTCGGCGTGGGCCTGTCCGCGCCGCTGGTCGCGGTGGTCTACCTCGGCACCAAGCACGCCTACCCGGGCCGGGTCACCCACTTCTCGCCGGTGCCCACCGAGGACGTGCTGGCCCGGCTGCTGCCCACCACGTACGGCTTCGGCAGCCCCGCCCTGTTCGTGGGCACCACGGCCCTGCTGCTCGTCCTCGCGCTGCCTTTCCACCGCGCGGCACCCCGGCGGGTGCGCGTCGGCTGGCCCGCGCTGGTGGCCGTCGTGGCGCTGTCGATGCAGTGGACGCCGACCCATCTGGCCTGGCACGCCTTCGCCACCCCGAACGGCAGCCCGTACCGCCAGGCGTTCGTGCTCTGCGCCCTGCTGGTGACCGCAGCCTGGTACACCCTGTCCTACGGCGTCCCGGCCCCGCGCGCGCTGGGCGCGGCGGCGGCGCTGCTCGCCCTGATCGCCGCCGTGGCGAGCGGCAGCGGCCTGGTGCGCCCCTTCGCCTGGCCGATCCTGCTCACGGCCGCCGTCGGCGCCCTCGGCGGCCTCCTGCTGCTCGGCCGCGCGGAACGGGCGGAGCGAGCGGACGCGGCGGAGCAAGCGGACAGGGCGGAGCGGGCGGACGGGGCGGCGGCCGGGACGGACGAAGCCGCGACCGCCGCCATCGACGCGACCGTCGCCACCGACGACGCCGCCGGACCCCCGGCGCCCGCGTCCGCGACGGCCGCCGCCGCGAGGCGCCACCGCGCCGTCCTCGTCGGCCTCGCCGTGGTGCTGCTGACCGGCGCCCAGCTGGGCGAGGCCACCGCGACCTCCGCCGTGGCGACCCGGCTGCGCCTGGGCCACCTGGACGACTACGCGCCCTGGGGGACCCGGCAGCAGCGGCAGGCGGACGTGATCGCGCGGGCCGAGGACTGGCCCCGCTACCGCACCGACCCGGGCCGGGAGCAGACCGTGGGCAACGACCCGATGATGGTGGGCGGCCAGGGCGCCCAGTACTACAGCAGTCTCACCGCGGACGTGCTCAGCCGGATGCTCACCGCCCTCGGCGACGGCTGGACCTCGCGCGGCCGCAACCTCCAGAGCCTGGACAACGCCGTCACGGACGCGGTCTTCTCCGTGGGCGCCCGGGTGCACTCCCCGCCCGACCAGCACCAGCGCTGGAACCCGCGCGACCGCGGCGCGCCGACCGTGTCCCGCCAAGACGTGCCCGCGCTGGTCACCGTCCGGCCGGCCGGTGCCGCCGCAGCCGCCCGCGCCGGTGTCGCGGCCTTCGGTCCCTCGCCGTACCGCAACCAGGAGCGGGTGCTGGGCGCCCGCGTCTACACCGTGCCCGGCTTCACCGTGCGCACCGCGGCGGGGGAGCGGCAGGACCTCGGCGGCGGCGCGGGCGGCGGCGACGTACGGATCGAGGCGGCGCGCCGAGGCACCGCCGGGACGGGCGGCGCGGCGAAGCCGTCGATCACCGCGAGCTGCCCGGCCGGCAGCGAGGTCTATCTGTGGGCGCCGCACTTCTCCGGCACCGCCCGGCTCACCGCCGCCCCGGCGGGCGCCGCCGGACCGGGCGCCGCCTACGGCCCGACCGGCCGGTTCGCGTCGGACGGCGCCAAGATCGCCGCCATGCAGCGGCTCGGCCGGGTCCCGGCGTCCGGGCGGCTGCGGGTCGAACTGGCGCCCAGCAGGACCGGGACCGTCCCGGACGGCGCGGTCGGCTGCCTGGACACCGCCCGGCTGGCCGCCGCCGTACGGCACCTCAAGGCCACCGGCGCGAGCGAGGTGAGCGTCTCCGGCGGCACGCTGCACGCCCGGCTCCCGGCCGGCAGCACCGGCACCGCCGTCGTCGCGGCGCCCCGGATCGCCGGCTGGCGGTGCGCCGCCGACGGAAAGGCCCCGGTGCCCGCCGAGCAGTACTACGGCCTGATCGCCGTGCCGCTGGACGGCTCCGCGACCGGCCTCACCTGCACCTTCCATCCGCCGGGCCTGCGCCTGGGGGCCGCCGTCGGCGGTGCCTCGCTGCTGGTCCTGGCCCTCCTGGGCGTCCTCGGCGCCGTCCGCCGCAGGCGGCCCGCCCACCGTCCCGCCCCGTCCCGTACGCCCACCCACCCGCGCGAGCGCACGACCAGCGCTCTGTGACACCGTCCTCCCTGGGGGGAGAACCATGCTCATCTCGATCGTCGCACCCTGCTACAACGAGGAAGACGTCATAGAACGCTTCCACGAGGCCGTCCAGCAGGTCGCCGACGACCTGCTGCCGCTCGGCCACGACATGGAGTTCGTGTACGTCGACGACGGCAGCCGCGACCGCACGCTCCCGCTGCTCCAGCAACTGGCCGCCGCCGACCCGCGGGTGCGCTACGTCTCCTTCAGCCGCAACTTCGGCAAGGAGGCGGCCCTGCTGGCGGGCCTGCGCCACGCCACGGGGGACTCCGTGGTCGTCATGGACGCCGACCTCCAGCACCCGCCGGAGCTGATCCGCCGCATGGTCGAGCTGCGCGGCCAGGGCTGGGACCAGGTCCTGGCCCGGCGCAGCCGGAAGGGCGACCGGGTCACCCGCACCCTCACCGCCCGCCTGTACTACCGGCTGGTCAACCGCCTGGTCGACGTGGAACTCAAGGACGGCGTGGGCGACTTCCGGCTGCTGTCGCGGCGCGTGGTGGACGCGGTGCTGGAGCTGACCGAGTACAACCGCTTCTCCAAGGGCCTGTTCGCCTGGGTGGGCTTCCCCACCACCACCTTCGAGTACGAGAACGCGGTGCGTGAGCACGGCAGCAGCTCCTGGACGCTGAAGTCGCTGCTGAACTACGGTCTGGACGGGCTGCTCTCGTTCAACAACAGGCCGCTGCGCGCAGCCCTGCACCTGGGCATGTGGCTGCTGCTGTGCGCGGGCGTCTACACCGCGTGGATCGTGGGCGCGGCGCTCGTCAACGGCGTGCAGACCCCGGGCTATGTCACCATCATCGCGGCCGTCACGGCGCTCGCGGGCGTGCAGATGGTCATGCTGGGGGTCATCGGGGAGTACACCGGCCGCATCTACTACGAGGTCAAGGGGCGCCCGCACTTCCTGGTGAAGGAGAGCAACGTGGAGCGGACGAAGGATCTCATTCCCTGATGCGTAACCCGATGGCGAGGCAGGTCGTCACTTTCGCCGTGGTCGGCGCCCTGAACACGGCGACGTACTACCTTCTCTATCTGTTGTTCCTCACACGCCTGCCGTATCTCCTCGCGCATGTCCTGGCGTTCTTCCTCAGCATGATCGGCTCTTTCTTCCTGAACGCGCGTTTCACTTATCGCACCCGGCCGACCTGGCGGAAATTCCTGCTGTTCCCGCTCACCAACGCGGCCAATTTCGTGATCACCACGGCGGGGGTCTATGTGATCGTCGACGTGCTGCACGCCGGGAGCCGGTTCGCCCCGCTGCTCGCGTCGGCGGCGGCGATCCCGGTGACCTTCGTCGTCTCCCGGTGGATCATGCTTCCCAAGGGGGACCCGGTCCAGGAAGGCCGGATTGCATAAACGTGCATCGCTACGTATAGTCATGCCATCGAGGAGGAGGGCTCATGGCTGTACGTGTGGCGATCGCCGGAGCGAGTGGATACGCGGGCGGAGAAGCGCTGCGTCTGCTGCTCGCGCACCCCGGGGTCGAGATCGGTGCCCTGACCGGCAACTCCAACGCCGGTCAACGGCTCGGCACGCTCCAGCCGCACCTGCTGCCGCTGGCCGACCGGGTGCTCGCGCCCACCACGCCCGAGGCGCTGTCCGGCCATGACGTCGTCTTCCTCGCCCTGCCGCACGGCCAGTCCGCCGCCGTCGCCGAGCAGCTCGGCCCGGATGTCCTCGTCATCGACATGGGCGCCGACTTCCGGCTGAAGGACCCGGCCGACTGGGAGCGCTTCTACGGCTCCGCGCACGCCGGGACCTGGCCCTACGGCCTCCCCGAACTGCCGGGCGGCCGCGCCGCGCTGGAGGGGTCCAAGCGCATCGCGGTGCCCGGTTGCTACCCCACCGCCGCCTCCCTCGCCCTGGTCCCCGCCTACGCGGCCGGACTCGTCGAGAACGAGGCGGTGATCGTCGCCGCCTCCGGCACCTCCGGCGCGGGCAAGGCCCCCAAGGCACACCTGCTCGGCTCCGAGGTCATGGGCTCCATGTCCCCCTACGGCGTGGGCGGCGGCCACCGGCACACCCCCGAGATGATGCAGAACCTCGGCGCGGCGGCGGGCGAGCCGGTCACGGTCTCCTTCACCCCGACCCTCGCCCCGATGCCCCGCGGCATCCTCGCCACGTGCAGCGCGAAGGCCCGGGAGGGCGTCGGCGCGGAGTCGGTGCGCGCCGCCTACGAGAAGGCGTACGCCGACGAGCCCTTCGTCCGCCTCCTGCCCGAGGGGCAGTGGCCCGCCACCGGCGCGGTGTACGGCTCCAACGCGGTGCAGATCCAGGTGGCGTACGACCCCGCCGCGCACCGCGTCATCGCGATCAGCGCCCTGGACAACCTGACCAAGGGCACCGCGGGCGGCGCGGTGCAGAGCATGAACATCGCCCTCGGGCTCGATGAGTCCACCGGACTTTCGACGATCGGAGTCGCACCGTGAGCGTCACGGCAGCCAAGGGATTCCAGGCGGCGGGCATCGCCGCCGGGATCAAGGAGAACGGCAACCCGGACCTGGCCCTCGTGGTCAACACCGGGCCGCGCCGCGCCGCCGCGGGCGTCTTCACCGCCAACCGCGTCAAGGCCGCCCCGGTGCTGTGGTCCGAGCAGGTCCTGAAGTCCGGCCGGCTCTCCGCGGTGGTCCTCAACTCCGGCGGCGCCAACGCCTGTACGGGTCCCAAGGGCTTCCAGGACACCCACGCCACCGCGGAGAAGGCCGCCGAGGTGCTCGGGGTCGGCGCCGGTGAGGTCGCCGTCTGCTCCACCGGCCTGATCGGTGTGCTGCTGCCGATGGACAAGCTGCTGCCGGGCGTCGCGAGCGCGGCCGCGGCGCTGAGCGAGCACGGCGGCGAGAAGGCCGCCATCGCCATCAAGACCACCGACACGGTGCACAAGACGTCCGTGGTCTCCCGCGCGGGCTGGACGGTGGGCGGCATGGCAAAGGGCGCGGGTATGCTCGCGCCGGGCCTCGCCACCATGCTCGTCGTCCTCACCACCGACGCCGACCTGGACAGCGCCGCCCTGGACCGGGCGCTGCGCGCGGCAACCCGGGTCACCTTCGACCGGGTCGACTCCGACGGCTGCATGTCCACCAACGACACCGTGCTGCTGCTCGCCTCCGGCGCCTCCGGCACCGTCCCGGCCGAGGACGACTTCGCCGACGCCGTGCGCGCCGTCTGCGCCGACCTCGGCCGCCAGCTCATCGGGGACGCCGAGGGCGCCAGCAAGGACATCCAGGTCGAGGTGGTGGGCGCCGCCACCGAGGAGGACGCCGTCGAGGTGGGCCGCTCCATCGCCCGCAACAACCTCCTCAAGTGCGCCCTGCACGGCGAGGACCCCAACTGGGGCCGCGTCCTGTCCGCGATCGGCACCACCCGGGCCGCCTTCGAGCCCGACCGGCTCAACGTCGCCATCAACGGCGTGTGGGTGTGCAAGAACGGCGGCGTGGGCGAGGACCGCGACAAGGTCGACATGCGTTACCGCGAGGTGCACATCGTCGCCGACCTCGCGGCGGGCACCGAGACCGCCACCATCTGGACCAACGACCTCACCGCGGACTACGTCCACGAGAACAGCGCGTACTCCTCATGACCACGACCCGCAGGCACACGGCCCTGCCGAAGGCGAAGATCCTCATCGAGGCGCTGCCCTGGCTGACCCGCCACCACGGCAGGACGGTGGTCATCAAGTTCGGCGGCAACGCGATGGTCGACGAGGAGCTGAAGGCGGCGTTCGCGCAGGACGTGGTGTTCCTGCGGCACGCCGGTCTCAAGCCGGTCGTCGTGCACGGCGGCGGCCCGCAGATCAGCGCGGCCCTGGACCGGCACGGCATCGTCAGCGAGTTCAAGGCGGGCCTGCGCGTCACCAGCGAGGAGGCCATGGACGTCGTACGGATGGTGCTGGCCGGGCAGGTCCAGCGCGAGCTGGTCGGTCTGCTCAACCAGCACGGTCCGCTCGCCGTCGGCCTCACCGGCGAGGACGCGCACACCATCACCGCCACCCGGCACGTCCCCGAGATCGACGGCGAACCGGTCGACATCGGACGGGTCGGGGAGATCACCGCCATCGACACCGGCGCCATCGAGGCCCTGCTCGCCGACGGCCGTATCCCGGTCGTCTCCTCGATCGCCCGCTCCGAGGACGACGGACATGTCTACAACGTCAATGCTGATACGGCGGCTGCGGCACTCGCTGCGGCACTGGGCGCCGAGACCCTCATGGTCCTCACCGACGTCGAGGGCCTCTACGAGGACTGGCCGCACTCCGACGAGGTGATCAGCAGGCTCACCGCGAGCCAGCTGGAGAAGCTGCTGCCGGACCTGTCCGCCGGCATGGTGCCGAAGATGCGGGGCTGTCTGCACGCCGTGCGCGGCGGGGTGAACACCGCCCGCGTCATCGACGGCCGGGTCCAGCACTCGATCCTGCTGGAGATCTTCACCGACGAGGGCATCGGCACGATGGTCGTGCCGGACGAAGAGGGGGAGTCGTGAGCAACGCGGAACTGACCGCCCGCTGGCAGGGCGCGCTGATGAACAACTACGGCACGCCGCGCCTGCCCCTGGTCCGCGGCGCGGGCACCCGGCTGTGGGACGCCGACGGCAAGGAGTACGTGGACTTCGTCGGCGGCATCGCCGTCAACGCGCTCGGCCACGCCCACCCGGCGGTCGTCGAGGCCGTGAGCCGGCAGATCGCCTCGCTCGGCCATGTCTCCAACCTGTTCGTCGCCGAGCCGCCCGTCGCCCTCGCCGAACGGCTCCTCCAGCACTTCGGCCGCGACGGCAAGGTGTTCTTCTGCAACTCCGGCGCCGAGGCCAACGAGGGCGCCTTCAAGATCGGCCGGCTCACCGGGCGCACCGGCATGGTCGCCACCGAGGGCGGTTTCCACGGCCGCACCATGGGCGCCCTGGCGCTGACCGGCCAGCCCGGCAAGCAGGAGCCCTTCCTGCCGCTGCCCGGCGACGTCACCCATGTGCCCTACGGCGACGCGCAGGCGCTGGCCGCCGCGGTCACCGAGGACACCGCCCTGGTGATCATCGAGCCGGTCCAGGGCGAGAACGGCGTGGTCGTCCCGCCCCCCGGCTATCTGAAGGCGGCCCGCGCCATCACCGCCGCCACCGGCGCGCTGCTCGTGCTGGACGAGGTGCAGACCGGCGTCGGCCGCACCGGGCACTGGTTCGAGTACCAGGCCCACGAGGGCGTCCTGCCGGATGTCGTCACCCTCGCCAAGGGGCTGGGCGGCGGGCTGCCGCTCGGCGCGACCGTCGCCTTCGGCCGGGCCGCCGAGCTGCTCCAGCCGGGCCAGCACGGCACCACCTTCGGCGGCAACCCGGTGGCCTGCGCCGCCGGGCTCGCCGTCCTGGACACCATCGCGGGCGAAGGGCTGCTGGACAACGTCAAGCGGCAGAGCGAGCGGCTGCGCGAGGGCGTCGAGTCCCTCGGCCACCCGCTCGTCGACCACGTCAGGGGCGCGGGCCTGCTCCTGGGTATCGTGCTCACCGGGCCGCACGCGCCGCGGGCGCAGCAGGCGGCCCAGGAGGCCGGCTTCCTCGTGAACGCGCCCGCACCCGACGTCGTCCGGCTGATGCCGCCGCTGAACCTCGGCGACGACGACGTGGACGCGTTCCTGCGGGCACTGCCCGGCATCCTGGACACCACCGACGGGGACGCATGATCCGGAGAATGGGACGACGATGAGTCAGGCACAGGACCACGGGCACACCGACGCGTCGGGCGCCGGGCCCGCCCTGCCGCAGACCCGCACCGCACGCCACCGCCGGATCGTGGACATCCTCAACCGGCAACCGGTGCGCTCGCAGAGCCAGTTGGCGAAGCTGCTGGCGGACGACGGGCTGAGCGTCACCCAGGCGACGCTCTCCCGCGACCTCGACGAGCTGAACGCGGTGAAGATCCGCAACAACGAGGGCGACCTCATCTACGCGGTCCCCAGCGAGGGCGGCTTCCGCACCCCGCGCGCGCCGCTGGGCGAGTCCGCCAAGGAGGAGCGGATGCGGCGGCTCTCCCAGGAGCTGCTGATCTCGGCGGAGGCGTCGGCGAACCTCGTGGTCCTGCGCACCCCGCCGGGCGCCGCCCAGTTCCTGGCCTCCGCGATCGACCAGGCGGAGCTCCAGGACATCCTGGGCACCATCGCGGGCGACGACACCCTGATGCTGATCAGCCGCGACCCGACCGGCGGCCAGGCGCTCGCCGACCATCTGCTGCGCCTGGCCCAGAACGGCCACTGACCGCCGGTGCCGCTCAGCCCGCCTTCGCGGGCGTGGGCGGCAGCGGCAGCGGGAGCCCCGGCAGCCCGTCCAGGCTGGTGGCGATGTGCTCCTTCTTGGTGAAGTACGCGTCCAGCGACTCGTCGTCCTCGCGGGCGAACCGCCTGCGGTGCAGGTCGCGGTCCTCGTCGTAGGTCATGAAGGGCACCGCGTAGCCGCAGGTGTCCCGGATCAGCGCGGCGTGCACGACGACGATCGCGCGCAGTCCGTGCGACGCCGGGTCGATGCCGGGGAAGCGGGCGAGCAGGTCCGGGAAGCGTGGATCGTCGCGGAAGACGGGCTCGCCCCTGCCGTGCACCCGCACGATGTTGGGCGGCCCCTGGAAGGCGCACCACATCAGGGTGATGCGGCCGTTCTCGCGCAGGTGCGCGACGGTCTCCGCGTTGGACCCGGCGAAGTCCAGATACGCCACGGTGTGCCCGTCGAGCACCGCGAGGGAGCCCTTGAGGCCCTTGGGGGAGAGGTTGACCGTGCCGTCGCCGGAGAGCGGCGCGGTCGCGGTGAAGAAGAGGGGCTGCTCCTCGATGAAGGTGCGCAGCCTGCCGTCGATGCGCTCATACGTCTTTCCCATGTCCACCCATTATCCGGGCAACTCTTTCGACTGTCTAAGGAATTGTGGGCTCCGGAACGCCCCGGCCCCCGCCGGTCCGGCCTGCCTCGATTGACTAGCCATGCAGAGATCTGCATAATCATGCATGCCGAGTACGGCTCGTCCACCTACCCTCTCCCTAGGAGCAGCGCAAGTGAGCAGCAACAGCGGTGACGTACGGCTCTGGGGCGGCCGGTTCGCCGACGGACCCGCCGAGGCCCTGGCGAAACTGTCCGCGTCCGTCCACTTCGACTGGCGGCTCGCGCCCTACGACATCGCCGGTTCGCGCGCCCACGCGCGCGTGCTGCACCGGGCGGGCCTGCTCACCGAGGACGAGCTGACCCGGATGACCGCCGGACTCGACCGGCTGGAGGCCGACGTCGCGGACGGCTCCTTCACCGGCACCGTCGCCGACGAGGACGTCCACACCGCCCTGGAGCGCGGCCTGCTGGAGCGCCTCGGCCCCGACCTCGGCGGCAAGCTGCGCGCCGGCCGCTCCCGCAACGACCAGGTCGCCACCCTCTTCCGCATGTACCTGCGCGACCACGCCCGGATCATCGGCGGCCTGATCGCCGACCTCCAGGACGCGCTGATCGGCCTGGCCGAGGCCCACCCGGACGTGGCGATGCCCGGCCGCACCCACCTCCAGCACGCCCAGCCGGTCCTCTTCGCCCACCATGTGCTCGCCCACGCGCAGGCCCTGTCCCGGGACGCCGAGCGGCTGCGCCAGTGGGACGAGCGGACCGCCGTGTCGCCGTACGGCTCGGGCGCCCTGGCCGGCTCCTCCCTCGGCCTGGACCCCGAGGCGGTCGCCCGCGACCTCGGCTTCGAGCACGGCAGCGCGGCCAACTCCATCGACGGCACCGCCTCGCGCGACTTCGCCGCCGAGTTCGCCTTCGTCACCGCCATGATCGGCGTGAACCTCTCCCGCATCGCCGAGGAGATCATCATCTGGAACACGAAGGAGTTCTCCTTCGTCACGCTGCACGACGCGTTCTCCACCGGCTCCTCGATCATGCCGCAGAAGAAGAACCCCGACATCGCGGAGCTGGCGCGCGGCAAGTCCGGCCGTCTCATCGGCAATCTGACCGGGCTGATGGCCACCCTCAAGGCCCTGCCGCTCGCCTACAACCGCGACCTCCAGGAGGACAAGGAGCCCGTCTTCGACTCCTGCGACCAGCTGGAGGTCCTGCTGCCCGCCTTCACCGGCATGACGGCCACCCTCACCGTCCACCGCGAGCGCATGGAGGAGCTGGCCCCGGCCGGCTTCTCGCTGGCCACCGACATCGCGGAGTGGCTGGTCAAGCAGGGCGTGCCGTTCCGGGTGGCGCACGAGGTCGCCGGTGAGTGCGTGAAGGCCGCCGAGGCCGAGGGCAAGGAACTGGACGAACTGACCGACGAGCAGTTCGCCGGGATCTCCGCCCACCTCACCCCCGAGGTGCGCACGGTCCTCGACGTGCCCGGCGCCCTCGCCTCCCGCGACGGCCGCGGCGGCACCGCCCCGAGCGCGGTCGCGGTCCAGCTCGCCGAGATCAAGGCCGACGTGGCCGCCCAGCACGCCTGGGCCGACGCCAAGAAGTAGCCGGTACGTGCCCGAGGGGGCATCGCGGGTACGTTGGGTCGCAGTACGGAGCCGACCCGAACGGAGCCCGCGATGCCCTTCGCGCGACTGGCCGCAGCCACCACCCCCACCTGCCACCTCGGCCTGGGTCTGGCCGCCGTGGGGCGCCCCGGATACATCAACCTCGGCCGGGACCGCGACCTCGGCGCGGACCGCTCCGTGGACGCCCTGCGCGCCCGTACGCACGAACTCCTGGACGCCGCCTACGCCCAGGGGGTGCGCTATCTGGACGCCGCCCGCTCCTACGGCCGCTCCGAGGAGTTCCTCGCCGACTGGCTGCGCGCCCGCCCGGAGATCGACGACGTCGTCGTCGGCAGCAAGTGGGGCTACACCTACACGGCCGACTGGCGCACCGACGCCGAACAGCACGAGGTCAAGGACCACAGCGCGGCCACCTACGCGCGCCAGCGCGCCGAGAGCGCCGCGCTGCTCGGCGACCGGCTCGACCTGTACCAGATCCACTCGGTGACCCCGGACAGCCCCGCCCTGACCGACAAGGAACTGCACGCCCGGCTCGCCGAGGCCGCCGCCTCGGGGCTGACCGTCGGTTTCTCCACCAGCGGCCCCGCCCAGGCCGACGCGATCCGGGCCGCCCTCGCCGTGACCGTGGACGGCGAGCCGCTGTTCCGTACCGTCCAGTCGACGTACAACGCCCTGGAGACCTCCGCCGGGCCCGCCCTCGCCGAGGCGCACGACGCGGGGCTCACCGTGATCGTCAAGGAGGGCATGGCGAACGGCCGGCTGGCCGGCCCCGACGCGCCCGAGGCCCTGCGCGAGGTGGCCCGGAGCACCGGTCACGGCTGCGACGCGGTCGCCCTCGCCCTGATCCTGCGCCGCCCCTGGGCGGGCGTGGTGCTCTCCGGCGCCGCCACCGTCGACCAGCTCGTCTCCAACCTGCACGCCCCGGCCGTCGACCTGGACGACGAGCAGGCGGCCCGCCTCGACGCCCTGGCCGAGGAGCCGCAGGCGTACTGGCGGCAGCGCGGCCGGCTCCCCTGGCACTGACCTCCCACGGCCCACAGCCCTCGACCCACGGCCCACAGCCCTCGGCCACAGCGCCGGGGCCGGACTGCTGAGACGTGCATGCCGCCCATGAGACATCAATGTCTCATTCGGTGTATGGTTGTCTCATGGCTGTCGATCGTGACCACGTGCTGCGCACTGCCGCGGCCCTGCTGACCCGCAAGTCCACCGCGACGATGGACGAGGTCGCCAGGGCCGCCGGGATCAGCCGCGCCACGCTGCACCGGCACTTCGCCGGACGCGACGCGCTCGTGCGGGCACTGGAGGCGCTCGGCATCCAGGAGTGCGAGGCCGCGCTGGACGCGGCCCGCCCGGACGAGGGGCCCGCGCGCGACGCGGTGCACCGGCTGGTCCGCGCGATCGAGCCCGCGGCCGGCCTGCTGTCCTTCCTCTACACCGAGAACCAGCTGTTCGAGGGCGGGGAGGTGAACGCGGGCTGGGCCCGGATCGACGAGCGGATCGAGACCCTGTTCCGGCGCGGCCAGGACAGCGGGGAGTTCCGCATCGACCTCACCCCGGCCTGGCTCACCGAGGCACTGTTCGGCCTGCTGGCCTCCGCCGCCTGGGCGGTGACCGAGGGCCGGGTGGCCCCCAAGGACTTCACGTACATGACGGTCGAGCTGCTGCTCGGCGGCGCACTGCGCGCGGACGCACCACGGAGAGAGGAACCATGACCAGCACCCTGCGGCCGGCCCGCACGACGGAGACGGAGAAGCGACCGGGCCGCTGGCTCGCGCTCGGCGTCCTCGTCCTGGCCGTGCTGCTGGTGGCCGTCGACGCGACCGTCCTCGGTCTCGCGACCCCGTACATCAGTGAGGACCTCAAGCCCTCCGGCACCCAGCTGCTGTGGATAGGCGACGTCTACTCGTTCGTCATCGCCGGTCTTCTGGTCTCCATGGGCAGCCTGGGCGACCGCATCGGACGCAAGCGCATCCTGCTCTGCGGCGCCGTCGCCTTCGGTCTGATCTCCGTGCTCAACGCCTACGCGACCTCGCCGGAGCTGATGATCCTGGCGCGGGCGCTGCTCGGTGTCGCCGGTGCCACCCTGATGCCGGCCACGCTCGCCCTGATCCGCAACCTCTTCCACGACCCGCGCGAGCGCAGCCTCGCGGTCGGCATCTGGGGCGCGGCCGCCTCGGCGGGCATGGCCGTGGGCCCCATCGTCGGCGGGTTCCTGCTCGAACACTTCTGGTGGGGCTCGGTCTTCCTGATCAACCTGCCGGTGATGGCCGTGCTCGTCCTGGTCGGCATCCGGCTGCTGCCCGAGTCCCGCAACCCGAATCCGGGCCCCTGGGACCTGGCCAGCGTCGTGCTGTCACTGGTCGGCATGATCGCCACCGTGTACGCGGTCAAGGAGGCCGCGGCGCACGGGTTCACCTGGCCGGTCCTCGGCGCGGGCCTGCTCGGCGTGGCCGGGCTGTACGGCTTCGTCCGCCGCCAGCTCACGATGCCCGTGCCGCTGCTGGACATGCGGCTGTTCCGCAGCCGCGGCTTCAGCGGCGCGGTCCTCGCCGACCTGCTGACCGTCCTCGGCATGTCCGGGCTGGTCTTCTTCCTCTCCCAGTATCTGCAACTGGTCCAGGGCAGGAGGCCGTTCGAGGCGGGCCTGGCCGAGCTGCCGGCCGCCGTCGGCGCGGTGGCGGCCGGTCTGGTGGCGGGCACCGCGGCCCGGCGCTTCTCGGTGCGGGCGGTGGTCTCCGGCGGGCTGGCCGCGGTCGGCCTGTCCCTGGCCGCGCTGACCACGCTCAGCGGCGCGACCGGTTATCCGCTGCTGGGCGCGGCGCTGCTGGTGGTCGGCGTCGGCGCCGGACTCTCCTTCACGGTGACCGCCGACGTGATCCTCTCCAGCGTGCCCAAGGACCAGGCGGGCGCCGCCTCGGCGGTCTCGGAGACGGCGTACGAACTCGGCGCGGCCCTGGGCATCGCCCTGCTCGGCTCCATCGTGACCGCCGCCTACCGCGGCTTCACCGGCCCGGCGGGCACTCCCGCGCAGGCCCACGAGTCCCTGGGCGGCGCCGTGGAGGCGGCGGCCGGCCTGCCCGCCCCCACCGCCGAGGCCCTGCTGTCCGCGGCCCGCGACTCCTTCGTCCACGGCCTCCACCTGGCCTCGGGCGCGGGCGCGGCCGTCCTGCTCACCGCCGCGGCAGCAGCCTGGTTCCTCCTGAAGAACCAGAAACTCTGATCACTCCGGCAGGGTGAGCGCCCCCAAAGGGGCGCGGGGAACGGCGCGAGCAACCACAACGCACCCGCACCCGCAGACGAAACCGCACGCCCTACGGCGCCCACCCGCCCGATCGCCGAAGGCTCACGCCGCCTTCGCCTTGGTGGCGTACATGTCCACGTACTCCTGCCCCGACAACCGCATGACCTCGGTCATCACCGAGTCCGTCACCGCCCGCAGCACATACCGGTCACGGTCCATGCCCTCGTAGCGGGAGAACTCCATCGGCTCACCGAAGCGCACGGTGACCTTGCCCGGCCGGGGCAGCCCCGAGCCGCCCGGCTGGAGCTTGTCGGTGCCGATCATCGCGAACGGCACGACGGGCGCGCCGGTCATCAGCGTCAGCCGCGCGATACCGGTGCGCCCCCGGTACAGCCGCCCGTCGGGGGAGCGGGTGCCCTCGGGATAGATGCCGAAGACCTTCCGCTCCTCCAGCACCCGGCGGCCGGTCATCAGCGCGGCCACCCCGCCCCGGCCGCCGTCGCGGTCGACCGGGATCATGCCGACACCGGTGAAGAACCAGGCCATCAGCCGGCCCTTGAACCCCTTGCCCGTGACGTACTCGTCCTTGCCGATGAAGAAGACCTGCCGGTCGCAGACGACCGGCAGGATCATCGAGTCGATGAACGTCAGGTGGTTGCCCGCCAGGATGACCGGACCGTCGCCGGGAATGCGCTCCGCGCCCTCCACTCGCATGCGGAACACCAGGCGCATGATCGGTCCGAGCACTGCCTTGATGAACGCGAAGCGGGACAACGGGCCCTCCGGTGCCAAGGGATGCGGTATGTGTCTGTGCAGGTGAGGACGATACTCGCGGCGCGGCCCGGAATGCACATCGGGCGCACCACCTCTTACCCACTGTTGACGTGCGTTCACCTGCGCGGGAGCCGTGTTGCGACGAGATGAACGGCGTACGGCGGTGTGACCGAGGTTACGGGGTGTCATCCCGCGTCACCCGCGCGTTCCGCTCGGCGTCTCCCGTCCGTCACCCCCTCCCCCCTACGATCGGCGCGCACCGACGGGACGAGACCGGACGAGACCAGGAGGCGGTTCATGGGCAGGCAGCAGCCGGAACGGCAGGCGGACACGCGCGAGTCCGGCGAGCGCACGGGCGGGACCGGGCGCCGGGCGCTGCTCGGCGCGGCGGTGCTCGGCGCCGGCGGAGCGGTCCTCGGCATGCCGGGCACGGCGAGCGCCGCGCAGGGCGGACCGGAGCGGGGCGCGGCCGCGCGGCCGGCCGGCCACCGGGGCGGCCTGAAGAGCCTGCCCGTGCCGACGGTCATCGGCCACCGGGGCGCCAGCGGCTACCGGCCCGAGCACACCTTCGGCTCCTACGAGCTCGCCCTCGACCTCGGCGCCCATGTCGTCGAGGCCGGTGACCTGGTGCCCACCCGCGACGGCCACCTCGTGTGCCGGCACGAGCCGGAGATCGGCGGCACCACGGACGTCGCCGACCACCCGGAGTTCGCCGGCCGCAAGACCACCAAGGTGCTCGACGGGGTGCCCACCACCGGCTGGTTCACCGAGGACTTCACCCTCGCCGAGCTGAAGCGGCTGCGCGCGGTCGAGCGCATCCCGGCCAACCGCCCGCACAACACCCTCTACAACGGACGCTGGGAGATCCCCACCTTCGAAGAGGTCCTGAAGTGGCAGGACGAGCAGACCCGCCGCCGCGGCCGCCAGGTGTGGATCTACCCCGAGACCAAGCACCCCACCTACTTCCGCAAGCTGGGCCTCGGCCTGGAGGAGCGGGTGGCGAAGCTGCTGCGCAAGTACGGCAAGGACGGCCGGAACTCGCCGGTCATCCTCCAGTCCTTCGAGCCGACCAGCATCCAGCGGCTCAACCGGCTCGTGGACAACCCGCTGGCCGTGCTGCTGTCGGACGCGGGCAGCCGCCCGTACGACTTCGTCGAGGCGGGCGACCCGCGCACGGTCGCCGACCTCATCACCCCCAAGGGCCTGCGGGAGATCGCCGGCTACGCGCAGGGCATCGGCCCGACCGTGGACCTGGTCATCCCCAAGGAGGCCGACGGCAACCTCGGCCGGCCCAGCACCCTGGTGCGCGACGCGCACGCCGTGGGCCTGGTCCTGCACCCCTACACCATGCGCAACGAGAACCCGTTCCTGCCGCCGAAGTTCCGCAAGGGCACCGCCAAGGACGCCTACGGCGACTCCTTCGGACTGTTCCAGGAATACTTCGCGACCGGTATCGACGGCATCTTCACCGACAACGCGGACACCGGCCTCCTCGCCCGCGAGGACTTCCTGGCCGGACGGTCCGTCAACCGCTGACCCGGCCCGCCCTCGTCGGTGTGAACGCAGGCCGCCCCGGCAACCCGCCGCCGGGGCGGCCGCGTCGTGCCGCATATGACAGACGACCTGCTCGCCGCCCTGCGCCCGCTGCTCGTCGCCGAGGCATCGGCGGAGGCACATGCCGCCGGTACGGAACCCGGCGACCTGGAACAGGCGGTCTGGCTCAGGCTGCTGGAGCACCTGGAGGCGGACGGGCCGCCCCGCGACCCCGGGAACTGGCTGCGCCGCGCGGTCCGCTCCGAGGCACGCAGGACACGACGCACCGTCAGCGTCGAGCGGCCGTACGGCCCGGAGCCCGCCGAGGACAGCGAGCGCGGCCCCGAACCCATGGCGCTGGCCGCCGCGCGGGAGCGCGCCCTGCGCGAGGCGGTGCGCCGGCTGCCCGGCCGCTGCCCCCGGCTGCTGGAGGCGCTGCTGTCCCCGCGGGACCTCACCTACCGGGAGATCGCGGGGGAGTTGGGTATCTCACAGGGCAGTCTCGGACCGGAACGTTCCAGATGTCTGGGATGTCTACGGCGTTTGCTGGCTCCGGAGGTTGCGGCGCGACAAGCCCGGGGATAGGAGTGGGGGACGACAGGTGATCAGGTGAGCGGGAGGCGTGCGCACATGGGCATGAGCGTGACCATCTCGGAGGCGGCCGAGCAGGACGCGGAGCAGATCTTGAAGCTCCAGTACCTGTGCTTCCAGAGCGAGGCGGCGCTGTACGGCAACTACCGCATCGACCCGCTCGTCGAGACCCTGGACGCGCTGCGCCACGAGGTCGCCGACGAGTGCGTCTTCGTGGCCCGCCTCGGTGACGAGGTGGTCGGCTCGGTGCGCGGGCGGGTGACCGAGGACGGCGCCGCCGACATCGGCAAGCTCTGCGTCCACCCCCGCCTCCAGGGGCACGGCATCGGCGCCCGGCTGCTCGGCGCGGTCGAGGCGGCCCTGGCCGAGGAGCGCCAGGTCACCCGGTTCCGGCTGCACACCGGCCGCCGCAGCGAGGGCAACCTGCGGCTGTACCGGCGCGTCGGCTACCGCACGGTGGGCGCCTTCGACGCCCCCGACGGCGTACCGATGATCCTCCTGGAGAAGGCGGCCGGGACCTACGTGGCGACCGCCTAGGACAGATCCTGGCCGCCCGGGACCGGGCGGCGCGGGCGGTTCAGGCGGTGGAGGCGGCGGCCGTCTGCTCCTGCCTGCGGGCCTTGCGCAGCCAGTACAGGGCCGACAGCGGGAGCAGCACCGGGATGAAGAGGTATCCGGCGCCGTAGTCGGACCACACGGTCGCGTCCGGGAACGCGGACGGTTCGGCCAGCGTCCAGGTCCCGACGGTCAGCACACCCACCAGTTCGGCGGCGCAGCACACCAGCGCCGCCGTACGGGCCTTCTCGCCGCCGCGCACCAGCGAGTACGTGATGAAGCCGTACACCAGGCCCGCCACCGCCGACAGCGTGTACGCCAGCGGCGCGCGGCCGAAGTCGGTCGCGATCTGGTAGGCGGAGCGGGACACCGCGCCGACGACCATCACGCCGTACAGCCAGACGAGCAGGATGCCCGGTCCGCTGATCAGCCGGGTCCGCGCGGGCCCGGTCTGCTTCTCCCCGGTCTGCTTCTCCTCGGCCGTGGTCATCTCAGCCTCCCCAGATGTCGTAGAGCCGTACTTCCAGGACGGCGAGGACCACACCGCCGGCCGCGACCGTCACCGAACCCCAGCGGGTGCGCTCCGTCAGCGACATGAACCCGGCCGCCGGGACGCAGGCGAAGGCGCCCAGCAGATACGCCACGAAGATCGTCGTCCCCTGGTCCGGCTTCTCGCCCCGCGCCAGTGCCACGATCCCGATCACCAGCTGGACCAGGGCCAGCAGTGTGACCACGGCCATGCCGATGAAGTGCCAGTCCTTCGTCGGCTGGTCACGGTGGGCGGCCCAGCCGCACCAGGCGGCGAGCAGCAACGCGGCGACGCCGGTCACCAGCGTCAGGGCAGCAAGCATGCTGTGACCCTATTACGGGGCGAAGGCCCCACCGCGCCCGCCCCGGCGCCCCCGCCCGGGGCCGGTCCCGGCGCCCCGCCCGCGCGGCCGTGGCGTTGGCCACAGCGCACCGGGCGCACCGGCCGGCACGCCGTCCCGCCTGACCTCGGGCCGAGCCCGTCCCCGCTGGTCACAGGCGTGCGCCGGGCCTGAGCCGGTCGCCGCCGGAGGGCGTCCATGAACGTCCACGATGCGGACGAGGGTGCCGTGTCAGCAGCGTCGGTCTGGTTTACTGATCGCATGACCACGACGAGCTGCCGCATCCCTGCGACCGAGGCGACGATGACGCCCGGTGCTCGTTGTATGTGTCCCGCGCGTCGAATGTGCGCCTTCTAGAGGGCCCCTGCACCACCTGAGCCTCGCGCCCCGAAGCGAGCGCCCGCTCCTGTCCTCCGCCCGCCCCTGGGCGCGGACGGCCGAGCCCGTGCCTCCGTGCGCACGTTTCCCCCGCCCAGAGCGGGGCAAGTGCCGCGTTCCGGCCGCACCCGACCATGAACGCCGTGCCCGGCGCCCACGACGCGCCGCGCACTCGACAGTGACGGAACCACTCGTGATCACCACATCGGGCCTCACCAAGGTCTACCGCTCACGCGGACGCGAGGTCACCGCCCTCGACGGCGTCGACCTGCACGTCCGCGAAGGCGAGGTGTACGGCGTCATCGGCCAGTCCGGCGCCGGCAAGTCCTCGCTGATCCGCTGCGTCAACCTGCTGGAGCGGCCCACCTCCGGCACGGTCACCGTCGCGGGCCAGGACCTCACCGCCCTCGCCGGACGCGGACCGCGGGCCGGCAAGGAGCTGCGCCGGGCGCGCAGCCGGATCGGCATGGTCTTCCAGCACTTCAACCTGCTCTCCTCGCGCACCGTGCGGGACAACGTCGAACTGCCCCTGGAGATCCTCGGCAGGACCGGCAGGGAGCGCACCCGCCGGGCGCTCGAACTGCTCGACCTGGTCGGCCTCGCCGACAAGGCCGGGGCCTACCCCGCCCAGCTCTCCGGCGGCCAGAAGCAGCGTGTCGGCATCGCCCGCGCCCTGGCCGGCGACCCCAAGGTGCTGCTCTCCGACGAGGCCACCAGCGCGCTCGACCCGGAGACCACCCGCTCCATCCTCCAGCTGCTGCGCGACCTGAACCAGCAGCTCGGCCTGACCGTCCTGCTGATCACCCACGAGATGGACGTCGTGAAGTCGATCTGCGACTCCGCCGCGCTGATGGAGCGGGGCCGTGTCGTCGAGTCCGGCACCGTGAGCGAACTGCTCGCCACCCCCGGTTCCCAGCTCGCCTCCGCGCTGTTCCCGGTGGGCGGCGAGGCCACCGGCGAGGAGCGCACCGTCCTGGACGTCACCTTCCACGGCGAGGCCGCCACCCAGCCGGTCATCTCCCAGCTGTCCCGTACCTACAACATCGACATATCGATCCTCGGCGCCGCCATCGACACCGTCGGCGGTCTCCAGGTCGGCCGGATGCGCATCGAGCTGCCGGGCCGCTACGAGGACAACGTCGTACCGGTCGGCTTCCTGCGCGAGCAGGGTCTACAGATCGACGTCGTCGGCCAGGCCGACCCGCTGGTGAAGGAAGGCGTCCGATGACCTGGTCCGAGATGCACCCGCTGCTGACCCAGGCGTGTTGGGACACGCTCTACATGGTCGGCTGGTCCACGGTGATCGCCGTCGTCGGCGGTCTCCCGCTCGGCGTCCTGCTGGTCCTCACCGACCGGGGCGGCCTGCTCCAGAACCTCCTCGCCAACAAGGTGATCGGCCAGGTGGTGAACGTCGCCCGCTCGATGCCGTTCATCATCCTCATCGTCGCCCTGCTGGACTTCACCCGCTGGATCACCGGCACCACCATCGGCCGCGACGCCGCCATCGTGCCGCTGGCCATCGGCGCCATCCCGTTCTTCGCCCGGCTGGTGGAGACCTCCGTGCGCGAGGTGGACGGCGGGCTCGTCGAGGCCGTGCAGTCCATGGGCGGCAACACCTGGACGGTCGTGCGCAAGGTCCTCGTGCCCGAGTCGCTGCCGTCCCTGATCTCCGGCACCACCACCACGGTCGTCGCCCTCATCGGCTACACCGCGATGGCCGGCACGGTCGGCGCCGGCGGCCTCGGCGACATCGCCATCCGCTACGGCTACCAGCGCTTCGAGACCCAGCTGATGTGGATCACCGTCGGCATCCTCGCCGTGGTCATCTCGCTGATCCAGTTCGCCGGCGACTTCGCCGCCCGCTCCCTGCACCGGCGCGGCGGCCGGTCCGGACCGGCGCCCCGGCTGCGGCTGCTGCGCTCCGGCGGCTCCGCCACGGCCGACGTGAGCAAGGCGGCCTGACCCCTCAGCCGCCGCCGCTCCCGCACCCGTACTCGCACTCGTACGCGCACCCGACTCCCCGTTCACCCCCTACGGGGCCGCACCACCCAAGGAAAGGCACTTTTCGTGCGTAACACCGCCAAGATCACCTCTGCCGTCCTGGCCGCCGGAGCCCTCACCCTCGGGCTCACCGCCTGCGGCGGCTCCGACTCCGATTCCGGCAAGAGCGACGCGAACGCCACGCTGACCGTCGCCGCCACGCCCACCCCGCAGGGCGAGATCCTCACCTACGTCAAGGACCACCTCGCGCAGAAGGCCGGCCTCAAGCTGGAGGTCAAGGAGTTCACGGACTACGTGACCCCCAACACGGCCGTCCAGCAGGGCCAGGTCGACGCCAACTACTTCCAGCACAAGCCGTACCTCGACGACTTCAACAAGAAGAACGGCACCGACATCGTCCCGGTCCCCGGCGGCACCGTGCACCTGGAACCGCTCGGCGTCTACTCCAAGACCTACAAGAAGCTCACGGACCTCAAGCAGGGCGCCAGCATCGCGCTGCCCAACGACACCACCAACGAGGCCCGCGCGCTCAAGCTCCTGGAAGCCAACGGCCTGCTCAAGCTGAAGGCGGGCGCCGGGTACGAGGCGACCCCCAAGGACGTCACCGACAACCCCAAGGGCCTGAAGTTCAAGGAGCTGGAGGCGGCCCAGCTGCCCCGCTCCCTCGGCGACGTGGACGCCGCGGTGATCAACGGCAACTACGCCCTGGAGGCCAAGCTCAGCCCGGCCAAGGACGCCCTGGCCGCCGAGTCCGCCAAGGGCAACCCGTACGCCAACTTCCTCGCCGTGAAGAAGGGCAACGAGAAGGACCCGCGGGTCGAGAAGCTCGCCAAGCTCCTCACCTCGCCCGAGGTCAAGAAGTTCATCGAGGACAAGTACGACGGCGCCGTCGTCCCGGCGTTCTGATCCGTCCCGGCACCGCCGCACCCGGGGTCCGCTTCCGCACAGGGGGCGGACCCCGTGGTGCGTCCGGGGGCGCCGATGCTGCATGCTGGGCAGTTCAGCAGGCCCTGACGGTATTTCCGAAGGTTACGGAGCGGCGCCATGACTAGCACCTTCCCCAACATCTCCATCAGCACGGAGCGGTTGGTGCTGCGCCCCCTCGACGAGGACGACGTCCCCGCGCTGGCCGCGATGATGAACGACGAACAGGTCGCGGCCTGGACCGACATCCCCCAGCCCTTCACCGAGGCGTCCGCCCGCCACTGGATCGGCCGCTACGCCCCCGCCGAACGCACCGCGGGCCGCGGGCTCGACCTCGCGGTCACCGAGTTCCTCACCCAGCGGCTGGTCGGTGTCGTCCAGCTGGCCAAGACCGACTGGCACGTCCGCGCCACCGAACTCTCGTACATCATCGCCCCCTGGGCGCGCGGCGAGGGCTACGCCTCCGAAGCCGCCCTGGCCACCGCCCAGTGGCTCTTCGGCGACCAGAAGTTCGAACGCATCGAACTGCGCACCGCCGCCGACAACACCGCCTCCCAGCAGGTCGCCCAGAAGATCGGCTGCATCAGCGAGGGCGTGCTGCGCAACGCCTGCATAGCCCACCTGCGCACCCAGGACGGCACCTGGACCGACGTACGCACCGACTTCATCGTGTGGAGCCTGCTGCCGGAGGACCTGGACGGCACCGACGAGGAACTCGCCGACAGCAGCGGTTTCACGTCGTTCCCTGACTGGAACTGACCCGGCCGCGCCGCACCGCCCCGCCGCCCACCGCGCGGTCCCGGCGCCGCACCAGGTAACCTCACGGAGCCCGCACACGGGCGTCGCCCGTGACGACCCGCTTCACCCCCTGGAGACTGACAACGATGGCCGACCGGGTCACGGTGATCGGCTGGGACGGTACGCCGCTGACCGAGGCGGCGCGCGGCGCGCTCGGCGCCGCCACCCTCGTGGCGGGCGCGGCGCACCACCTGGCGCTCCCTGAAGTACCCCCCGCCGCCGAGCGCATCCGCCTCGGCAGCGTCGCCCTGGCCGCCCGCCGCATCGCCGGGCACCGCGGCACCGCCGTCGTCCTCGCCGACGGCGACCCCGGCTTCTTCGGCGTCGTCCGCACCCTGCGCGACCCCGAGTTCGGCCTGGAGGTCGAGGTCGCCCCCGCCGTCTCCTCGGTGGCCGCCGCCTTCGCCCGCGCCGGTATGCCCTGGGACGACGCCCAGGTGGTCGTCGCCCACAAACGCACCCTGCGCCGCGCGGTGAACGTATGCCGCGCCCACACCAAGGTCGCCGTACTGACCGCACCCGGCGCCGGCCCCGCCGAACTGGGCCTGCTCCTCGACGGGGTGCACCGCACCTTCGTCATCTGCGAGGAACTGGGCACCGAGCGCGAACAGGTCACCGTCGTCACCTCCGACAAGGCCGCCGACCACACCTGGCGCGACCCGAACGTCGTCATTGTCATCGGCGGAATCGCCGGAATCGGCGGCACCGGCGGCACCGGCGGCAACGGGGCCCGCATCGGCGCCGGGGACGGCGGCTGGATCGCCGGACGCGATCCGGCCGACCCGGTGCGCGGCTGGACCCGGCCCGCCGACGCCTACGACGGACCCCTCGGCGAGGGCGAGACCGAGCTGCTGCGCGCCGCGCAACTGGCCCGGCTCGGCCCGCGCGTCGGCGACCTCGTGTGGGACATCGGCTGCGGCGGCGGCGCGTTCGCCACCGAGGCCGCGCGCGCCGGCGCCGCCGTCATCGCCGTCGACCGCGACCCGGAGGCCTGCGCCCGCACCGAGGCCGCCGCCCGCCGGTTCGGCGTCCAGGTGCAGGTGGTGCACGGCACCGCCCCGCACGTCCTGGAGAACCTGCCCGAACCGGACGTCGTACGGGTCGGCGGCGGGGGAGCGGCCGTTGTCGACGCGGTCGCCGACCGGCGCCCGCAGCGCATCGTCGCGCACGCCGCCAACCGCGACACGGCCGAACGCGTCGGCCGCGGGCTGACCGAACACGGGTACCAGGTCGAGTGCGCCCTGCTCCAGGCCGTCGAACTCGACACCCGCGCCTGGACGGAGACGGAGCGGAGCGTCGCGTTCCTGCTCAGCGGGGTCGCGGACCACGCCCCGTGATCGGATTGTCGGACCGCGCGCGGTAGGCTGGCCGATCGTTGTACCGCACTGGGGGCTCTGGAGCTTCGTTCTCAATGTCCGGAAAACCCACCCGTTGTGCGGGGGGTGCGGTACGGCACAACCGGAGGACGCGCAACGTGGCGCAGTCCACAGCGGGCCGTGGCGGAAGACGCTGTCACGGCGGGCGGACGACCGCGACAATGCCACTCAATGGCTTTGTCGCCTTTTTTGGGTGGGTCGTTCGTGCCGCTGGGCACGGACGCTCGTTCTTCACTGGGGGGCGGTCGGTGCGCCGTTCCCGGTGAGCTGGTCGTAGGAGCACTAACCGATGGGCGAGGGGTACGCATGACCGACACCGGCCAGGTTCCGGGCGAGGGACTGCCGGAGAGCGCAGGCATGGTGGAACAGCCGGGCGTCCCCGCACACGGCGCGTACACCTACCTCTCCGAGTCTCCCGCCGAGGACGAAGACCTGCTGCTGCCGGGCTCCCAGGGCGCGTGGGGCAACGAAGTGCCCCCGCCCGCCCCGGAACCGGTCGTCGAGGCCGTCCACCAGCCGGGCCCGCACGAGACGTCCGGCCGCGACAGCGGCTCGGTCGACCTGAGCGGCGTCCTGCACCCCGACCCCCTGGCGACCCAGCCGGCCGCCCCGGCACCGGCCCCGCGCCGGCCGCTGCACCTCGGCCCGCCGACCCCCGACGCCTCCGCCAGCCCGGTGCGCTCGCTGGCCGACCGCGGCCCGGCCGACGCGCCGGTCCGGCAGTCCGGCCCGGCCCCCGCTGTCCCGGGGCCCGAGTACCTCGACGCGGCGCAGGCGGCTCCGGCCCCCGCCGTGAGCCTGCACGGCGCCCCGCAGGGCGCCGCCCCCTGGGGCGCCCCGGCCGCGCCCACCGCTGCTCCTACGGCACCGCAGGCGCCCGCGGCGGCCCCGGCCGGTGACACGGTCGCTCCGGACGCCGAGCCGGTCGGCCCGGCCCAGGCCGCCGTCGCCCGGCTCACCGCCCAGGCGGGCGCACCGGCCCCGGCCCCGGACGCCCCCGCGGAGGCGGGGCACGCCCCCGAGGCGCAGCAGCCGGAACAGCACGAACCCACCGAACAGCACGAGGCGGCGCCCGAGGCCGTCGCCGTCACGCCGGGTCCCGGCGCGGAACCGGCGCCCGAGGGCGAGCCCGCGCCCGTACCGGAGACCCCCGGGGCCGCCGAGGACACCGCCGCCGAGGGCGTACCGGCGCAGGAGGCCGTCGCCGTCCCCGCCGGGACGGACCCCGCCGCGCCGGACGCACAGGTCCGGACGACCGGTCAGGCACCCGAGCCCGCCGGGACCGAGGAGGCCGCCGCGCAGCCTCAGCAGCCGGCCGAGGCCCAGCAGGACGAGACACAGCAGGTCGCGCCCGCCGCTTTGGTGGCGGACAGCGTGCCCGCGCCCGAAGCGGCGGCCGGGCAGCCCGCGCTCGACGAGACCGCTGTACCCGAGCAGACCGCTGTACCCGAGCAGTCCGCCGTGCCCGAGCCCGGCCGGCACGTAGAGGCTCCCGCTCCCGTGCCGGTGGCCGCCGCAGAGCCGGTCCCCGCGCCCGAGCAGGCGCCCGCCCCGGATCAGCCCGTCCCCGCCGAGGCGGCCCCGGAGCCCGAGCAGGCCGTCGAGCCCGTACCGGCACCGGCGCAGGCCCCGGCCGCTCCCGTCGAGGCCGAGGCCGTACCTCCGCAGGTACCGCACCCCGGTGCTCCCGAGGCGTCCGCAGAACAGACGGCAGAACAGACGGCCGAGCACACGGCCGAGCACACGGCCGAGCAGGAACAGCCGGTCACGGCCCCCGCCCCGCAGCCCGCCGATGCCGCCACCCCGAACCCGGAAGCCGAGACCGGCACCCAGAACCAGGAAGCCCGGATCCCCGAGGCAGCCGAGGCGCCCGAGGACACCCAGGCGCCCGAAGCCGTCGACGGCCCTCCGCAGCTGGTCCCCGCCCCCGAGGAGACCGCCCAGGTCCAGGCCCCGGCCGACGCCTCCGCCGTCGCGCCCGCCGCCCGACCGGACCAGGCCCAGGCCGCCCCGGTCGCCGACGCCCCGGCTCCCGGGGCCGTCACCGAGCCGGTCACCCCCGAGGCGCCCGCCGTGTCTGAGGCCCAGGCAGTGCCTCAGGCACCGGAAGCCTCCCAGGCCCCGGAACCCACCCAGGCTTCGGAACCCGACGCCGCCCCCACCGCAGAGGCCCCGGCCCCGGCCCCGGATGTCCAGCTCCCGTCCACCGGCGAACCCGAGTCCCTGTCGGCCGCCCCCCACGCCGAACAGCCCCCCGCCGCCCCGCAGCAGTCGCCCGTCGCCGCACCGGAGCAGGAAGCGCCCGCTGCGCCGCAGCCGGTCCAGGTGCCGGTGCCACAGCCTGTCGCCGAGGTCCCGCAGGAACCCGTGGTGGCGGTCCCGGCGCCCCGTTCCGGTGACACCGAGCCCGTGGCCACCGCCGCGACCGCCGCCCCCGTCGAGCCCGACCCCGAGGTGGTCCAGCAGGCGGACGACCTGGAGACCCGGGGCGCCGGTCAGGAAGAACACGAGGAGCACGAGCACCGGGCCGCCGAGGCTGCTGAGGTCGCCGAGGGCGCCGAGGGGCAGCCGGAGGACGGCCCCGCCCCCGAGGCGGAGGCCCCCCGGCACGTGGGACCGGCCGCGCCCGGCTACGACGACGCCGAGCGCGAGGCCGTGCTCAAGGTGATGCGCGAACGCCGCGACATCCGCAACGGCTTCCGCGACGACCCCATCCCGCACGAGGTGCTGCTCCGGGTGCTGGAGGCGGCCCACACCGCGCCCAGCGTCGGCCACTCCCAGCCCTGGGACTTCGTCGTCATCCGCTCCGCCGACACCCGCCGGGCGATGCACGAACTGGCCGAGCGGCAGCGCGAGGCGTACGCCAAGTCGCTGCCCAAGGGCCGCGCCAAGCAGTTCAAGGAACTGAAGATCGAGGCCATCCTCGACACCCCGGTGAACATCGTCGTCACCGCCGACCCCACCCGCGGCGGCCGGCACACCCTGGGCCGCCACACCCAGCCGCAGATGGCGCCGTACTCCGCGGCGCTCGCCGTGGAGAACCTGTGGCTCGCCGCCCGCGCCGAGGGCCTGGGAGTCGGCTGGGTCAGCTTCTTCGACGAGCGGGAGATGGTCCGCACCCTCGGCCTGCCCGAGCACCTGGAGGTCATCGCCTACCTGTGCGTCGGCTACGTCGACGAGTTCCCGGACGAGCCCGAGCTGATGCAGGCCGGCTGGTCCAAGCGGCGCCCGCTGTCCTGGGTGGTGCACGAGGAGACGTACGGGCGGCGCGCGCTGCCCGGCGAGGACCCGCACGACCTGCTCGCCGAGACCGTCGCGCAGATCCGGCCGCTGGACGCCAAGGCGCTCGGCGAGGCCTGGGAGCGGCAGAAGCGCATGACCAAGCCGGCCGGTGCGCTCGGCATGCTGGAGATCATCTCGGCCCAGCTGTCCGGCCTGTCCCGGCAGTGCCCGCCGCCGATCCCGGAGCCCGCGGCCGTCGCCGTCTTCGCCGGTGACCACGGCGTGCACGCCCAGGGCGTCACGCCTTGGCCGCAGGAGGTCACCGCCCAGATGGTGGCGAACTTCCTCGGCGGGGGAGCGGTCTGCAACGCCTTCGCCAACCAGGTGGGAGCCGAGGTCTGCGTGGTCGACGTGGGCGTCGCCGCCGACCTCCCGGCCACCCCGGGCCTGCTGCCCCGCAAGGTGCGCGCGGGCACGTCCGACATGACCACCGGGCCCGCCATGACCCGCGAGGAGGCCAAGAAGGCCATCGAGGTCGGCATCGAGACCGCCCGCGACCTGGTGGCGGCCGGCAACAAGGCGCTGCTCACCGGCGAGATGGGCATCGCCAACACCACCGCCTCGGCCGCCCTCATCTCGGTCTACACCGGCGTCGACCCCGCCGAGGTCACCGGCCGCGGCACCGGCATCAACGACGAGACGCTGGCCCACAAGACCGAGGTGGTCCGCCGCGCCCTCGACGTGCACCGGCCCGACCCGGCCGACCCGATCGGCGTGCTCGCCGCGATCGGCGGCTTCGAGCACGCGGCCATCGTCGGTCTGCTGCTGGGCGGCGCGTCGCTGCGTACGCCGGTGATCCTGGACGGGGTCAGCGCGGGCGCCGCCGCCCTGGTGGCCCGCGCCATCGCCCCGGAGGTGCTGGCCGCCTGCATCGCCGGGCACCGCAGCGCCGAACCGGGCCATGTCGCCGCCCTCAACAAGCTCGGTCTGCGCCCCCTGGTCGACCTGGACCTGCGCCTGGGCGAGGGCACGGGCGCGCTGCTCGCGCTGCCGCTGGTGCAGAGCACGGCGCGGGCGATGCACGAGGTGGCGACGTTCGACTCGGCGGGCGTCACCGAGAAGTGACCCGGGAGTCCTGAGCCGGGCGGGTACGCGGCCCCTGCGTACCCCCCGGCCCCGCCGTACCCTGAACCCACGGTTAAAATCCGCACGTCAGGGCCGCTCCGGAGCCGTAGCGCCCGTCATCGTCGCACCGCTTCGACCGCATCCCCACGTCGCCCACCGCCGCCGCGACCGCCGTCCGGACGAGGAGCCGCACCACCATGGCCGAACACCCCGCCTACCCCGTAGGACTCCGCCTGTCCGGCCGCCGCGTGGTCGTCCTCGGCGGCGGCCAGGTCGCCCAGCGCCGGTTGCCGGCCCTCATCGCGGCCGGTGCGGACGTCCTCCTGGTCTCGCCCGCGGCCACGGCCTCCGTGGAGGCGATGGCGGACGCCGGTGAGCTCTCCTGGCTGCGGCGCCCGTACCAGGACGGCGACCTCGCCGACGCCTGGTACGCGCTGATCGCCACCAGTGACCACGACGCCAACACCCGGGCCTCCGCCGAGGCCGAACGGGCACGCGTGTGGTGCGTGCGCGCGGACGACGCCGACGCGGCGACCGCCTGGACCCCGGCCACCGGCCACAGCGAGGGCGTCACCGTGGCCGTGCTCACCACCCGGGCCAGCGGACGCGACCCCCGGCACACCGCCGCCGTCCGCGACGCCGTCGTCGAGGGACTGCGCGACGGCACCCTGGTCGCCCCGCACCACCGCACCCGCACCCCCGGCGTCGCGCTGGTCGGCGGCGGCCCCGGCGACCCGGACCTGATCACGGTGCGCGGGCGCCGGCTGCTCGCCGAGGCGGACGTCGTCATCGCCGACCGGCTCGGACCGCGCGACCTGCTGGCCGAACTCCCGCCGCACGTCGAGGTGATCGACGCCGCGAAGATCCCCTACGGCCGCTCCATGGCCCAGGAGGCCATCAACAACGCGCTCGTCGAGCACGTCAAGCAGGGCAAGTCGGTGGTCCGGCTCAAGGGCGGCGACCCGTACGTCTTCGGCCGGGGCATGGAGGAGGTCATCGCGCTCACCGAGGCGGGGATCCCGTGCACGGTGGTGCCGGGCATCTCCAGTTCCGTCTCGGTGCCGGGCGCGGCCGGCATTCCGGTCACGCACCGCGGCGTCGCCCATGAGTTCACCGTGGTCAGCGGCCACGTGGCGCCCGACGACCCGCGCTCCCTGGTCGACTGGGCCAGCCTGGCGAAGCTCACCGGCACCCTCGTGATCCTCATGGGCGTCGACAAGATAGGCAGGATCGCCGAGACCCTGGTGGCCCACGGCAAGTCCCCCGACACCCCGGTCGCCCTCGTCCAGGAGGGCACCACCGCCGCCCAGCGCCGCGTCGACGCGACCCTCGCGACCGTCGCCGGGACCGTACGCGCCCAGGACGTGCGCCCGCCGGCCGTCATCGTCGTCGGCCCGGTCGTCACGGTCGGCCCCGCCCCCGCCGCCTGACGGCACCCTCTCCCACCGCACCAGGACAAGGCAGCAGCTCCCCGTGGCCGAACTCATCACCGTCGACGACCCCGCCGACCCCCGCCTGCACGACTACACCGGCCTGACCGACGTGGAGCTGCGCCGTCGGCGCGAACCCGCCGAGGGCCTGTTCATCGCCGAGGGCGAGAAGGTCATCCGCCGGGCCGCCGACGCCGGGTACGAGATGCGCTCGATGCTGCTGTCCGCCAAGTGGGCCGACGCCCTGCGCGACGTCCTCGACACGCTCGACGCGCCCGTCTACGTGGTCGCCCCCGACCTGGCCGAAGAGGTCACCGGCTACCACGTGCACCGGGGTGCGCTGGCCTCCATGCGGCGCAAGCCGCTGCCCGCCGCCGCCGACCTCCTGGCCACCGCCCGCCGGGTCGCGGTCATGGAGGCGGTCAACGACCACACCAACATCGGCGCGATCTTCCGTTCGGCCGCCGCCCTCGGCATGGACGCGGTACTGCTCTCGCCGGACTGCGCCGACCCGCTCTACCGCCGCAGCGTCAAGGTCTCGATGGGCGCTGTCTTCTCCGTGCCGTACGCCCGCCTCGACACCTGGCCGCAGGGTCTTGACGCGGTCCGCGAGGCCGGCTTCGCCCTGCTCGCGCTCACCCCCGACGCACAGGCCCGCTCCCTGGACGAGACGGCCCCGCACCGGATGGAACGGGTCGCGCTGATGCTCGGCGCGGAGGGCGACGGGCTCTCCCGCCGCGCCCTGGCCGCCGCCGACACCTGGGTCCGTATCCCGATGTCCCACGGCGTCGACTCCCTGAACGTCGGCGCGGCGGCGGCCGTCGCCTTCTACGCCGTCACGGCAGGCCGCCCGGAGGCGTAGCCCGCCCGCAGGCGTAGCCCGTCAGGAGATGCGGCCCGTACGGAGTCGCGGCCCGCGCGCGACGTGTGCCGCCGGGCCGGGGTCAGTGTCCCGGTGCGGCGGCGGTCTCCGCCGCCTGCCCGTGCTGCTGCTCCACCCGTACGCCGCCCCGCTCGACGCCGAGCCCCCGGGACGGCCCCTGGCAGCCCTGGGCCGCCGCGATCCCGAGCGCGACCAGCAGCGTCACCACCACGAACACGAACAGCCGCTGCCGCAGCAGCCGCGGGTTGGCCGGGCGCAGACCGGTGGACGTGCCGCGCGGGCGCGGGCGGCCGGGACCGCCGCGGGTGCCGGGACGGTTGCCGCCGCCGGGCCGGGACCCGCCCCTGGACGCCGGGACCGGCCGCCCGCCCGCCCGGGACGACGCGCCGGTGGCACGCGGGCCACCGCCGTCCCGGGGAGCGCCGCCCCGCCCGGCCGGGGCGCCGCCGCGCGGCGCGGGCGTCCGGGGCGCGGCAGCCTGCTGCCGCCGCTGCCCGCGCGCCTCGGGATGCCCGCCGCGCTGCTGCTCGGCCGGTCCGCCCCGCCGCTGCTCGGAGTACGGCGACCGCTGGCCCTCGGGACGGGCGGCGCGCTGCTGCTCCGGGTAGGTGGCGCGCTGCTGGTCGGGGTAGGTGTCGGCCATCCGGCCGGTCGGCCGGTCCGCCTCGGCGGCGCGCGGCGAGGGCGGCCGGGGCTCGCCCAGGCCCTGCGCCTCGCGGGCGGCGATCTCCTTGAGCCGCAGCGACAGTTGGAGCGTGCTGGGCCGGTCCTCGGGATCCTTGGCCAGGCACGCCCGCACGAGCGGGGCCAGCGCGTCGGGCACCCCCTGGAGATGCGGCTCCTCGTGCACCACGCGGTACAGCATCACCTCGGAGCTGCCGTGCCCGAACGGCGAGTCGCCCGTCGACGCGTACGCCAGCGTCGCGCCCAGCGAGAACACGTCGGTCGCCGGGGTGACGGCGGCGCCGCGCACCTGCTCCGGGGCGAGGAAGCCGGGGGAGCCGACCGCCGTGCCCACATGGGTGAGCGTCGAGGCGCCGGTCGCCCAGGCGATGCCGAAGTCGATGATCCGCGGGCCCTTGGGCGACAGCAGGATGTTGGACGGCTTCAGATCCCGGTGCACCACACCGGCCTCGTGGACCGCGACCAGACCCTCCGACAGGGCGGCCCCGACCGCGGCCGCCTCGGCGGCGCCCAGCGCGCCCTCGTCGGCCACCTTGTCGTGCAGGGAGGGGCCGGGCACGTACTGCGTGGCGAACCACGGCCGGTCCGCCTCCAGATCCGCGGCCACCAGCCGGGCGGTGCACCCGCCCCGGATCCGCCGGGCCGCCGAGACCTCGCGCGCGAACCGGGAGCGGAACTCCTGGTCCTCCGCCAGATCCGGCCGGATGACCTTCAGCGCGACCCGCTGGCCCTTCCGGTCGGAGCCGAGATAGACGACGCCCATCCCGCCCGCGCCGAGCCGTCGGTGAAGCCTGAACGAGCCGACGACGCGCGGGTCCTCGCGCCTCAGGCGCATCATCGCCATGTTCATCCCCGCTGCCCGGTCCCTGTGACGAGCCACAGCTTACGTTTCCGGGACCGCTCGCGCGCAGAGGCCGCGCCCTCTCGACCCGATCGATTGTCACTGCCGTGCGCGAGAGTTGAGGGGCGGTCAGCGCACGGGCGACCCGCCGGAGCCGCCCGCGGACAAGATCCCAACCGCCCGCGCCGACAGGGGGGTTGGAGATCACGGAGGCCGCCCGCCGGTCCCGGCCGGGACCGCGCGGGAGACGGCCGGGAGAGACCGTGCGGCGTCGTGGCGGGCGGTCGGACGGCGGGCGCACGCGGGGGTCCGGCCCCACCCGGAAGTGAGCGATGTCACCGTCCGTGTCCGGAAATGCCGGGCAGTCCGGGCACCCTCTCCGGGATGACCCGGAGACGGAGGAGGACGTCTCCACCCAGGGGAGTACGCCCCCGGGCACGGCTCATCCTCCGGGAGGCCCGCCAATCGGTACGAGGGCATGACGCCCTGCATCCGCCCCGCCCCTAGATTTGAGGTCAAGCGGCGGGTGCAGCACTCGTCCCCCGAGGTCAGACACCCGCCGCTGCCGATGACAACCGAGACGGTCAGGAGAGGGACCATGGCCCACACGGCACCGCGGACCGCGTTCCGCGTCCCGGGACGCTTCACGCGCCCCCGCCGCACGGGCCGTCGCCACCCGCTGGTGGCGACCGTGATGGCCCTTCCCCTGGCGGCCCTGCTCCTGCTCGTCTTCGACGGGTGGGACACCGTGGCCACACAGGCGTCGTCCGTGGGAGTGATGCTGGGGCGCTGAGCGGCGCCCCAGGCCCGGAAGAGCGGTCCGGGCGGGGACATCGACCCATGAAACCCCGTGGGGACGGGGGTGCGGCGGACGGCAGAATGCCGGCGCAGCTGGGGAGCTGCGCCGGCATTGCCGTGTCCGGCCCCGCCCGCCCACGGGCCACACCCACCGACCTCACTCGCGGGCCTCGCTCACGGACCTCCCTCTCGGACACCGCCGAGGCCCCCGCCCGGCCCGGTGCCCCCGCCCGCGACACCACCCCGTAGGCTCACCGCCCGGCGCCTCACCCGGCCGCCATGCCCGACGCCGCCCGCACCCGGACACGGTGCCCAGCCGCCGCACCCGGACACCAGGGGGAGCCCGTGACCGCCACCACCGCCCCCGTCCCCGTCGGCCCGCCCCCCGCGCTGGCCGCGCAGGTCATCAGGGCCGCCCACCCCGGCGCGCCCGGCTGCGCCCGCCCGACGACCGTCCTGGCCGACCGCCCCGACGCCACGGTGGTCCGGCACTGCGGGACCGTCGCGAAGGCGCACGCACCCGGCACGGACCCCGCCGCGTTCGCCCACCGTCTGGCCCTGGCCGCCCACCTGCCGGACATCCTGCTGCCCCCGCTCGGCCCCGCGCCCGCGGTGTCGGGCGACCGCCTCGTCACCTTCTGGCCGCACGGCACGCCCGTCGACCCCGAGGTCCCGGAGGCCGCACCCTGGGAAGCCACCGCCGCACTCCTCGCCCGCCTCCACCGCACCCCCGTGCCGCCCGGACTGCCGCCCATGCGCGGCCCGGAGAAGACCGCCCGCGCCGTCGCCCGGCTGCGCGCCGCCGCCCCCGGCCACCCGGCCACCGGCCCGGTCCTGCGGGCGTGGGCCGCCCTGCCCGCCTGGGCGCGCGCCGAGGCACCCGCGCCCGGTCCCGCCGCCGTCTGCCACGGCGACCTGCACCTGGGCCAGCTCGTACGCCATCCGGTGCCCGGCGGTCCCTGGCTGCTGATCGACGTCGATGACCTCGGCACCGGAGCGCCCGCCTGGGACCTGGCCCGTCCCGCCGCCTGGTTCGCCTGCGGGCTGCTCCCGCCGGACGACTGGACCCGCTTCCTCACCGCCTACCGGACGGCGGGCGGCCCCGCCGTGCCGCCCGACGGCGACCCGTGGGCCGCCCTGGACACCGCCGCCCGCGCCCTGACCGTGCAGAGCGCCGCACGGGCCGTCGCCAAGGCGGCGGCGGCCGGCCGCGCCCTGGACGAGGTGGAGCGGGCCGTGGTCGACGCCTGCGGCCGAATGGCGCCGCCGCCCGGCGAGTTGGCGGGCGGACCGCACCAGTAGGGTGCAACCGACCGCGGCCGGACGGAGTCTGTCCAGGCGGTACCCCGAAGCAGGACCCACCGGTGAGGAGTTGAGCCGAGCATGCAGTGTCCGAAGTGCCACGCGCCGATGCACACCTACAACCGCAACGGCATCCAGATCGAGCAGTGCAGCGGCTGCCGCGGCATCTTCCTCGACTACGGCGAGCTGGAGGCACTGACCCGCCTGGAGTCCCAGTGGTCGCAGCCCGCCCCGCCGCCGCCCGCCCCGCAGGGCTACCCGGCCCCGCAGGCGTACCCCGCCCCGCCCGCCCCGGCCTGGGGCGCGCCGCACGGCGGTCACGGGCACTACGGACACGGCCACAAGCGCAAGAGCTTCGGCCACATGCTCTTCTCCAGCTGAGCCCCGGCACGCGAAAGCCCCCGGCCGTACGGAACGGCCGGGGGCTTGCTGCGGTGTGGACGATACTGGGATTGAACCAGTGACCTCTTCCGTGTCAGGGAAGCGCTCTCCCGCTGAGCTAATCGNNCNNGNCAGAACCTCGCCGTACGAGACGGCCGGTCCAGTGGACGATACTGGGATTGAACCAGTGACCTCTTCCGTGTCAGGGAAGCGCTCTCCCGCTGAGCTAATCGTCCTTGGAGGTGGAGACGGGATTTGAACCCGTGTAGACGGCTTTGCAGGCCGTTGCCTCGCCTCTCGGCCACTCCACCAGGAGTGCAGGGGACCGGGAGTCCCCTCTTTCCTGCGAGCGGACGACGAGGCTCGAACTCGCGACCTCAACCTTGGCAAGGTTGCGCTCTACCAACTGAGCTACGTCCGCCTGTCGGTGCGGTCCGCTTGCGCGTCCCGGCGACGTGTTGAACTCTAGCGGATTCCCGGGCCAGTACAAAAACGCGTTTGCGCAGCGTGCTGCGGTGCGTCCCCCCGAGGACCTGGTCAGGCCCCCCGCAGGACACGCACGGGCCATCCGGTGGACACCGGTCCTAGACTCGGTGCCGTGCTCGACCTGCCTCCTCTGGCGCGCTTCGGCGACCGCCTCGCCACCGGCCTGACCGATGTCACCGACGACCCCGCGGCCCTGGACTCCACCGGCTTCTGGGCGGTCGCCGCCGACTACGAGGGCCGTCTGACCTGCGCCCGCTTCCGCGACGTACGGCACGCGCCCGTGCCCGCCCCGGTGCCCGGCGCCTGGCGCGGACCAGCCGCCGCCGACTGGACCTCCTCGCTCGACCGCCGCGCGTACACCGCGGGCGTGCGCCGGGTGCGCGAGCACATCGCGGCCGGCGAGGTCTACCAGGTGAACCTCTGCCGGGTGCTGTCCGCGCCGGTCCGCCCCGACGCCGACGTGGACGCGCTCACCGCCGTCCTGGCCCGCGGCAACCCGGCCCCGTACGCCGGAACGATTCGCCTGCCGGAGCACGGCGTGGAGATCGCCACCGCCTCCCCGGAGCTGTTCCTGCGCCGCGCGGGCCGCACCGCGGAGTCGGGCCCGATCAAGGGCACCGCCCGCACCGAGGACGAACTCCTCGACAAGGACCACGCCGAGAACGTGATGATCGTGGACCTGGTCCGCAACGACCTCGGCCGGGTCTGCACCACCGGCAGTGTCACCGTCCCCGACCTGTGCGCCGTCGAGAAGCACCCCGGCCTGGTCCACCTCGTCTCCACCGTCCGCGGCGAACTGCGCCCCGGCACCGGCTGGCCCGGACTGCTCGCCGCCGCCTTCCCGGCCGGTTCGATCACCGGCGCCCCCAAGTCGAGCGCCCTGCGGATCATCGACGCCCTGGAGACCGCGCCCCGCGGACCGTACTGCGGCGGCATCGGCTGGGTCGACGCCGACCGGGGCACCGGCGAACTCGCCGTCGGCATCCGCACCTTCTGGATCGACCGGCCCGGCGGCGGCGCCGGAACGGGCGCCGTGCTGCGCTTCGGCGCGGGCGCCGGCATCACCTGGGACTCCGATCCCGAGGGGGAGTGGCGGGAGACCGAACTGAAGGCGGCCCGGCTGCTCGCGATAGCGTCGGGCACCCACGAGCACGGCGGAGAGGACACGGCACTGTGAAGGTATGGCTCGACGGCGCACTGCGGGACCTGGAGTCCGCGCGCGTCTCCGCCCTGGACCACGGGCTGACCGTGGGCGACGGCGTCTTCGAGACGGTCAAGGCCACCGACGGGAAGCCGTTCGCGCTCACCCGCCATCTGGACCGGCTGACCCGCTCGGCCCGCGGCCTCGGGCTGCCCGGCCCGGACCTCGACGAGGTCCGCCGCGCCTGCGCCGCCGTCCTCGGTGCCCACGCCGTGCCGCTCGGCCGGCTGCGCATCACCTACACCGGCGGCCACGGCCCCCTCGGCTCCGACCGGGGCGAGCACCCGCCCACCCTCGTCGTCGCCCTCGGGGAGGCCGCCCGCCGCCCCGACTCCACCGCCGCCGTCACCGTCCCCTTCACCCGCAACGAGCGCGGCGCCCTCACCGGCCTGAAGACCACCTCCTACGCGGAGAACGTCGTCGCCCTCGCCCGCGCCCGCGCCGAGGGCGCCTCCGAGGCCCTGTTCGGCAACACCGTCGGACAGCTCTGCGAGGGCACCGGGTCCAACGTCTTCGTCGTCCTCGACGGCGAGCTCCACACCCCGCCGCTCGCCTCCGGCTGCCTCGCCGGTGTCACCCGCGCGCTCGTCCTCGACTGGACCGGGGCCCGCGAGAGCGACCTGCCGCTCGACGTCCTGGACCGCGCCGAGGAGGTCTTCCTCACCTCCACCCTGCGCGACGTGCAGGCCGTCCACCGCGTCGACGGCCGCGCGCTGCCCGGCACGGCGGGCCCGGTGACGGCCAAGGCCATGCGGATCTTCGACGAGCGGTCCGGGGACGACCTCGACCCGTGACCGGGCGGCGGTCGCCGGACATCGCGCGCGTCGCGGAAAAAGAGCTGACGCGGGCCGCCGGGGCGGGTAGAAATCCCCTGATGACCACCACCCTGCGGCCCACCGAGCCGCTCCAGCAGCACCCCGACGGAACTCGCTCGCGCCGCTACCAGGTCTGCGTGAACAGCCGCCCCGTCGGCGTGCTCCACCTGGCGACCCACCCCGTCTTCGGGCCCGCCGTCGCCCGGATCCTCGACCTGCGCATCGACGAGCCCGACCGGGGCCGGGGGCGCGGCACGGTGGCCGCGCTGGCCGCCGAGGAGGTCGCCCGCGACTGGGGCTGCCGGCGCGTCGAGATCGCCGTGCCCGCCGCCGAGGAGGCCGCTCTGCGGCTCGTCGCCGCGCTCGGCTACGTCCCGCGCAACCGCGGCATGGAGAAGCGACTCGGCGCCACCGCGCCCGAACTGCCCGCCGGAACCCGCGGCCGGCCGCTCACGGACGCCGAGTACGGCCCGTGGCTGGAGCACGGCAAGGCCGTCTACGCGCAGAGCTGGATCGACCGGGGCGTACCGGCCGACGAGGCGCACGCCAAGTCGGAGGCCGACCACGCCCGGCTGCTGCCCCAGGGCCCGGCCACACCGGACATGCTGATCAGCGTCCTGGAACACGAGGGCACCCCGGTCGGCACCCTGTGGGTCGCGCTCGACGAGGAGAGGGCGTTCGTCTACGACGTCGAGGCCGACGCCCGCTTCCGCGGCCGGGGCCACGGCCGCTCCCTGATGCTGCTCGCCGAGGCCCAGGCCATCGCCGCGGGCCGGTCCGTCCTCGGCCTGAACGTCTTCACCGGCAACACCCCGGCCGAGCGCCTCTACGACTCCCTCGGCTACCGCACGACCCTGCACTCCCTCTACAAGGAACTGCCCTAGCCGCACGGTCGCGGGGGCGGGCGAGGGGTCAGGCCGTGTCCCGGCCGCCCCGGTCCTGCTGCGCCAGCAGCCGGTCGGCGATCTCCTCGACGCGCTCGCGCAGCCCCTCCTGGCCGGTGCCGCCGTCCAGGCGCTCGCCGCCGATCACATACGTCGGTGTGCCCGTCACCCCGATCGCCTTGCCCTCGGCCTGGTCGGCGTCCACCATCAGGATGTGCCGGCCGTCGATCAGCGCGGTGTCGAACTCCTCGGCGTCCAGGCCCAGTTCACGGGCCACCTCGACCAGCAGCGGCTCGCCCCGGCGGTCCAGCTCCGCCACCCGGGCGAGCACCGCCTCCACGTACGGCCACAGCCGCCCCTGCTCGGCGGCCTCCTCGGCGGCCTGCGCGGCGGCGAAGGCGTGCCGGTGCTTGTCCAGCGGGAAGTGCCGCAGCCGCAGCTCCAGCCGGTCGCCGTAGCGGGCGCGCAGGGCATGCAGGTCGTCCAGCGCCGTACGGCAGTCGGGGCACTGGAGCTCGCACCAGACGTCGAGGACCGGGACCGTGGATGCGGGGGAGGTGTCGCTCATGCCACCAGTCTCCCAGGCCCGCGGCGCGGCACCCAATCCCCGCCCGCCGCGACCGGCGCCCCCGCCCGGCTGTCGGCCCCCGCCTGACCGTCGGCCCCCGCCCCGCCGGACACCGCCCCTGACCGGCACCTGCGGAGGAGGCGACCCGGAGATCTCCCTGATCTCGGTCCCGGACGTGGCCCGCGGCCCGGTGGCAGGTGCAGGATGGAAGGGACGAAGGGCCCGGACCGGCTGCCCCGGCCGCCCCGACCGCAGAGCACCGCCTGGAGGACCGGATGATTGCCGAGACCGTCTGTTGCGCCGTCTCCGCGGCCGGGCTGGGCATCGCCGCGGTCACCGCCTACCGCAAGCGGTTCCTCGCGGCCGCCCGGGTCGCCGCCTACTCGCTGGTCCCGGTGGGCCTGGTGATGACCGGGGCCGTCGGCTGGCTGGCCCGCACCGCCTTCAGCCCCACCGCCTGGGCCGGATTCGCCCTGCTCGGCTGCGCCTGGGTGCTCTTCGCGACGACCCGCGCCGTCGAGCGCCGCCGGGGCGGCACCCGCAAGGAGCGCAGAGCGGCGGCCCGCGCCGCGGCACCGGAAGCGGTGGCTCCGGCGGCCTCCGCGCCCTCCCTCGGCGGCGCCCGCAAGCCCGCCGCCCGCCCGTCCGGCGCCCAGGGCTCCCGCCCGGCCTCCGCGTCCGGCGGCGGCGACGACTTCAGCGACATCGAGGCCATCCTCAAGAAGCACGGCATCTGACATCCGAGCGACGCCGGTCCCGGAAACGATCAAGCTCGGACCCGATCCGGAGCGAAGATCACGGAATCCCGCGACGACCCGGACATTCGGTGCGTGTTGATCGCGCCGCGGGTCCTGGCTGGGCCATCATCACCGCGACATGGTGGACACGACCCAGAGCGAGGCCGCGCCGCAGAAGGACAAGCCGCGCGGCTGCCTCTTCGCCCTATCCCAGCCACCGCTGATGATCTTCCTTGCGGTGATCGGGTGTCTGCTGCTCATGGCTGCGTTGCACGACCTGCTGCTGCTGTGAGCCGTACCGTGGTTCCTCGGCGTCACCCGCCGGGGGCCACGACCCACCGGAGCGTCCCCGGCTCAGCCCGCCGCCTCCTTGCGCCGCGCGCGGTACGCGGCCACATGCAGCCGGTTGCCGCAGGTGCGGCTGTCGCAGTAGCGCCGCGAGCGGTTGCGGGACAGGTCGACGAAGGCCCGCCGGCAGTCGGGCGCCTCGCACCGGCGCAGCCGCTCCTGCTCCCCGGCCACCACGAAGAACGCCAGCGCCATCCCGCAGTCCGCCGCCAGATGATCGGCGACCGAGGCTCCGGGGGCGAAGTAGTGCACATGCCAGTCGTAGCCGTCGTGGTCCGTCAGCCGGGGCGTGGTGCCCGCCGCCGCCACCAGCTCGTTGATCATCCCGGCGGCCGTACGGGAGTCCGGGGCGGAGAAGATCCCCGCGAACCGGCCGCGGATGCGGCGCACCGCCGAGAGATCGAACGCGGAGAGCACCCCGACATCGCTCATGTCGTGCCGGCGTACGAAATCCGTCAGCGCGGCGAGATCCGCCAGCCCGTCCGGCGCCGAGTCGTCCTCCGGTGCGGTGTTCACCAGATCCACCACGGTGTCGAGCGCGCACCGGGTGTCGTGGGTGATCAGCACGTTTCGCTCCCTGGCCTGGGGATCGGGCTCACGCCCGCCGATGCAGGCCGATGGTAGCGGCCCCGCCGTCACCCGAGCAGCGCACAGACACGCCACGACGGCCCCCTGCCGTCCCCTGCCGCCCCCGGACGCGCGCGAGCGCACCGGCGGCGGCCCCCCGAGGGGAACCGGCGCCGGTGCGCCCTGTGTGCGGTCGTCCTGGCCCGAGCCGTCTCCCCGAGTGGACGGCAACGGGCAGCTCGAAGGGCCTCGGCGGCTACCGCTAACTCTCCGCGAGGATGTGCGACAGCTCCTGATCGAGATCGAAGTGCCGGTGTTCCGTGCCCGGGGGCACGGCCGCGTCCGTCCGCTTCAGGAAGGACTCCAGGGCCCGCGCCGGGGCCTCGAGCAGTGCCTCGCCCTCCGGAGAGCTCAGGGCGATGCACACGACGCCCTGACCATGACTGCGCGACGGCCAGACTCGGACGTCGCCGGTGCCCGTGGGACGGTGAAGCCCCTCGGCGAGGAGGTCGCGGGCGAACACCCACTCGACGGTCTCCTCGGCTCCGGTGTGGAAGGTGGCGTGCACGGCGTAGGGGTCGGCCGTGTCGTACCGCAGGCCTGCGGGGACAGGCAGGGAGGACTCGCTCGACACAACGAGGCGCAGGTGCAGCTCGCAGCTGACCGTGGTGTTCATAAGCGCCAGGGCCTTTCGCTCAGTGTGCGCTCGGGGATTCGCACGTCGGCGAAATCGACATGCCACCTACGGTGCCGTTGTAAACCCCTCTGAGGGTTTTGCCTGGCTTTACGTAACTCTTCCGGCCGAGAACCCGTTCGGGCGGTACGGCCATTCCGGTGACCGGATTCTCTCCGGTAGGTTCGGACATATGAATACGGGGAGTGACGAGCCGGCCGAGGTTGCCGCGACGCCGGACGGAGCGACGATGGAGAAGGGACCCGAAGAGTCCCGCGACCCCCGCGACCCCCACGGCAGGGCCGGGACGGACGGGGCGCCGGACCGCCGGGGCCTCGGGTCCCGCGCGCCCGAGTTCGTCCGGTCCCGGCGCGTGCTCCACGTCAGCTGGCAGGTCGGCGTCTTCGTCGTCGGCCTGGCGGTCGTCGTCACCGGCGTCATCCTGCTCCCGCTGCCCGGACCGGGCTGGGTGGTCATCTTCGGCGGCATGGCGATCTGGGCGACCGAGTTCGTCTGGGCCCAGCTCGTGCTGCGCTGGACCAAACGCAAGGTCACCGAGGCTGCCCAGCGGGCCCTCGACCCCAGGGTGCGCCGCCGCAACATCGCTTTGACCGTGGCCGGACTCGTGATCATCGCGGTGCTCGGCGGGATCTACCTGTGGAAGTTCGGCCTGGTCATGCCCTGGAGCATCAAGCACCAGTGACCCGGACCGGCCGCCGGTGACCGGCCCGCGAGACCTCCCGGCCCCCGCGGAACCCTCCCGGACCCTGGTCCGGGGCACCGGCTGACATGCGGTAATGTTCTTCCTGCACCCGGGGCGATTAGCTCAGTGGAAGAGCGCTTCGTTCACACCGAAGAGGTCACTGGTTCGAACCCAGTATCGCCCACCCCGGTCCCACGGCCCGTACCTGAACACAGGACGGGCCGTCGGTGTATGCGCACCGAGGGACGCCGATCCATGAAGGCGGACTTTACGGTCCCGCTTTCACCGCCGCGTCCCACCACCGTGTCTCTTTCCGCCGGGAGTTCCGCGAGCGGACTCGCGATGAAAATCTCCTGACGTTTTCCAATACCCCGTCATATTCCCTCGGACGTACAGCACAAGAGGAACCGGCGCCCGTCCCGCGGCCCCGGCCCGGCACCGGGAAAGCGGCCCCCGGGCAGCGGCGCACCGGGCAGACTGAGGACCATGGACTGGACCCACTACCGCTTCCTCAGCCGGTGGCCCCTGCCCGCCCCGCCCGCCACCGTGTACGCGGCCCTGGAACGGGTCGAGGACTACCCGCGGTGGTGGCCGCAGGTGCGCGAGGTCCGCCCGACCGACGCCACCGCAGGCGTCGTCCGGATCCGCTCCCTGCTGCCGTACGACATGACGTTCACCGCCCGCGAGGCGCGCCGCGACCCGGCCGCCGGGATCCTGGAGGTGGCGATGACCGGGGACATCGACGGCTGGGCGCGCTGGACCCTCACCGCCCACGGCACCGGCACCCTGGCCCGCTACGACCAGGTCGTCGACGTGCACAAACCGCTGCTCAGACGCCTCGCGGTGCCCGGCCGCCCCGTCTTCCGGCTCAACCACCGGCTGATGATGAGCGCCGGACGGCGCGGACTGGCCGCGCATCTGGCGACGGTTTGAACGAAGGCCCCCCGGACCTGTATGGTTCAGTCCGTTCCCGGGCGATTAGCTCAGTGGGAGAGCGCTTCGTTCACACCGAAGAGGTCACTGGTTCGAACCCAGTATCGCCCACCGGGAAAGGCCGGTCCGCAGCAGCGGACCGGCCTTCTTCATGTCACCGCCCGCCGCGCCGCCCTGGCGCCGCGGAACCGCACCGCCTCAAGCCGCCGCCGGCAGTTCCGGGCGCAGTGGCCAGGCCGGATCCACGGTCTCCTCCGTGCCGGTACGCGCGAACCACGCTTGCAGGCCCCGGGCCTGCGCCGCGTGCCAGCCCGTCTGCAACGCGTGCAGCTCGGCGGGGGACAGCCGCTCCAGCCGGGCCGCGAACCGGCGGCCGAGCGCCCGGACCACCTCCAGCGCGGCCAGCGCGTCCGCCGCCGCGTCATGCGCCTCCGCCAGCGTCACCTCGTAGTGCGCGCACAGATCGGTGAGCGTGCGCCGGCCCTTGCGGTAGCGGTCCAGGTGCTTGTCCAGCACCCGCGGATCCAGCACGCTCAGCGGCGACGACTCCAGCCAGCGCCCCAGCGAGGATGCCCGGTGCCGCCGCAACTCCCGGTCCAGCAGCGTCAGATCGAACGGCGCGTTCATCACCACGAGCGGGCGGCCCAGCGCGGCCTGTTCCGCCAGCTCCTCGGCTATCTCGTACATCACCGGCGCGGGCCAGCGCCCGTTGCGGTGCAGATGATCCTCCGTCAGACCGTGCACCGCCGTCGCCGCCTGGGGCACCGGCACCCCCGGATTCACCAGCCAGCGCACCGTCCTGGGCCGCGCGCCCGGCGCGTCCTGGACGACGACGGCGGCCGACACGATGCGGTCGGTCTCGACGTCGACGCCCGTGGTCTCCGTGTCGAAGGCGGCCAGCGGCCCCTCGTACCAGCAGCACGTCATGTCGACCACAACTCCTCGCTCAAACAAGGCGGCTGACGTGCCGTCCGCCACCCGAACCGGTGATACCCGGGCTGTTTGCGGCGTACGCCGGAAGGAGACAACAGCAGTACGGGTCTTTGCAGTTCACGGACCCGCTCCGCGAACCGAGGCGCGCGCACCCCGTTCGGTACGTCTCTCTGGATTCCCCTGGTTCTCTCGACTCCCCTGGTTCGGAAGGCTGTCGGTCATGGTGACGGCGCAGCCCGAGCGGAGCGGGCTGCTGCCCGGACGCGCGGGCACCCGACGCGGCACACTCGCCACCACCGCCTGCATGGAGACCTTGCAGGTGGGCTATCTGCACGCCGTCGCCGCCGCGGCCGGCTGCTCCCTGTCCCAGCCCTTCCCGGACAACGGCATCGACTGGCACGTCAGCCACAGCGCCCCCGGACACACCGTCGACGACGAGGTGACCGTCAAGGTGCAGCTCAAGTGCACCTACCAGCTCCCGCCCCACCCGCCGGGCCCGACCTTCGCCTTCACCCTGGACAACGCCCACCTGGCGAAGCTCGCCCGCACCCCGGTCTCGGTGCACAAGATCCTGGTCGTGATGATCGTGCCGCGCTCCCAGGACCAATGGCTGCGGGCCGGACACGACCGGCTCGACCTGAGGCACTGCTGCTACTGGGTCAACCTCGCCGGCCATCCGATCACCGGCCGCCACCGCACCACCGTACGGATACCGACCGCGCGCATCTTCGACGACCGGGCCCTGTGCGAGATCATGACGCGGGTCGGGACCGGAGGCAGACCATGACGCACCGACCCCCGGACCAGCCGTCGCGCGCCGCGCGCCCGCACCCCGCCACCGCGCCCCCGGCCGGTGCCCCGCACCCCGCCGACGTCGACCCGGCCGTGCTCGCCGCCCTGCTGCACCGGCACGGCTGGCAGCGGCGCGGCGGCGCCACGGGACACTACGGCCGCTGGACACCGCCCGGCCCCGGCTCCGCCGCCACCAGCCTGCTGGTGCCCGTCAGCCGCGCCTTCCCCGACAGCGACGACCTGCTCGGCGAGGCGCTGGACGCCCTCGCCCACGCCCGCACACCGTCCGCGTACGCCGTCCTGGCCGCCCTCGCCGTGCCCGGCGACGAGATCCACTGGTGGCGTGACGAACCGGGCGGCCCGGCCGGCACCGCCGCCTGGACCGCCGCGGAACGGCTGCGCGCCGCCGCCCGGCAGACCCTCCTCGCCGCCGCGCTCGCCACCCGCGCCCGCACCGGCTACCACGGCGCACGGCACCGCCGCCCGGCCGCCGCCTGCCTCGACCACGTCCTGGTCGGCTCCGGCAGTGGCGGCACCGGCCTGACCGCGCTCGTCCCCGTGGACCCCGCCCGGCCGCTCGCCGTCCGGCTCCACCGGGCCGTCCACGCCGTCCGCGAGGCCGTCGATCACCGCCGGGCCACCGGCGCCCTGGACGCCTTCGACGGCGCGGTGCGGGCCGGTGCCAGCCGCGAGCTGACCGAGGCGCTGATCGCGCTGGTGCGCGGCAGCGAGGGCGCCCGGATCGCGGTCGACTGGGCACCCGCCGCGGGCGTACCCGAGCACTGCGGGACCGGGCCGGTCGCGTTCTCACCGGGCGACCTGCCCGTGCTGCGCGAGGCCGGTGCCCGCTATCTGCGCGCCGAGCCGTCCGTGCCGGTGCGGATCACCGGCGCGGTGGTCCGGCTGCGCAGACCCCGGCCCTACGGCGAGGGCACCGCGCGGCTGCGCGTCCTCGCGGGCGCCGAGGTGCCCTACGTCCGTGTCGTCCTCGCCGAGGAGGACTACCGCACCGCCGGGCACGCGCACCTGGCCGGACTTCCGGTGCGGATGCGCGGCAGACTGGAGAGCCGCGGCGGCTTCCGCCAGGTCACGGGCGCCTGCGAGGTCGTCCCCGTGCGGGTGGACGACGAGGAGCGGGACCGGCTGATGAAATGGCTGGGGGAGGGGCCCGGGGACCCGGATCTCTTCGGCGGACCGGAGGCCGGAGCGGACGGCGCCCCGCGGGGCTGACGACAACCGCTTCGCGGAGGGCGCCTCCGTCTCGGTACCATCCCAGTCATGCGCGCGCTCCCGGTATGGCGCCGCACCCCCTTCAGTCAGGAGAGACCGGTGTCAGACGTCCGTGTGATCATCCAACGCGATTCCGAGCGGGAAGAGCGCACGGTGACGACGGGCACCACGGCCGCCGACCTCTTCGCCGGCGAGCGCTCGATCGTCGCCGCGCGCGTGGGCGGCGAGCTGAAGGACCTGGCGTACGAGGTCGCGGACGGCGAGACCGTCGAGGGCGTGGAGATCTCCTCCGAGGACGGTCTGAACATCCTGCGCCACTCCACCGCGCACGTCATGGCGCAGGCCGTGCAGGAGCTGTTCCCCGAGGCCAAGCTGGGCATCGGCCCGCCGGTCAAGGACGGCTTCTACTACGACTTCGACGTCGAGCGGCCCTTCCACCCCGATGACCTCAAGGCCATCGAGAAGAAGATGCAGGAGATCCAGAAGCGCGGGCAGCGGTTCGCCCGCCGGGTGGTCACCGACGCCGAGGCCCGCGAGGAGCTGGCCGGCGAGCCGTACAAGCTGGAGCTGATCGGCCTCAAGGGCTCCGCCTCCGCCGAGGACGGCGCGGACGTCGAGGTCGGCGCCGGTGAGCTGACGATCTACGACAACCTGGACGCCAAGACCGGCGAGCTGTGCTGGAAGGACCTCTGCCGCGGTCCCCACCTGCCCACCACCCGGCTCATCCCGGCGTTCAAGCTGATGCGCAACGCCGCCGCCTACTGGCGCGGCAGCGAGAAGAACCCGATGCTCCAGCGCATCTACGGCACCGCCTGGCCGTCCAAGGACGAGCTGAAGCAGTACCTGGAGTTCCTCGCCGAGGCCGAGAAGCGCGACCACCGCAAGCTGGGCAACGAGCTGGACCTCTTCTCCATCCCCGAGCAGATCGGCTCCGGCCTCGCCGTCTTCCACCCCAAGGGCGGCATCATCCGCCGGGTCATGGAGGACTACTCGCGCCGCCGCCACGAGGAGGAGGGCTACGAGTTCGTCTACACCCCGCACGCGACGAAGGGGAAGCTCTTCGAGACCTCGGGCCACCTGGACTGGTACGCCGACGGCATGTACCCGCCCATGCAGCTCGACGAGGGCGTGGACTACTACCTCAAGCCCATGAACTGCCCGATGCACAACCTGATCTTCGACGCGCGCGGCCGGTCCTACCGCGAACTGCCGCTGCGCCTCTTCGAGTTCGGGACGGTGTACCGGTACGAGAAGTCGGGCGTCGTGCACGGCCTGACCCGCGCCCGCGGCTTCACCCAGGACGACGCGCACATCTACTGCACCCGCGAGCAGATGGCCGACGAGCTCGACAAGACGCTCACCTTCGTGCTGAACCTGCTGCGCGACTACGGTCTGACCGACTTCTACCTGGAGCTGTCGACCAAGGACCCGGAGAAGTTCGTCGGCTCGGACGAGGCGTGGGAAGAGGCCACCGAGACCCTGCGCCAGGTCGCCGAGAAGCAGGGCCTGCCGCTGGTCCCGGACCCGGGCGGCGCCGCCTTCTACGGCCCGAAGATCTCCGTCCAGGCCAAGGACGCCATCGGCCGCACCTGGCAGATGTCGACGGTCCAGCTCGACTTCAACCTGCCCGAGCGCTTCGACCTGGAGTACACCGCGGCGGACGGCTCCAAGCAGCGCCCGGTCATGATCCACCGCGCGCTGTTCGGCTCCATCGAGCGGTTCTTCGCGGTGCTCCTGGAGCACTACGCGGGCGCCTTCCCGGCGTGGCTGGCCCCGGTCCAGGCGGTCGGCATCCCGATCGGCGACGCGCACGTCGACTATCTGCACACGTTCGCCGCCGGGGCCAGGAAGAAGGGCCTGCGGGTGGAGGTCGACTCCTCCTCGGACCGGATGCAGAAGAAGATCAGGAACGCGCAGAAGCAGAAGGTGCCGTTCATGGTCATCGCGGGCGACGAGGACATGGCGAACAACGCCGTCTCCTTCCGCTACCGCGACGGCTCGCAGGACAACGGCATCCCCTTCGACGAGGCCATCGCCAGGATCGCGAAGGTCGTCGAGGAGCGCACGCAGGTCTGACCCACGGGAGCAGGCCCCCGGGAGGCACGGCTTCCCGGGGGCCTGCTCCGTCCCCGGGCGGCACGCCATATGCTGCACGCATGACGAGTGAGCCGGAGCAGCAGATCGGAGTGGGGACGCAGGACGCGTTCCAGCGCCTGTGGACGCCCCACCGGATGGCCTACATCCAGGGCGAGAACAAGCCGACCGGTCCAGGGGCCAAGGACGGCTGCCCCTTCTGCGCGATCCCGGCCAAGTCCGACGAGGACGGCCTGATCGTCCGGCGCGGCGAGCAGGTGTACGCGGTGCTCAACCTCTACCCGTACAACGGCGGCCATCTGATGACGGTGCCCTACCGCCATGTCGCCGACTACACCGACCTCACCGCGGCGGAGACCGCCGAGCTGGGGGAGCTGACCAAGCAGGCGATGCGGGCCCTGCGCGCGGCCTCCGGAGCGCACGGGTTCAACATCGGCATGAACCAGGGCTCGGTGGCGGGCGCGGGCATCGCCGCCCATCTGCACCAGCACATCGTGCCCCGCTGGGGCGGCGACACCAACTTCATGCCGGTGGTCGGGCACACCCGGGTACTGCCCCAACTGCTCGCCGACACCCGCAAGATGCTCGCGGAGGCCTGGCCCGAGTAGTCCCGGGCCCGGCCCCCGCCATGCGTGTCGGTGCGTGTCGCGCGGGTGCTACGCGTCGTACAGATCGGCTTTCCTGGGCGAGGCGTCCTGGACCATGCCGCTGAGCACCGAGGAGCGGTTGCCGAACTTCTCGACGTCCACGCCGTTGTCCCGCAGGACCTTCAGCGCCGCCGTGTGCACCACCCGCAGCACGGGCGTGGCGGCGCGCAGCGCGTCGTCGGCCATGAAGCGGTGGCGCCAGGGCTGGTCGGCCCAGGCGTGCCGCAGTCCGAACGGCTCGGGCAGGGCGAGGCTTCCGCCGAGCCAGTTGAGCAGCGGCGGGTACCAGGTCAGCGGGGCGCGGGCGGCGAGCCGTACCACCTCGTCGGTGTCGATCAGGGGCAGCTTGACCTTGCGGGTCTCCCAGAACCGGAAGGCCTTCTGCACCTCCTTCTCCTTGGCCGCGGGCTTGCCGTTGAAGAGCGGATTGACCGGGCCGAGGGCGTGGCCGGTGACCTCGATGCGCAGCGTGTTGTGCAGCACGGTCACGGTGATCATCATGGTGATCACCAGATGGCCGTCCCAGAGCGTCCACTGGACGCCGAGGTAGTGCCGGTCGCCGCTGCCGAACTGCTGCTTGTTGCAGATGTCCTGCACGGCGTGGCTGCGGACGGTGTACGCGTCCACGTCGGTGCCGCCGGGCCGGGCGACCTCCTTGGCGTTCTCCCCGATGGGGGTGACGATCCAGTGGGTGATCGTCGGCTTGGTGAAGCCGCCGGTGTTGATGGAGGTGCGCTCCAGCATGCCGAGGCCGCCCTGGATGGCGTTGATCACGTCCCAGCTGCGGAACGGGTGGAACTCCTTGCCCGGTTCGGCCGAGACCAGGTCCTCGGCGAGCTGCCAGCTGCCCCAGCGGGTGCCCATGCCGAGTATGCCCTTGGGGCCGGCGTAGAAGACCGAGTTGGAGCGCTGTTCGGCACTGAGCCGGGCGAGTTCCTTGCGGATCTGCTCGGCGGCGTCACCGGGGTTGCCGGGGACGGCTTCGGGGATCTTGGCACCGACACCGCCGCCCGAGAGCATGCCGGACCAGCGTTCGCGCAGGTCGCGGGCGGTGCGCTCACAGATCCGCTTGGCCCAGAACCAGCCGGCGACCGGCATGACGACGGCCGCGCGCGCGTACCAGGCCCAGAAGCCGTGGAAGGGCATCTTGACCAGGAAGAGGACGGCGAGTGCGCCCATGGCGACCAGCAGGGTGGTGGCGAGCATCCCGGCCCGCTTGTCCTCGCGGCGGCTCATGGTGGTGCGCAGGACGAACACCAGCAGCCAGACCAGGAAGCCGGGCAGGAACAGCACCCCGCACAGCACCGTCACGGCCGAGAGCCAGTTGTCGCGCTCGCGGCGGATGCGCTGGGCGGCCAGGCAGTGCTCCACGACGACCTGGGGCTCGATGCCGAAGGACTGGATGAGCGGCTTGCGCCCGGCGCCGAGCATGCGGTCGATCACGGCGCGGGAGAACGCCTCGCCGAGCCGGGGGCGGAAGATCTTCGCCCAGGGGCGCGGCGGTTTGACCGTGGACTGGTGCCAGTCGTTGTCGGCTTCCTTGATCTTCTCCACTTCGTCGTCCCGGTAGGCGGCGGCGGCCAGCGCGAAGGTGGCCGCCGTCTGTCCCGCCGCGCCCGAGAGGGGAATCTGAGCCCCTGGACTGAAATCGAATCCGTCCGTCACCGCCGCCCCCACTGCCGCCGATTCTGCATCTGCGGCCTTCCCGACTTCCCTGCCTCGCACACCTGTTGATCAGGTCATCAGCGTATCCGCACCCGCCCTTCCGCACAGGTGGACGGCCGAAGCCGCCCACCTGTGCGGAGCGCGGTGCCCCGTACTGCCCCGCGCGAGCGCTCCGTTGTGCGCCCGGCGCGTCGACTATGAGGCTTCGCGCTCCTGTTGGCGCAGCCGGTCGGCGATCTGCTGCGGCATCGGTTCATGGCGGGCGTAGCGGCGCTCGAAACGGGCCGTGCCGTGCGACAGGGACCGCAGGTCGATCGCGTACCGGCCGATCTCGATCTCGGGCACCTCGGCCCGCACCAGGGTCCGGCCGCCGCTGATCTGCTCGGTGCCCAGCACCCGGCCGCGCCGTCCGGACAGATCGCTCATCACGGCGCCCACGTAGTCGTCGCCGACCAGGACGCTCATCTCGGCCACCGGTTCGAGCAGATGGATCCGGGCGTCGGCCGCGGCCTCCCGCAGCGCCAGCGCGCCCGCGGTCTGGAAGGCGGCGTCGGAGGAGTCCACCGAGTGCGCCTTGCCGTCCAGCAGCGTGACGCGGACGTCGATCAGCGGATGACCGGCGGCCACCCCCTTCGCGGCCTGCGCCCGTACGCCCTTCTCGACGGAGGGGATGAACTGCCGCGGGACCGCGCCGCCGACGACCTTGTCGACGAACTCGATGCCCGAGCCGCCCGGCAGCGGCTCCACCTCGATCTCGCAGATGGCGTACTGGCCGTGGCCGCCGGACTGCTTGACGTGCCGGCCGCGGCCCGCCGACCGGCCGGCGAACGTCTCCCGCAGGGAGACCCGGTGCGGGACGACGTCGACCTGGACGCCGTAGCGGCTGCGCAGCCGTTCCAGGGCCACGTCGGCGTGCGCCTCGCCCAGGCACCACAGGACCACCTGGTGGGTGTCCTGGTTCTGCTCCAGGCGCATCGTGGGATCCTCGGCGACCAGCCTGGCCAGGCCCTGGGAGAGCTTGTCCTCGTCGGCCTTGCTGTGCGCCTGGATGGCGAGCGGCAGCAGCGGGTCGGGCATCTGCCAGGGGGCCATCAGCAGCGGGTCGTCCTTGGCGGAGAGGGTGTCGCCGGTCTCGGCGCGGTTCAGCTTGGCCACGGAGACCAGATCTCCGGCGACGGCGTGCGTCACCGGGCGCTGCTGCTTGCCGAACGGGGTGGACAGGGCGCCGATCCGCTCGTCGACGTCGTGGTCCTCGTGGCCCCGGTCGGCGAGGCCGTGCCCGGAGACGTGCACGGTCTCGTCCGGGCGCAGCGTGCCGGAGAAGACGCGCACCAGGGAGACCCGGCCCACGTAGGGGTCGGAGGCCGTCTTGACGACCTCCGCGACCAGCGGTCCGTCCGGGGCGCACGGCGCCGGGCGGCGCGAGCGGCCGTCGGGTGTGGTCACCTCGGGTGCCTCGTGCTCCAGGGGCGTGGGGAAGCCGCGGACGATCAGGTCGAGGAGTTCCACCGTGCCGATGCCCTGGCGGGCGCCGTCGGCGGCGGGGGCGGCGGCCAGTACGGGGAAGAAGGCGCCGCGCGCGACCGCCCGTTCGAGATCCTTGATCAGGGTCTCCACATCGACCTGCTCGCCGCCGAGGTAGCGGTCCATGAGGGTCTCGTCCTCGCTCTCGGCGATGATCCCCTCGATGAGCCGGCCGCGGGCCTCGTCCATGCGCGGCAGTTCGTCCGCGCCGGGTTCGGACTCCTTGCGCTCCCCGCTCGCGTAGTCGAACAGCTTGCGGGTCAGCAGGCCGACCAGGCCGGTGACCGGGGCGTGTCCGTCGGGGCCCTCGGGTCCGTGCAGCGGCAGGTACAGGGGGAGGACGGCGTCGGGGTCGTCGGCGCCGAACGCCTCGGCGCACACCCGGGTCATCTCCTCGAAGTCGGCGCGGGCGGCCTCCAGGTGGGTGATCACGATGGCGCGCGGCATGCCGACGGCGGCGCACTCCTCCCACACCATGCGGGTGGAGCCGTCCACGCCGTCGGAGGCCGAGACGACGAAGAGGGCCGCGTCGGCGGCCCGCAGACCGGCGCGCAGCTCCCCGACGAAGTCCGCGTAGCCGGGTGTGTCCAGCAGGTTGATCTTGATGCCGTCCCAGGCGACGGGCACCAGGGACAGCTGCACCGAGCGCTGCTGGCGGTGCTCGATCTCGTCGTAGTCGGAGACGCAGCCGCCGTCCTCGACGCGGCCCGCCCTGTTCACCGCCCCCGCCGTCAGCGCGAGAGCCTCCACCAAGGTCGTCTTGCCCGATCCGGAGTGGCCGACCAGCACCACGTTCCGCAGGGAAGCGGGGTGGTCGGCCGCCATCGCCCTGCCGGCGGCTCCGGGATGTGTGTGTGCCTTGTCGCCCATGATCCTGCCCTCCCGTGCACGGTGAGGTCCTGTGGGCGCGGACACGCGGCACCGCGTCACCGGCGGCTCCTGCGACGCCCGCGGTCATTCGAGCTTTGCACTCCCGTCATGCCGCGTCCATACGAAGGACCCGATCCCGCCGCCCGCCCGTGCGCCGCAAGGGCCCGAGGGTGCCCGGACGCGGCCCACGCGCGCGCGTGACTACGATGGGCCAGCCGGTGGCCAGCAGGGGCCGCCCGGCGAAAGCGACCCTCGGGAAGGCCATGCTGAACAAGTACGCGCGTGCATTCTTCACGCGTGTCCTCACACCGTTCGCCGCGTTTCTCATCCGCCGGGGCGTGAGCCCCGACACGGTCACGCTCCTCGGCACCGCAGGAGTGATGGCGGGCGCGCTGGTCTTCTACCCCCGGGGCGAGTTCTTCTGGGGCACGGTGGTGATCACGCTCTTCGTGTTCTCCGACCTGGTCGACGGCAACATGGCGCGCCAGCTGGGCCGTTCCAGCCGCTGGGGCGCGTTCCTGGACTCCACCCTGGACCGGGTGGCCGACGGCGCCATCTTCGGCGGGTTCGCCCTCTGGTACGCCGGGCAGGGCCACGACAACACCCTGTGCGCGGTGTCGATCTTCTGCCTGGCCAGCGGCCAGGTGGTGTCGTACACCAAGGCGCGCGGTGAGGCGATCGGCCTGCCCGTCGCCGTGAACGGCCTGGTCGAGCGGGCCGAGCGGCTGGTGATCTCCCTGGTCGCGGCCGGATTCGCGGGGCTGCACAAGTTCGGGGTGCCCGGCATCCAGTACCTGCTGCCGGTCGCGCTGTGGATCGTCGCCGCCGGCAGCCTGGTCACGCTGATCCAGCGTGTGGTCACCGTGCGCCGCGAGTCGGCCGAGGCGGACGCCGAGGCCGCCCGGCAGGAGAACCAGGGGAGCGGGGCGTCGGCGTGAGCGCCCGGGAGCGCCTGACCGACGCCTTGTACGGGCTGGGCTGGAGCACCGTCAAGAAGCTGCCCGAACCGGTGGCCGTCCGGCTCGGCCGCACCCTCGCCGACCTCGTCTGGAAGCGGCGCGGCAAGGGCGTCCTGCGGCTGGAGGGCAACTACGCGCGCGTGGTGCCCGGCGCGAGCCCCGAGCGGCTGGCGGAGCTGTCCCGCGCGGGCATGCGCTCCTACCTGCGCTACTGGATGGAGTCCTTCCGGCTGCCCGCCTGGAGCGCCGAGCGGGTCCGGGGCGGCTTCGCCCCCGACGACGTGCACCACCTGACCGACGGCCTCGCCTCCGGCAGGGGCGTCGTCCTCGCCCTGCCGCACCTGGCGAACTGGGACCTGGCGGGCGCCTGGGTCACCACCGCGCTGGAGACGCCGTTCACCACGGTCGCCGAGCGCCTCAAGCCCGAGACGCTCTACGACCGGTTCGTCGCCTACCGCGAGGGCCTGGGCATGGAGGTGCTGCCGCACAGCGGCGGCTCGGCCTTCGGCACCCTGGCCCGGCGGCTGCGCGACGGCGGCCTGGTCTGCCTGGTCGCCGACCGCGATCTGTCCTCCTCCGGCGTCGAGGTCGAGTTCTTCGGCGAGACGGCCCGGATGCCGGCCGGGCCCGCGCTGCTCGCCCAGCAGACCGGCGCCCTGCTGCTGCCCGTCACCCTCTGGTACGACGGCTCGCCCGTCATGCGGGGCCGGGTCCATCCCCCGATCGAGGTACCGGCGACAGGCACGCGGCCCGAGAAGACGTCTGTCATGACACAGGCGCTGGCCGACGCCTTCGCCTCGGGTATCGCCGACCATCCGGAGGACTGGCACATGCTCCAGCGCTTGTGGCTCGCGGACCTCGAACCCCGCCCCGCACCGGCCGGGCAGGAGAGGGAGGGGGACGCGGCGTGAGGATCGGCATCGTCTGCCCGTACTCCTGGGACGTCCCCGGCGGCGTGCAGTTCCACATCCGCGACCTCGCCGAGTACTTCATCCGCCTCGGCCACGAGGTGTCCGTCCTCGCCCCCGCCGACGACGACACCCCACTGCCGCCCTACGTCGTCTCGGCCGGCCGCGCGGTCCCGGTGCCGTACAACGGGTCGGTGGCCCGCCTGAACTTCGGCTTCCTCTCGGCCGCCCGGGTACGGCGCTGGCTGCACGAGGGCCGCTTCGACGTGATCCACATCCACGAGCCGACCTCGCCGTCGCTCGGCCTGCTCACCTGCTGGGCGGCGCAGGGCCCGATCGTGGCCACCTTCCACACCTCCAACCCGCGCTCCCGGGCGATGGTCGCCGCGTACGCCATCCTCCAGGCGGCCCTGGAGAAGATCAGCGCGCGCATCGCGGTGAGCGAGTACGCCCGGCGCACCCTGGTCGAGCACCTGGGCGGGGACGCCGTGGTCATCCCCAACGGCGTCGACGTCGGCTTCTTCGCCCGCGCCGAGCCCCGGCCCGAGTGGCAGGGCGGCACGATCGGCTTCATGGGCCGCATCGACGAGCCCCGCAAGGGCCTGCCCGTGCTGATGCGGGCCCTGCCGAAGATCCTCGCCGCGCATCCGCGGGCCCGGCTGCTGGTCGCGGGCCGCGGCGACGAGGAGGAGGCCGTGGCGAGCCTGCCGCGGGAGCTGCGTGCGCGGGTGGAGTTCCTCGGCATGGTCAGCGACGAGGACAAGGCGCGCTTCCTGCGCAGCGTCGACCTCTACGTGGCGCCCAACACCGGCGGCGAGAGCTTCGGCATCATCCTCGTCGAGGCGATGTCCGCGGGCGCTCCCGTGCTCGCCTCCGACCTCGACGCCTTCGCCCAGGTCCTCGACCAGGGCAAGGCCGGTGAGCTGTTCGCCAACGAGGACGCGGACGCGCTGGCCGACGCCGCCGTGCGCCTCCTCGCCGACCCGGCCCGCCGCGCCGAACTCCGCGAGCGGGGCAGCGCCCACGTCCGCCGCTTCGACTGGTCCACCGTCGGCGCGGACATCCTCTCCGTCTACGAGACGGTCACCGCCGGCGCGGCAGCGGTCGCCACGGACGACCGCGCCACGGGGCTGCGGGCGCGGCTGGGCCTGGTCCGCGACTGACCGGGCAGGGCCGCGGGGTGCGGCGGGCGTGCGGGCGGTTCGATGCGGGCGGTTCCGGGCGCGTGCGGTTCGCAGGCCGTGTGGTTCGAGGGCCGTGTGGTCTGACGGGCGTGCGGCCGGAGGCGCGGGCGGTCCCGGCGGCGCATTGCGGGGCGGTCCGGTGGCCGCATCGGCGTGCGGGGGTCGACCTTCAGGGTGCTGTCCGGATGCGGGGGACCCGGGGAGAGACGCGGGGGAGAGGAGCTGCCGGAGCAGGCGCGCCAAGCCCCCGGCTCCGGCCTCCTGACCGGTCGCACGCCCTCCGCCCACCTCGCCCCGTGCCGTCTCGGCCGCGCCGTGTCACTCCCCGCCCCCGAGGGACGGATCGGCGCCCCCACTGCCGCGCGCCCGCGCCCCGCTGCCCGCCCGTCCGGGGACACGCACCCACCGCCCCCGAACCGCTCGGCACACCCCCGTCCGCCCCGACCGGCCGCAGCCCCCCTCCCCGCCCCGGTAGCCTTGCCGCCCGTGATCGCAACGCTCATCTGGATCCTTGTCGCGCTCGTGGCCGTCGGCCTCTATCTGAGCTGGACGGCGGGCCGGCTGGACCGGCTGCACGCCCGGATCGACGCGGCGCGGGCCGCACTGGACGCGCAGTTGCTGCGCCGGGCCTCCGTGGCGCAGGAACTGGCCACCTCCGGCGTGCTGGACCCGGCCGCCTCGATCGTGCTGTACGAGGCCGCGCACGCGGCCCGGCAGTCCGAGGAGGAGCAGCGGGAGGTCGCCGAGAGCGAGCTGAGCCAGGCGCTGCGGGCGGTGTTCGGCGAGGCGCAGCAGGTGGAGGCGGTCCGCGCGGTGCCCGGCGGCGAGGAGGCGGCGCGCGAGCTGGCCGAGGCGGTGCGCCGGGTGCCGATGGCCCGCCGCTTCCACAACGACGCCGTGGGCGCGGCCCGCAGACTGCGCGAGCACCGCAAGGTGCGCTGGTTCCGGCTGGCCGGGCACGCCCCCTTCCCGCTGGCCTTCGAGATGGACGACGAGCCCCCGGTGGCGCTGGTGGAGCGCGCGGCCTAGCGGTCCGCGCCGCACCGCACGGCACTGCCCGTACCGGGGCCGTGCGGGCAAAAGGATCCACCCGCTTGTCATTGGCCCTTGCCGTGGACTGGTCCACTCGCGTTTCCTCTGGGTGCATCAACCCCCTCTTTCCACCCGAGTGAGGTCACCCGTGTCCACCACACTTCCCGATTCCGCCCAGACTCCCGAGACCGGTACCGCGCGCGTCAAGCGCGGCATGGCCGAGCAGCTCAAGGGCGGCGTGATCATGGACGTCGTCACGCCGGAGCAGGCGAAGATCGCCGAGGACGCGGGCGCCGTCGCCGTCATGGCCCTGGAGCGGGTCCCGGCCGACATCCGCAAGGACGGCGGCGTGGCCCGCATGTCCGACCCGGACATGATCGAGGGCATCATCGAGGCCGTCTCCATCCCGGTCATGGCCAAGTCCCGCATCGGCCACTTCGTCGAGGCCCAGGTCCTCCAGTCGCTCGGCGTCGACTACATCGACGAGTCCGAGGTCCTCACCCCGGCCGACGAGGTCAACCACTCCGACAAGTGGGCCTTCACCACCCCGTTCGTCTGCGGTGCCACCAACCTGGGCGAGGCCCTGCGCCGCATCGCCGAGGGCGCGGCCATGATCCGCTCCAAGGGCGAGGCCGGCACCGGCAACGTCGTCGAGGCCGTCCGCCATCTGCGCCAGATCAAGAACGAGATCGCCCGGCTGCGCGGCTTCGACAACAACGAGCTGTACGCCGCCGCCAAGGACCTGCGCGCCCCCTACGAGCTGGTCAAGGAGGTCGCCGAGCTGGGCAAGCTCCCGGTGGTCCTCTTCTCCGCCGGCGGCGTGGCCACCCCGGCCGACGCCGCCCTGATGCGCCAGCTCGGCGCCGAGGGCGTCTTCGTCGGCTCCGGCATCTTCAAGTCCGGCGACCCGGCCAAGCGCGCCGCCGCCATCGTCAAGGCGACCACCTTCTACGACGACCCGAAGATCATCGCGGACGCGTCCCGCAACCTCGGCGAGGCCATGGTCGGCATCAACTGCGACACCCTCCCCGAGACCGAGCGCTACGCCAATCGCGGCTGGTAGCCCACCCCATGAGCAGCGAAGCACCTGTCATCGGCGTCCTGGCCCTCCAGGGCGACGTACGGGAGCACCTCGTCGCCCTGGCCGCGGCCGATGCCGTGGCCAGGCCGGTCAGGCGCCCCGAGGAACTCGCCGAGGTGGACGGCCTGGTCCTGCCCGGCGGCGAGTCCACCACCATCTCCAAGCTCGCCGTCCTCTTCGGCGTGATGGACCCGCTCCGCGCGCGCGTGCGCGACGGCATGCCCGTCTACGGCACCTGCGCCGGGATGATCCTGCTCGCCGACAAGATCCTCGACCCGCGCTCGGGCCAGGAGACCGTCGGCGGCATCGACATGATCGTGCGCCGCAACGCCTTCGGCCGGCAGAACGAGTCCTTCGAGGCGGCCGTGGACGTCCGGGGCATCGCGGGCGATCCGGTGGAGGGCGTCTTCATCCGCGCGCCCTGGGTCGAGTCCGTGGGCGCCGGGGCCGAGGTGCTCGCCGAGCACGGCGGCCACATCGTGGCGGTGCGCCAGGGCAACGCGCTGGCCACGTCGTTCCACCCGGAGCTGACCGGCGACCACCGTGTGCACGCCCTGTTCGTCGACATGGTGCGCGCGATACGGGCGGCGGAGTCCTTGTAGGATCTCCCGGGGTACCTCCCGGCTGCTTCAGGCCCGGGGGCGTTCGTACAGGATGGGTTTACGCGAAGGAGACAGGCAGATGTCCGGCCACTCTAAATGGGCCACGACGAAGCACAAGAAGGCCGTCATCGATGCCAAGCGCGGCAAGCTCTTCGCGAAGCTGATCAAGAACATCGAGGTCGCGGCGCGGATGGGCGGCGTCGACCTGGACGGCAACCCGACGCTCTACGACGCCGTGCAGAAGGCCAAGAAGCAGTCGGTCCCGAACAAGAACATCGACTCCGCCGTCAAGCGCGGTGGCGGTCTCGAGGCCGGCGGCGCCGACTACGAGACGATCATGTACGAGGGCTACGGGCCGAACGGTGTCGCGGTGCTCATCGAGTGCCTCACCGACAACCGCAACCGCGCCGCCTCCGACGTCCGCGTCGCCATGACCCGCAACGGCGGTTCCATGGCCGACCCCGGCTCGGTGTCGTACCTGTTCAACCGCAAGGGCGTCGTGATCGTCCCCAAGGGCGAGCTGACCGAGGACGACGTCCTGGGCGCCGTCCTGGACGCGGGCGCCGAGGAGGTCAACGACCTCGGTGACACCTTCGAGGTGCTCAGCGAGGCCACCGACCTGGTCGCGGTCCGCACCGCCCTCCAGGAGGCCGGCATCGACTACGACTCGGCCGACGCCAACTTCGTCCCGACCATGCAGGTCGAGCTGGACGAGGACGGCGCCCGGAAGATCTTCAAGCTGATCGACGCGCTGGAGGACAGCGACGACGTGCAGAACGTCTTCGCCAACTTCGACGTCAGCGACGAGGTCATGGAGAAGGTCGACGCCTGACGCACGCACGGCGCCACCGGCGGGCCGAGGGACACGTCCCTGGGCCCGCCGCCGTTGTCAGTGGCACCCGATAGCCTGCGCGGACAGGAGATCGAAGGGAAAGATCGCGTGCGCGTACTGGGGGTGGACCCGGGGCTGACCCGCTGCGGGGTCGGTGTCGTGGAGGGGGTCGCGGGCCGGCCGCTGACCATGATCGGTGTGGGCGTGGTGCGGACCCCCGCGGACGCCGACCTCGGACACCGCCTGGTCGCCGTCGAACAGGGCATCGAGCAGTGGCTCGACGAGCACCGCCCCGAGTTCGTGGCCGTGGAGCGCGTCTTCAGCCAGCACAATGTGCGCACGGTCATGGGCACCGCCCAGGCCAGCGCCGTCGCCATCCTGTGCGCCTCCCGCCGCGGCATCCCCGTCGCCCTGCACACCCCCAGCGAGGTCAAGGCCGCCGTCACCGGCAGCGGACGCGCGGACAAGGCCCAGGTGGGCGCCATGGTCACGCGTCTTCTCCGGCTCGCCGCGCCGCCCAGGCCCGCCGACGCCGCCGACGCCCTCGCCCTCGCCATCTGCCACATCTGGCGGGCCCCCGCACAGAACCGGCTCCAGCAGGCCGTGGCCCTGCACACCGCCGCCGCCACCAGGACGGCCCCGCACACGAAAGGCCGTACGGCATGATCGCCTTCGTCAGCGGCACCGTCGCCGCGCTCGCCCCCGACACCGCGGTGATCGAGGTCGGCGGCGTCGGCATGGCCGTCCACTGCACCCCGGGCACCCTGTCCGCCCTGCGGATCGGCCGCCCCGCCAAGCTGCACACCTCCCTCGTCGTCAGGGAGGACTCCCTGACCCTGTACGGCTTCGCCGACGACGACGAGCGCCAGGTCTTCGTGCTCCTCCAGACCGCCAGCGGCGTCGGCCCGCGCCTGGCCCAGGCCATGCTCGCCGTGCACAGCCCCGACGCGCTGCGTCGCGCGGTCGCCACCGGCGACGAGAAGGCCCTCACCGCCGTCCCCGGTATCGGCAGGAAGGGCGCCCAGAAGCTCCTCCTGGAGCTGAAGGACCGCCTCGGCGCGCCGGTCGGCGCCCCCGCGGTCGGCGCCCCCGTGACCCAGGGCTGGCGCGACCAGCTGCACGCCGCCCTCATCGGACTCGGCTACGCCACCCGCGAGGCCGACGAGGCCGTCACCGCCGTCGCCCCGCAGGCCGAGGCCGCCGACGGCACCCCCCAGGTGGGGCAGCTCCTGAAGGCGGCCCTCCAGACCCTCAACCGAGCCCGCTGACGCCACCGAGCCCGCTGACGCAACCGGCGCCCCGCGCCCCGCTAGGAGACATCCGCAGTGAACTGGGACGACACGCCCGACACCACCGCCGCCGAGCGACTGGTGGGCTCTGTCGCCGACCGCGAGGACCAGGCCGTCGAGGCCGCCCTGCGGCCCAAGGATCTCGGCGAGTTCATCGGCCAGGAGAAGGTCCGCGAACAGCTCGACCTGGTGCTGCGCGCCGCCCGCGCGCGCGGCGCCACCGCCGACCATGTGCTGCTCTCCGGCGCCCCCGGCCTCGGCAAGACCACCCTCTCCATGATCATCGCGGCCGAGATGGGCGCCCCCATCCGCATCACCTCCGGCCCCGCCATCCAGCACGCGGGCGACCTCGCCGCCATCCTGTCCTCGCTCCAGGAGGGCGAGGTGCTCTTCCTCGACGAGATCCACCGCATGTCCCGGCCCGCCGAGGAGATGCTGTACATGGCGATGGAGGACTTCCGCGTCGACGTGATCGTCGGCAAGGGCCCCGGCGCCACCGCCATCCCGCTCGAACTGCCCCCCTTCACCCTGGTCGGCGCCACCACCCGGGCCGGACTGCTGCCGCCCCCGCTGCGCGACCGCTTCGGCTTCACCGCCCACATGGAGTTCTACGGGCCCGCCGAGCTGGAGCGCGTCGTACACCGTTCGGCGCAACTGCTCGACGTGGAGATCGAGGCCGACGGCGCCGCCGAGATCGCCGGCCGCTCCCGCGGCACCCCCCGCATCGCCAACCGCCTGCTGCGCCGGGTGCGGGACTACGCGCAGGTCAAGGCGGACGGGATGATCACCCGTGACATCGCCGCCGCGGCCCTCGCCGTCTACGAGGTCGACGCCCGCGGCCTGGACCGCCTGGACCGGGCCGTGCTGACGGCGCTGCTCAAGCTGTTCGGCGGCGGCCCGGTGGGCCTGTCGACGCTGGCGGTGGCGGTGGGGGAGGAGCGTGAGACCGTGGAAGAGGTCGCCGAACCGTTCCTCGTCCGCGAGGGCCTGCTCGCGCGCACCCCGCGCGGACGGGTCGCCACCCCGGCCGCCTGGGCGCACCTCGGCCTCACCCCGCCCGGCTCGCCCGGGGCCGGAAACGGACAACAGGACCTGTTCGGGGCGTGACGGCGATCCATTGGCCCGGGGAGGAACCCAGGTGCCATGCTGAGCGTTGTTCCTTGCACGCGGACTCCCTTAGACTCCGCCGATGCCGCCCTTGTCGACGGCAAGCACACCCCCAACCATCAGGCCGCTTCCCATCGCGGTCGTGTGAAGGAAGTTCCGACCCGTGAGTCTCGTGACCATCCTCCCGTTCATCGTGCTCATCGGGGCCATGTTCCTGATGACCCGGTCGGCCAAGCGCAAGCAGCAGCAGGCCGCCACCATGCGGAACCAGATGCAGCCCGGTAGCGGAATCCGCACCATCGGCGGCATGTACGCGACGGTCAAGGAGGTCAACGACGACACGGTCCTCCTCGACGCCGGGCCGGGCGTGGAGCTTCTCTTCGCCAAGAACGCCATCGCGACCGTCCTGTCCGACGACGAGTACAACCGCATCGTCCACGGCGTCGAGCACGACCTGAAGTCCGACACCGACATCGTTCCCGACGACGCCTCCTCCCTCACCGAGCCCGACGAGCCCGCCGCCGACGCTTCCGCCGCCTCCGACGACAAGCCCATCGACCTCGGCAAGAAGGACGCGGCCGAGCCGAAGGGGGAGGAATCCGCCGACGCCGCCGCCGAGGCGAAGGCGGCGGAAGAGCCGAAGAAGACCGACGGCGACTCCGGGGCGAAGTAGTCACCACCCAGGGCGCGCGGCACCGCCCGCGCGCCCTGGGACGTGTTCACTTCGCGCGGGATCCCGACACCATGTCATGGCCGCACACCAAGCCCACCCGGCGCGGAGCGGCTCGAGAGGGAGTACGAGAAGGTGGCAGCACCTAAGAAGGGCCGGAGCGCGAGCGCCCAGAGCAAGCCATGGCGCTCGCTGGCCCTCATCCTGATCGCCATCGTGGCGCTCACCGGTGGCATGTTCGCCTCCGGGCACACCACCCCGCGCCTCGGCATCGACCTGGCCGGCGGCACCAGCATCACCCTGAGGGCGGTTCCCGAGCGCGGCCAGGAATCCGCGATCAACAAGGCCAACATGGACACCGCGGTCGACATCATGAACCGCCGTGTCAATGGTCTGGGTGTCTCGGAGGCCGAGGTTCAGACCCAGGGCCGTGACAACATCATCGTCAACATCCCCAAGGGCACGAACTCCAAGGAGGCCCGGGAGCAGGTCGGCACCACCGCCAAGCTGTACTTCCGCCCGGTGCTGGCCACCGAGGTCTCCGCCGGCCAGCCCCCGGCCAGCCCGGCGCCGTCCTCCAGCTCCTCCGGCAAGCCCGGCGACAAGGCCACGGACAAGCCCGGCGACAAGGCCACCGGCAAGACCGGCGACGGCGACAAGGACAAGGCGACCTCCGGCTCCTCCAGCCCCTCGTCGGCCGCGACGCACCAGGGCCGCGCCGTCACCGACGGCCTGAAGGCCGACTCCACCCCCTCGACGGGCGCGACGGGCAGCACCGGCTCCGCCAAGCCGGGTTCCTCGCAGAGCCCCAAGGCCCCCGCCTCCCCGTCGGCCGGCGGTGCCACCTCCGGTGACGAGAGCAAGCTCCAGGCCGAGTACGCCGCTCTGGACTGCTCCAAGGAGTCCGTCCGCGCCACGGCCGGCAAGGGCGTCAAGCCCACCGTGTCGACCGTCGCCTGCGGCCAGGACTCGCAGGGCCAGTGGGCGAAGTACCTCCTCGGCCCGGCCGGCGTGGACGGCACCGACGTGAAGAAGGCCCAGGCCGTCTTCAACACGCAGAACGGCTCCGGCTGGACCGTCACCATGGAGTTCACCTCCAAGGGCGCCAAGAAGTTCGCGGACATCACCGGCAAGCTGGCGCAGAACCAGACGCCGCAGAACCAGTTCGCGATCGTCCTCGACGGCAACGTCGTCTCCGACCCGTACGTCCGCGAGGCGCTGACCGGCGGCAACGCCGAGATCACCGGCCGCTTCACGCAGTCCGAGGCGCAGGGCCTGTCGAACATGCTGTCCTACGGCGCGCTGCCGCTGACCTTCAAGGAGGACAGCGTCACCACCGTCACCGCCGCGCTCGGCGGCGACCAGCTGCACGCCGGCCTCATCGCGGGCGCCATCGGCCTCGCCCTGGTCGTCGTCTACCTGCTGATCTTCTACCGCGGCCTGTCGGTCATCGCCATCCCCTCGCTGCTGGTCTCGGCGATCCTCACCTACGTGATCATGGCGCTGCTCGGACCGGGCATCGGCTTCGCGCTGAACCTGCCGGCCGTCTGCGGCGCCATCGTCGCCATCGGCATCACGGCGGACTCGTTCATCGTGTTCTTCGAACGCATCCGGGACGAGATCCGCGAGGGCCGCACGCTGCGGCCCTCCGTGGAGCGCGCCTGGCCGCGGGCCCGCCGCACCATCCTCGTCTCCGACTTCGTGTCCTTCCTCGCCGCCGCGGTGCTCTTCATCGTCACCGTCGGCAAGGTGCAGGGCTTCGCGTTCACCCTCGGTCTCACGACCGTGCTGGACGTCGTCGTGGTGTTCCTGTTCACCAAGCCGCTGATGACGATCCTGGCGCGCCGGAAGTTCTTCGCCAACGGCCACCGGTGGTCCGGTCTCGACCCCAAGGCCCTGGGCGCCAAGGCGCCGCTGCGCCGCACCCGCCGCCCCTCCCGCCCCGCCGGCCCCGTCGACCCGAAGGAGGCGTGAGATGTCCAAGCTCGGCAGCCTCGGCGCCCGACTCCACCGCGGCGAGGTCGGCTACGACTTCGTCAAGAACCGCAAGCTCTGGTACGGCATCTCCATCCTGATCACCATCACGGCCATCCTCGGCCTGGCGGTGCGCGGCCTGAACATGGGCATCGAGTTCCAGGGCGGAGCGGTCTTCACCACCCCCAAGCACATGACCGCCTCGGTCAGCCAGGCCGAGACGTTCGCGGAGGACGCCTCCGGGCACGACGCGATCGTGCAGAAGCTCGGCGACGGCAGCCTGCGCATCCAGATCGCGGGCATCGAGACCGGCAAGTCCGACGAGATCAAGGACGCGCTGGCCAAGGACCTGAAGGTCAACCCCGAGCAGATCAACGCCGACCTGGTCGGCCCCAGCTGGGGCGAGCAGATCGCCAACAAGGCCTGGCAGGGCCTGGCGATCTTCATGGTCCTGGTCGTGATCTACCTGGCGATCGCCTTCGAGTGGCGCATGGCCGTCGCCGCCCTGGTCGCCCTGATCCACGACATCACCATCACCACCGGTATCTACGCCCTCGTCGGCTTCGAGGTCACCCCCGGTACGGTGATCGGTCTGCTCACCATCCTCGGTTACTCGCTCTACGACACGGTCGTCGTCTTCGACAGCCTCAAGGAGCAGACGAAGGACATCACCAAGCAGACCCGCTGGACCTACAGCGACCTCGCCAACCGCTCCATCAACGGCACCCTGATGCGCTCCATCAACACCACCGTGGTGGCGCTGCTGCCGGTGGCGGGCCTGCTGTTCATCGGCGGCGGCGCGCTCGGCGCGGGCATGCTCAACGACATCTCGCTGTCGCTGTTCGTCGGTCTGGCCGCCGGCGCGTACTCCTCGATCTTCATCGCCACGCCGCTCGTCGCCGACCTCAAGGAGCACGAGCCGCAGATGAAGGCCCTCAGGAAGCGCGTCCTGGCCAAGCGCGCCCAGGCCGCCGCCGAGGGCACCCCGGTGACGGCCGAGGGCACCGCGGACGACGGGTCCTACGACGACGACGCCGAGGACGCGGCTCCCGCCGTGGTCGGCCCGCGCAATCAGCCCGCCGCCCGCAGCCGGGGCCGGGGCCGTCCCTCCGGGAAGCGCCGATGACCGACATCCGGGAACTGCTGCTCAGCCGGATCCGCGACGTCACCGACTACCCGGAGCCGGGGGTGGTGTTCAAGGACATCACCCCGCTGCTCGCCGACCCGGCGGCCTTCTCCGCGCTCACCGAGGCACTGGCGGACATCGCCACCCGCCAGGGCGCGACCAAGGTCGTCGGCCTGGAGGCGCGCGGCTTCATCCTGGGCGCCCCGGTCGCCCTGCGCGCGGGCCTCGGCTTCATCCCGGTGCGCAAGGCGGGCAAGCTCCCCGGAGCCACCCTCCGCCAGAGCTACGACCTGGAGTACGGCTCGGCCGAGATCGAGGTGCACGCCGAGGACCTGACCGCCGCCGACCGCGTCCTGGTCGTCGACGACGTCCTCGCCACCGGCGGCACCGCCGAGGCGTCGCTCCAGCTCATCCGCCGCGCGGGCGCCGGTGTCGCCGGTGTCGCGGTCCTGATGGAGCTGGGCTTCCTCCAGGGCCGCGCCCGCCTGGGCACCGCCCTGGACGGCGCCCCGCTGGAGGCGCTGCTCCAGGTCTGAGCACGGCGCACGCACGCGCGCGTACCGCTCGTACGACAGCGCACGGGACGGGCCCGGAGGAATCCGGCGCCCGTCCCGTGCGTTTTCCCCGGTGAACGGCCCGCGCACCGGGCTGAAGGCGATCCGGGAGCCCGGGATCGCTACCATGGGACCTCCGGGGCCTGACCGGGGCACCCGGATCGCGCACGAGGAGTCCTCTTGCCAGACGAGGCCCAGCCACTGACCGCCGCCAAGCCCGAGTCCGCCTCGGCAGCCGCGGCGAAGCCCGCGCCGAACGCGAAGGACGCGAAGAACGACACCCGCGGCCCGGTCGAGCGCGTCTCGTCCGCGCCCGTCGAGAAGACCGCCGAGTCCGTGCGCCCCAAACCGGCCCCTCCCGTGCGCGCCGCCGGCGGCCAGCCCGCCCGCTCCGGCTCCTCCAACCGCGTCCGCGCCCGCCTGGCCCGCCTCGGCGTCCAGCGCGCCAACCCGTACAACCCGGTCCTGGAGCCGCTGCTGCGGATAGTGCGCAGCAACGACCCCAAGATCGAGACGGCCACCCTGCGCCAGATCGAGCGCGCCTACCAGGTCGCCGAGCGCTGGCACCGCGGCCAGAAGCGCAAGAGCGGCGACCCGTACATCACGCACCCGCTCGCCGTCACCACCATCCTCGCCGAACTCGGCATGGACCCGGCCACCCTCATGGCCGGCCTGCTGCACGACACCGTCGAGGACACCGAGTACGGCCTGGACGACCTGCGCCGCGACTTCGGCGACGTGGTCGCCCTGCTCGTCGACGGCGTCACCAAGCTCGACAAGGTGAAGTTCGGCGAGGCCGCGCAGGCCGAGACCGTGCGCAAGATGGTCGTCGCCATGGCCAAGGACCCGCGCGTCCTGGTCATCAAGCTCGCCGACCGCCTGCACAACATGCGCACCATGCGCTATCTCAAGCGCGAGAAGCAGGAGAAGAAGGCGCGCGAGACCCTGGAGATCTACGCGCCGCTCGCCCACCGCCTGGGCATGAACACCATCAAGTGGGAGCTGGAGGACCTCGCCTTCGCGATCCTCTACCCCAAGATGTACGACGAGATCGTCCGCCTGGTCGCCGAACGCGCCCCCAAGCGCGACGAGTACCTGGCGATCGTCACCGACGAGGTCCAGTCGGACCTGCGCGCCGCCCGCATCAAGGCCACCGTCACCGGCCGCCCCAAGCACTACTACAGCGTCTACCAGAAGATGATCGTCCGCGGCCGCGACTTCGCGGAGATCTACGACCTGGTCGGCATCCGTGTCCTGGTCGACACGGTCCGCGACTGCTACGCCGCCCTCGGCACCGTGCACGCGCGATGGAACCCGGTCCCCGGCCGGTTCAAGGACTACATCGCGATGCCCAAGTTCAACATGTACCAGTCGCTGCACACCACGGTCATCGGCCCCAACGGCAAGCCCGTCGAACTACAGATCCGCACCTTCGACATGCACCGCCGCGCCGAGTACGGCATCGCCGCGCACTGGAAGTACAAGCAGGAGGCCGTCGCCAGCGCCTCCAAGGTCCGCACCGACGCGCCCCGGTCCACCGGCAAGGCGGGCAAGGACGCGGCCATCAACGACATGGCGTGGCTGCGCCAGCTCCTCGACTGGCAGAAGGAGACCGAGGACCCGGGCGAGTTCCTGGAGTCGCTGCGCTTCGACCTCTCCCGCAACGAGGTCTTCGTCTTCACGCCCAAGGGCGACGTCATAGCGCTCCCGGCGGGCGCCACCCCGGTGGACTTCGCCTACGCCGTCCACACCGAGGTCGGCCACCGCACCATAGGAGCACGGGTCAACGGCCGCCTCGTCCCGCTGGAGTCCACCCTGGACAACGGCGACCTGGTGGAGGTCTTCACCTCCAAGGCGGCCGGTGCCGGGCCCTCCCGCGACTGGCTCGGCTTCGTCAAGTCGCCGCGTGCCCGCAACAAGATCCGCGCCTGGTTCTCCAAGGAGCGCCGCGACGAGGCGATCGAGCAGGGCAAGGACGCCATCGTCCGCGCCATGCGCAAGCAGAACCTGCCCATCCAGCGCATCCTGACCGGCGACTCGCTGGTCACGCTGGCGCACGAGATGCGCTACTCGGACATCTCCGCGCTGTACGCGGCGATCGGCGAGGGCCATGTCTCGGCCCAGAACATCGTGCAGAAGCTCGTCCAGGCGCTCGGCGGCGAGGAGGCCGCCACCGAGGAGATCGACGAGAGCATCCCGCCCGCCCGCGGGCGCGGGCGCAAGCGCCGCTCCAGCGCCGACCCGGGTGTCGTCGTCAAGGGCGTCGACGACGTATGGGTCAAACTGGCCCGCTGCTGCACACCGGTGCCCGGCGACCCGATCATCGGCTTCGTCACCCGCGGCAGCGGGGTCTCGGTCCACCGCAGCGACTGCGTCAACGTGGACTCGCTCTCCCGCGAGCCCGAGCGGATCCTGGACGTCGAGTGGGCGCCCACCCAGTCCTCGGTCTTCCTGGTCGCCATCCAGGTCGAGGCCCTGGACCGCTCCCGGCTGCTCTCGGACGTCACCCGCGTCCTGTCCGACCAGCACGTCAACATCCTGTCCGCGGCCGTGCAGACCTCCCGCGACCGCGTCGCCACCTCCCGGTTCACCTTCGAGATGGGCGACCCCAAGCACCTGGGACACGTCCTGCGCGCGGTGCGCGGCGTGGAGGGCGTCTACGACGTCTACCGCGTCACATCGGCCCGCAACCGGTCCTAGCCGCCCCAGCGGCCTCCCGGGCACCCGGAGTGCCGGGGAGGCGGCGGCAGACGGCGAGAGGGCCCCGTACGGCGTGTACGGGGCCCTCTCGCCGTCTGCCTGCGCGCCGGGCTCAGCCGCCGAACTCCTGGAGGCCCTTCAGGGCCTGGTCCAGCAGCGCCTGGCGGCCCGACAGCTCCTTGTCCAGCTTGTCGGCCCGCGCGTTGTTGCCCTGCGCCCGCGCCTGCTCGATCTGGCCCCGCAGCTTGTCCACGGCGGCCTGGAGCTGACCGGTCAGACCCTCGGCACGCGCGCGTGCCTCCGGGTTCGTCCGGCGCCACTCGCTCTCCTCGGCCTCCTGGAGGGCCCGCTCGACCGTGTGCATCCGGCCCTCGACCCGCGGGCGGGCGTCCCGCGGCACATGGCCGATGGCCTCCCAGCGCTCGTTGATCGAACGGAAGGCGGCACGGGCGGTCTTGAGATCACCGACCGGCAGCAGCTTCTCCGCCTCCTCGGCCAGCTCCTCCTTCAGCTTCAGGTTCTCCGACTGCTCGGCGTCCCGTTCGGCGAAGACCGAGCCGCGCGCGGCGAAGAACACGTCCTGGGCGCCACGGAAGCGGTTCCACAGGTCGTCCTCGTGCTCGCGCTGCGCACGCCCCGCGGCCTTCCACTCCGCCATCAGCTCGCGGTACCGGGCCGCCGTGGCACCCCAGTCCGTCGAGCCCGACAGCGCCTCGGCCTCGGCGACCAGCCGCTCCTTGGTGCGGCGCGCCTCCTCGCGCTGCGCGTCCAGCTGCGCGAAGTGCGCCTTGCGCCGCTTGGAGAACGCCGAGCGCGCGTGCGAGAAGCGGTGCCACAGCTCGTCGTCGGACTTGCGGTCCAGGCGCGGCAGCCCCTTCCAGGTGTCCACCAGCGCGCGCAGCCGCTCACCGGCCGCCCGCCACTGGTCGGACCCGGCCAGCTCCTCCGCCTCGGTGACCAGCGCCTCCTTGGAGTGCCGCGCCTCGTCCGCCTGCCGGGCGCGCTGCACCTTGCGCTCCTCGCGCCGCGACTCGACGGTCTCGACCAGCTTGTCCAGGCGGGTGCGCAGGGCGGCCAGATCACCGACCGCGTGATGCGCGTCGACCTGCTCCCGGAGGTGGTCGACGGCGGCCTGGGCGTCCTTCGCCGAGAGATCGGTGGTGCGTACGCGCTTCTCGAGGAGGCCGATCTCGACCACCAGGCCCTCGTACTTGCGCTCGAAGTAGGCCAGTGCCTCATCGGGGGAGCCGGCCTGCCAGGAACCGACGACCTGCTCGCCCTCGGCCGTCCGCACGTACACGGTCCCCGTCTCGTCGACGCGGCCCCACGGGTCGCTGCTCACAGCGCCTCCTCCACATGATGCCTGCGGGGGGCTCTGGAGGCTCCCCCGGGCATCGTCCACAGTTTCGTCACGGCCAACATAGGCGACCAGCGGGTTTCCTGTCCGCATCCAGCGCCACCGAAATCGCGCGGTTGACGGTCAGGACTTCGTGACCGTGGCCTTGTTGATCACGACCGTCGCGTTCGGGGCGCCGTCGCCGGCGCCCGAGTTCTCACCCGCGGCGGCGATCTTCTTCAGCACCGTGAGACCCGACTCGGAAATCGTACCGAACGGTGCGTAGTTGGGCGGCAGCTGGCTGTTCTGGTACACGAGGAAGAACTGGCTGCCCCCGGTGTGCTTCTGGCCGGTGTTCGCCATCGCGACCGTGCCCGCCGGGTAGACGTTGCCCTTGAGGCTGGTGTCCTTGAGGTTCTCGTCCGGGATCGTGTAACCGGGGCCGCCCGTGCCCGTGCCGGTCGGGTCGCCGCACTGGAGCACGTAGATCCCGTTCGTGGTGAGCCGGTGGCACTTCGTGTGGTCGAAGAAGCCCTTCCCGGCCAGGAAGTCGAACGAGTTCACGGTGTGCGGCGCGGCGGACGCCTTCAGCGACATGTCGATGTCACCGCATGTGGTGGCGAGCTTCATCGTGTACTTCGCCGACGTGTCGATCGACATCGCCGGCTCCTTCTTCCAGCTCAGCTTCGCCACCGAGCCCGCGGCCGGCTTCGCGCACGGGTCCGCCGCCTTGGGGCTGGCCGACGGGCTCGCGGAGACGTCCGCGCTCGCGTTCGCCTTGTCGTCCTTGTCGCTCTTGAGGGCCCCGGTCGAGTACAGCGCGACACCACCGATGACGACCACGCCGAGCACCGACGCGATCACGGAGTTGCGCGTGCGTGCCTTGCGCCGCGCGGCGGTGCGCCGCTGCTGCTGCCGCAAGAACTTCTCCCGGGCGAGCTGACGCCGCCGCTGCTCCTGGCTGACCACCGGGTTCTCTCCTCATGCGTCTGGAATGTCGACCGGCACCCGCGCGGCCGGTGAGCCGGTCGCCCGTGTGTGCCCCGTACCGTATATGGGTTCGCTGAGGATCCGGCAGCGCCGGTAGTCTCTGACCGCGGGCGCAGTCACCCGATGCCCGCCCGTATCGACACAAACGAAGGACGATCGTGCTCATTGCCGGGTTCCCCGCCGGGGCCTGGGGGACGAACTGCTATCTCGTCGCCCCCGCCGCCGGTGAGGAGTGCGTGATCATCGACCCCGGCCACCAGGCCGCCCAGGGGGTCGAGGAAGCACTGAAGAAGCATCGGCTCAAGCCCGTCGCCGTCGTCCTCACCCATGGCCACATCGATCATGTGGCCTCGGTCGTCCCCGTGTGCGGCGCGCACGGCGTACCGGCCTGGATCCACCCGGCCGACCGGTACATGATGAGCGACCCCGAGAAGGCCCTCGGCCGTTCCATCGGGGCGCCGCTGATGGGCGAGCTGACCGTGGGCGAGCCCGACGACGTCGAGGAGCTGACCGACGGCGCGAAGCTGGAGCTGGCCGGTCTGGAGTTCTCCGTCGCGCACGCCCCCGGCCATACCAAGGGGTCGGTGACCTTCCGGATGCCCGAGGCCGCGGACATCCCGCCGGTCCTCTTCTCCGGGGATCTGCTCTTCGCCGGCTCCATCGGACGCACCGACCTGCCCGGCGGTGACATGGCCGAGATCCTCGACTCGCTGGCCCGTGTGTGCCTGCCGCTCGACGACTCGACCGTGGTGCTGTCCGGCCACGGCCCCCAGACGACCATCGGCCAGGAGCGCGCCGCCAACCCGTATCTGCGGCAGGTGGCCGCCGGCCGCCGCGAGCACGGCGCCGGCGAGGCTCCCCGACGAGGAATGTGACGAGAGACTTCGTGAGCACCTTCAAGGCCCCCAAGGGCACGTACGACCTGATCCCCCCGGACTCCGCGACCTACCTGGCGGTCCGCGAGGCCATCGCCGCCCCGCTGCGCAACTCCGGCTACGGATACGTCGAGACGCCCGGCTTCGAGAACGTCGAGCTGTTCGCCCGCGGTGTCGGCGAGTCCACCGACATCGTGACCAAAGAGATGTACGCCTTCGAGACCAAGGGCGGCGACCAGCTCGCCCTGCGTCCCGAGGGCACCGCCTCTGTGCTGCGTGCCGCCCTGGAGGCCAACCTGCACAAGGCGGGCAACCTCCCCGTCAAGCTCTGGTACTCCGGCTCGTACTACCGCTACGAGCGCCCGCAGAAGGGCCGTTACCGCCACTTCTCGCAGGTCGGCGCGGAGGCCATCGGCGCGGAGGACCCGGCCCTGGACGCCGAGCTGATCATCCTCGCCGACCAGGCGTACCGCTCGCTGGGCCTGAGCGACTTCCGCATCCTGCTCAACAGCCTCGGCGACAAGGAGTGCCGTCCGGTCTACCGGGCCGCCCTCCAGGACTTCCTGCGCGGCCTCGACCTGGACGAGGACACGCTGCGCCGGGCGGAGATCAACCCGCTGCGCGTGCTCGACGACAAGCGTCCCGACGTGCAGAAGCAGCTCACCGACGCCCCGCTGCTGCGCGACTACCTGTGCGACGCCTGCAAGACGTACCACGAGGAGGTGCGCGAGCTGATCACGGCGGCGGGCGTCTCCTTCGAGGACGACCCCAAGCTCGTCCGCGGCCTGGACTACTACACCCGCACCACCTTCGAGTTCGTCCACGACGGCCTCGGCTCGCAGTCCGCGGTCGGCGGCGGCGGCCGCTACGACGGCCTGTCCGAGATGATCGGCGGCCCCGCGCTGCCCTCGGTCGGCTGGGCGCTCGGCGTGGACCGCACCGTCCTGGCCCTCCAGGCGGAGGGCGTCGAACTCCGCCTGCCCCCCGCCACCAGCGTCTTCGCCGTCCCGCTCGGCGAGGAGGCGCGCCGGGTGCTGTTCGCCAAGGTCACCGAGTTGCGCAAGGTGGGCGTCGCGGCGGACTTCTCCTACGGGCACAAGGGCCTCAAGGGAGCGATGAAGAACGCCAACCGCAGCGGCGCCCGCTTCACCCTGGTCGCCGGTGAGCGCGACCTCGCCGACGGCGTCGTCCAGCTCAAGGACATGGAGTCCGGCGAGCAGACAGCGATCGGCGTCAACGAGATCGTGGCGGAGCTGGAGTCGCGGCTCGGCTGAGCGGCCGGAGGAGCGCGCGGCGGGCGCCGGGAGCCTCGACGGGCACCCGGCGCCCGCCGCCGTCGCGGCGGCACGACCGCACGGGCCGCGCCGCCGTCCCCGTCAGCCCGTACGCCGGTCCTTCCAGCGGAACGTCAGCAGGCACAGCACCAGCCCGCCGGCGCACCAGGCCGCCAGCACCAGCGCGATCCGCCCGAACTCCCAGGAGCCCGCCTGCTCCAGCACCCGGGCCGAGTCGGGCAGGAACACCCCGCGCAGGCCCTGGCAGAGCCACTTGAGCGGGAAGAGGGCTCCGATGTCCAGCATCCAGTCCGGGATGGTGCTGACGGAGATGTACACCCCGGAGACGAACTGGAGCACCAGGAACGGCAGGACGACCACGGAGGTGGCGCTCTTCGCCGACCGGGGCACCGAGCTGATCGCGATGCCCAGCAGCGCGCACCCGGTCAGACCGAGCACGAAGATCCAGGCGAAGTGGAACCAGCGGACCGCGTCCGTGGGCAGGTCGACACCGTAGAGCGTCGTCCCGACGAGCAGCAGGACCGCCGTCTCCAGGATCCCGGTGACCAGCACCAGCCAGATCTTGCCCAGGAAGTAGGCGGCCGGGGGCATGGGCGTGCCGCGCAGCCGGCGCAGCGCCTTCTCGTCCCGCTCCACCGCGATCGAGACGCCCAGCGACTGGAAGCTCGTCGACATGATGCCCGACGCCATCATCGCGGGGACGTAGAGCTGCGAGGCGGTGATGCCGGTGCCCTGGACGGCGTCGTGGAAGATCGAGGCGAACAGGAACAGGAAGACCACCGGGAAGGCGAAGGTGAACACCACCTGCTCGCGCTGCCGGAAGAACTGCTTGATCTCCAGGGCGCCCCGGGCCAGTCCCAGCCCCCACGCCCCCGGCGGCCGCGCGTCGGCGCCGCGCGCCAGGGTCCCTTCACCGGGGGCCGCGGTGGTGGTCATCGGGTGTTCTCCTGTCCGGTCAGCCGGAGGTAGACGTCCTCCAGGGTGGGGCGGCTCACCCGGAGCCCGGGTATCTCGCCGTCGAAGCGGTGGATGAGCCCGGCGACGGTCCTGGTGGGCGTCTCGGTCCGCTCGGTGCGCGCGGTGCCGTCGTGCTCGGTCCACTCCACGGTGGCGCCGGTGCCGAAGCGTGCGCGCAGGGCGGCCGAGGTGCCCTCGGCGACGATCCGGCCGCCCGCCACCACCGCGAGCCGGTCGGCGAGCGCCTCGGCCTCCTCCAGGTAGTGCGTGGTCAGCAGGATCGTCGTGCCCTCGGCGGCGAGCTGCCGGATCAGGTCCCAGAACTGCCGCCGGGCCGCCGGGTCGAACCCGGTCGTCGGCTCGTCCAGAAGCAGCAGCTCGGGGCCGCCGATCACACCGAGCGCGACGTCCAGCCGGCGCCGCTGCCCACCCGAGAGGGACTTGATCCGGCTGTCCGCCTTCGCCTCCAGACCGACCAGTGAGATCACCTCGCCGGGGTCGCGGGGCCGGGGGTAGTAGCGGGCGAAGTGGCGCACGGTCTCGCGGACCGTCAACTCGGCGGGGGCGGATTCGTCCTGCCAGACGATTCCGACGCGCGAGCGCCACGCGCGCGTGCCGGTCGCCGGGTCCGACCCGAGGACGGTGACCTCTCCCGCGTCCCGTGAGCGATGGCCCTGGAGGATCTCCACGGTGGTGCTCTTGCCCGCCCCGTTGGGTCCGAGCAGGCCGAACACCTTGCCCTTCTCGATGCCGAGATCGATCCCGTCGACCGCGGTGACGTCCCCGTAGCGCTTGCGCAGCCCCCGTACGGCCACCGCGAGTTCGTTCGATGTCATGTCCAGAGCGTCACCCGGAACGGTGGCTTCCGGCGAAGATTTCGCGTTCTTCGGCGGTCTTAGGCGTTCTTCGGTGTTCTTTCTCGGGTTCCTTATCTCCAGCGAACGGTGGGCACCCGGGTGGGTGCGGCACAATGGCCCTGCCCGAAGAAGGTCCAACTCTCAAGTGACGGAATCGGCGTGATGAGCAAGACGACAGTCAGGGACGTCTCGACGGATCCCGGCCCGCAGTCCGCGGCACCCGGACCGCGCACGGCGGGCGGCAGCCGTGCCTTCGCGCTGCTGCTGGTGATCACCGGTGCCGCCGGTCTGCTCGCCGCCTGGGTCATCACGATCGACAAGCAGAAGATCCTCGAGGGCAAGCTGTCCGGCAAGACGTTCACGCCGAGTTGCAGCATCAACCCGATCATCTCCTGCGGCAGCGTCATGGAGAGCAAGCAGGCCGCCGTCTTCGGGTTCCCCAACCCGATGCTCGGTCTGGTCGCCTACGGCATCGTCATCTGCGTCGGCATGAGCCTGCTGGCCCGCGCCCGCTTCCCCCGCTGGTACTGGCTGACCTTCAACGCCGGCACGCTCTTCGGCGTGTGCTTCGTCACCTGGCTCCAGTTCGAGTCGCTGTACCGGATCAACGCGCTGTGCCTGTGGTGCTCGCTGGCCTGGGTCGCCACGATCACCGCGTTCTGGTACGTCACGTCGTTCAACGTGCGCAACGGCTTCCTGCCTGCCCCGCGCCCGCTGAAGACGTTCCTGAGCGAGTTCACCTGGGTGCTGCCGGTGACCCACTGCGGGATCATCGCCATGCTGATCCTGACCCGCTGGGGCAGCAGCCTCTGGGCCTGAGCCCCCCCCTGCGGTCACGGCCCCGGCGGCGTTGTCAGTGGGGTGCCATAGGGTTTCCGTGTGGAGCCCGACCTGTTCACCGCCGCCGCGGAAGACCGCCAGGAGAAGGACCCGGCCGCCAGCCCCCTAGCGGTCCGGATGCGCCCGCGCACCCTCGACGAGGTGGTGGGCCAGCAGCACCTGCTCAAGCCCGGCTCGCCGCTGCGCCGGCTCGTGGGCGAGGGCGCGGGCGGTCCCGCGGGACCGTCCTCGGTGATCCTCTGGGGCCCGCCCGGCACCGGCAAGACCACCCTGGCGTACGTCGTCTCCAAGGCGACCAACAAGCGCTTCGTGGAGCTGTCCGCGATCACCGCGGGCGTCAAGGAGGTCCGCGCGGTCATCGACGGCGCCCGCCGCGCCTCCGGCGGGTACGGCCAGGAGACCGTCCTCTTCCTCGACGAGATCCACCGCTTCAGCAAGGCCCAGCAGGACTCCCTGCTCCCGGCGGTCGAGAACCGCTGGGTGACCCTGATCGCCGCCACCACGGAGAACCCGTACTTCTCGGTGATCTCCCCGCTGCTGTCCCGCTCCCTGCTCCTCACGCTCGAACCGCTCACCGACGACGACGTGCGCGGTCTGCTGCGCCGCGCCCTCGCCGACGAGCGCGGCCTGAAGTCCGCCGTCGCCCTCCCCGAGGACACCGAGGACCATCTGCTGCGTATCGCCGGCGGTGACGCGCGCCGCGCGCTGACCGCTCTGGAGGCCGCCGCGGGCGCCGCCCTGGACAAGGGCGAGGACGAGATCTCCCTGACCACGCTGGAGGAGACCGTCGACCGGGCCGCGGTGAAGTACGACCGCGACGGCGACCAGCACTACGACGTCGCCAGCGCCCTGATCAAGTCCATCCGGGGCTCGGACGTCGACGCGGCCCTGCACTATCTGGCCCGGATGATCGAGGCGGGCGAGGACCCCCGGTTCATCGCCCGCCGGCTGATGATCTCCGCCAGCGAGGACATCGGCCTGGCCGATCCGAACGCGCTGCCCCTGGCGGTCGCCGCCGCCCAGGCCGTCGCCATGATCGGCTTCCCCGAGGCGGCGCTCACCCTCAGCCACACCACCATCGCCCTGGCCCTGGCCCCCAAGTCCAACGCCGCGACCACGGCGATCGGCGCCGCCCTCGCGGACGTGCGCGGGGGCCTGGCCGGATCGGTGCCGCCGCATCTGCGGGACGGGCACTACAAGGGCGCCGCCAAGCTCGGCCACGCCCAGGGGTACGTCTACCCGCACGACCTGCCCGAGGGCATCGCCGCCCAGCAGTACGCGCCGGACGCCCTCAAGGACCGCGAGTACTACACCCCGGGCAGGCACGGCGCGGAGGCGCGGTACGCGGACGCGGTGGAGTGGACCCGCAAGCACCTCGGTCGGAAGCGGCCGTGAGCACCCTGTAGACTGCCTCGAAGTGCCGAGTCCCGTGCCGTCAGAGCGGGACAGCCGGCCGGAGCCCGGACCGTCGAGGACCGGCTCAAGGAGCGTCGCGCACCGTCGAACGGTGTCGCGGGCAGCCCACCACCACCCGGGGATCCCGGGACGGTCGGTGGGCCACTCGCGTGCTGCACGTATGTGCCCAGACCAGGGAAGCGGCTGCCCGGCAGTCCCTCAGGGACCGACGGGTTCTCCCAGGCTGCGGATGCGACCTCCGTAACCCTGACAAGCCGAGAACTACGAAATGAGAGACAGTGGCGAACCAGTCCCGCCCCAAGGTCAAGAAGTCGCGTGCCCTCGGCATCGCGCTGACCCCGAAGGCCGTCAAGTACTTCGAGGCCCGTCCCTACCCGCCGGGTGAGCACGGCCGCGGTCGCAAGCAGAACTCGGACTACAAGGTCCGTCTGCTGGAGAAGCAGCGTCTGCGCGCGCAGTACGACGTGTCCGAGCGCCAGCTCGTCCGCGCCTACGAGCGTGCCTCCAAGGTCCAGGGCAAGACCGGTGAGGCCCTGATCATCGAGCTGGAGCGCCGCCTCGACGCGCTGGTCCTGCGTTCGGGCATCGCCCGCACGATCTACCAGGCCCGCCAGATGGTCGTCCACGGCCACATCCAGGTGAACGGCCAGAAGGTCGACAAGCCGTCCTTCCGCGTCCGCCCCGACGACGTCGTGCAGGTCCGCGACCGCTCCAAGGAGAAGACGCTCTTCACCATCGCCCGTGAGGGCGGCTTCGCCCCCGAGGGCGAGACCCCGCGTTACCTCCAGGTGAACCTCAAGGCCCTGGCGTTCCGCCTGGACCGTGAGCCGAACCGCAAGGAGATCCCGGTGATCTGCGACGAGCAGCTCGTCGTCGAGTACTACGCCCGCTGATCCCAGCAGGCCGCGCGGTACCTCAGCCCGCCGTCTCCCCGCCCTTCCGGGTGGGCGAGGCGGCGGGCTGCCGCGTGTGCGGGCTCCCGGTCCCGGCCCGCCCGCGCGGCCCCGGCAGCGCCCGCAGCGGCCGCCGTCCCGCCCGGCCCAGGGCCCGTGCCACGGCCGCCTCCCGGCCCAGCCCGGCCCCCTCGCGCACCCGCGCCTCGTAGCGCGCGTCGCCCAGCCGCTCGCGGGCCCGTGCCTCGCACAGCTCGTGCGGCGCGTTGTAGTGGACCGAGCCGAACAGCCGCAGCCCCACCGACGCCCACATGCCGCCCGCGGCCCCCTGGAGCACCGCGGCCTCCGCCGCGTCGCCCTCGCTGACCGTCACCAGCGCCAGCAGCTCCACCGCCAGCACCGAACCGAGCAGGTCGTGGAAGCCGTGGGTGTCGGTGAGGCAGTCGACCAGCAGATCCCGGGCGTACCCCAGCCTCCCCTCGTGCCAGGCGGCGTACGCCAGCACGTACAGCGCGTAGGCGCGCGACCAGCGCTCCCCGTGGTCGTCGCAGACCCGGCGGACGTCCTCGCACAGCCGCACCGCGTCCGCCAGGTCGCCCTGGAAGGCGCGGGTCATCGCCAGTTCGACCTGGCCCATCAGCACCGTGCTGTTCAGCTCGCCGATCTCCCGGTAGCGCTCCAGCGCCGAGCGCAGCAGCCGCTCCGCGCGTTCCATGTCGTCCGTGACCAGGGCCAGACAGCCCGTGCGGTGCTCCGCGTAGGCCAGCGCCGTCGCGCTCGCCGCGGACTCGGCGACGTCGCGGCACTCCTGGAGCGCGGCCAGCGCGGGCCCGGTGTCGCCCTGGAGGATCGCCACGTACGCGAGCACCCACAGCGCCTTCAGCCGGGACGGCTCGTGGCCGCCGTCCAGCGCCACGGCGCGCGCCAGCCAGTGCCGGCCCTCGGCCAGCCGCCCGCACCCGGCCCAGCAGAACCACAGGCAGCCCGCCAGGTACTGGGCCAGGCGCGCCTCGCCGGGGCCGGTCACGCAGTACTCCAGGGCGCTGCGCAGATTGGGCAGTTCCGTCTCGATGCGCGCGGCCACCTCGGTCTGCCGGGGCGAGAACCACTCCAGTTCGCACCAGGTGGCCAGGCCGACGTACCAGTCGCGGTGGCGGCGCCGCAGCCGTTCGGCGTCCCCGGTGGCGGCCAGCCAGCCGGCGCCGTAGGCGCGGACCGTGTCCAGCATCCGCAGGCGCGGTCCCGCCGCGGTCTCCTCACGCGCCACCACGGACTGCGCGACCAGCTCGCCCAGCACGTCCAGGACGTCGTCGGCGGGCAGTCCGAGGCCGCCGCACACGTACTCGGCGGCCTCCGGGTCGAACGGCCCGGTGAACACCGAGAGACGCGCCCACAGCAGGCGTTGCTCGGGTGTGCACAGCTCGTGGCTCCAGCCGATCGCGGTGCGCAGTGTCCGGTGCCGGGGCAGGGTGTCGCGGGGGCCGCCGGTGAGCAGCCGGAACCGGTCGTCGAGCCGTTCCAGCAGCCGGGCCGGGGGCAGCGTCCGCAGCCGCCCCGCCGCCAGTTCCACCGCGAGCGGGAGCCGGTCCAGGCGGCGGCACACCTCCCGCACCGCCGGGTCGGCGGCCTCGACCCGCACGCCGTGCTGGGCGGCCCGCGCGATGAGCAGCCGGACCGCCTCGTCCTCGGCGGGCGGATCCAGCGGGAACAGCCGCTCACCGGCCACCCCGAGCGGCTTGCGTCCCACGGCCAGGACCCGCACCTGCGGCACCCGCCGCAGCAGCTCCGCGACCAGGTCGGCGCAGGCGTCGGCCAGGTGCTCGAACCCGTCGAGCACCAGCAGCAGCCGCGGCCCGGCGGCGGCACGGGCCCCGTCCGCACCGTCCGCCCCTTCCGCCCTGTCTGTCTCGCCCGGCCCGGCGAAGCCCAGGACCCGGGGGAGGGCGAGCAGCGTCTCGCGCGGGGTACGCGCCGTGTGGTCGGTCAGGTCCAGCGCCTCCACCACGGCGTGGTCGACGAGGTCCGCGTCCCGCAGCGGTGCCAGGTCCACCCGCGCCCAGGCGCGCGGCGTCTCCGGGTCCGCCCCGCTGCGCCCGCCGGCCGCCGCCCAGCGCGCCGCGGCCCGCGCCGCGAGCCGCGACTTGCCGACCCCGCCGGTGCCGGTCACCGTCACCAGCCGGGCGGCGCCGAGCGCCCGCGCGAGCGCGCCGAGTTCGGCGCGGCGGCCCACGAACGCGTCGGGCTCGGCGGGCGGACCGGCCGCCGCCCCGCACCACCGCGGCGGCCGGCCGGACGTCGGATCAGGCATGGCGTCTCGCATGGGACACGGAGCGTACTGAAACGTAATCACTCCGTACAATCGCCGGCGGCGGCCGGTCGCGCGCCGGGGGTAATCGGGTACGGAGCCCCACCCGTGTCGCGATAGGCTCGGTGCACGACTTTCTCGATGTTCTCGAAGTTCAGGCACGTTTCAGGGAGCGGGTGCGCGCAGTGTCCGGTGGTGAGGTGGCCGGGATCCTGGTGGCCGTGTTCTGGGCGATCCTGGTCTCCTTCCTCGCCGTCGCGCTGGCGAGGCTGGCCCAGACGCTCAGGGCGACCACCAAGCTCGTGGCGGACGTGACCGACCAGGCGGTCCCGCTGCTGTCCGACGCCTCCCAGGCGGTGCGTTCGGCGCAGACCCAGATCGACCGCGTCGACGCGATCGCCTCCGACGTCCAGGAGGTCACCTCGAACGCGTCCGCGCTGTCGACCACCGTGGCCTCCACCTTCGGCGGCCCGCTGGTCAAGGTCGCCGCCTTCGGCTACGGCGTGCGCCGGGCCCTGGGCGGCCGCAAGGAGGACGTGCCCGCCAAGGCGTCGAGGCGTACGGTGATCGTGGGCCGCACCGTCCCGGCCGCGCGGCGGGGGAAGCGGAACAACCGGGAGAAGTAAGGACTAGCGATGTTCCGCCGTACGTTCTGGTTCAGCACAGGTGTCGCCGCCGGTGTGTGGGCCACCGCCAAGGTCAACCGCAAGCTGCGGCAGCTGACCCCCGAGAGCGTCGCCGCCACCGCGGCGAACAAGGCTCTGGAGACCGGCCACCGGATCAAGGACCGCGCGGTGGGCTTCGCCCTCGACGTCCGCGACAACATGGCCCGGCGCGAGGCCGAACTCGGCGAGGCGCTCGGCCTCGACGCCCCCGTCGACCGTGAACTGCCCCCGTCCCGGCGGCTCGCCGCCATCGAGAACCACCACAGCCCGAAGTACGTCGAGGGATCGACGTACCCGACGTACTCGTACAACCGGAATGAGGACCACTGATGGAGTCGGCTGAGATCCGCCGCCGCTGGCTGAGCTTCTTCGAGGAGCGCGGGCACACCGTCGTCCCTTCGGCGTCGCTCATCGCGGACGACCCGACTCTGCTCCTCGTCCCGGCCGGCATGGTGCCCTTCAAGCCCTACTTCCTGGGCGAGGTCAAGCCGCCGTTCCAGCGCGCCACCAGTGTGCAGAAGTGCGTGCGCACGCCGGACATCGAAGAGGTCGGCAAGACCACCCGGCACGGCACGTTCTTCCAGATGTGCGGCAACTTCTCCTTCGGCGACTACTTCAAGGAAGGCGCCATCAAGTACGCCTGGGAGCTGCTCACCAGCCCCCAGGACAAGGGCGGTTACGGCCTCGACCCCGAGCGCCTGTGGATCACCGTCTACAAGGACGACGACGAGGCCGAGCGCATCTGGCACGAGGTCGTCGGCGTGCCCCGCGAGCGCATCCAGCGCCTGGGCATGAAGGACAACTACTGGTCCATGGGCGTCCCCGGCCCCTGCGGCCCCTGTTCCGAGATCAACTACGACCGCGGCCCCGAGTTCGGCGCCGAGGGCGGCCCCGCCGTCAACGACGAGCGGTACGTGGAGATCTGGAACCTCGTCTTCATGCAGTACGAGCGGGGCGAGGGCATCGGCAAGGACAACTTCGAGATCCTCGGGGACCTGCCGAGCCAGAACATCGACACGGGCCTCGGCCTGGAGCGGCTCGCCATGATTTTGCAGGGCGTGCAGAACATGTACGAGATCGACACCTCCATGGCCGTCATCAGGAAGGCCACCGAGCTGACCGGTGTGGCCTACGGCGACGCCCACGCCTCGGACGTCTCGCTGCGGGTGGTCACCGACCACATGCGCACCTCCGTGATGCTCATCGGCGACGGCGTCACCCCGGGCAACGAGGGCCGCGGCTACGTGCTGCGCCGCATCATGCGCCGCGCCATCCGCAACATGCGCCTGCTCGGTGCCACCGGCCCGGTCGTCAAGGACCTCGTCGACGTCGTCATCGGCATGATGGGCCAGCAGTACCCGGAGCTGGTCACCGACCGCGAGCGCATCGAGAAGGTCGCCCTCGCCGAGGAGAACGCCTTCCTGAAGACGCTCAAGGCCGGCACCAACATCCTGGACACCGCCGTCACCGAGACCAAGCGGTCCGGCGGCGCGGTCCTCTCCGGCGACAAGGCGTTCCTGCTCCACGACACCTGGGGCTTCCCGATCGACCTCACCCTGGAGATGGCCGCCGAGCAGGGCCTCTCGGTGGACGAGGACGGCTTCCGGCGCCTGATGAAGGAGCAGCGGGAGCGGGCCAAGGCCGACGCCCAGGCCAAGAAGACCGGCCACGCCGACATGGGCGCCTACCGCGAGATCGCGGACAGTGCCGGCGAGACCGACTTCATCGGCTACAGCGCCACCCAGAGCGAGTCCACGGTCGTCGGCATCCTCGTCGACGGTGTCTCCTCCCCGGCCGCCACCGAGGGCGACGAGGTCGAGGTCGTCCTGGACCGCACCCCGTTCTACGCCGAGGGCGGCGGCCAGATCGGCGACACCGGCCGCATCAAGGTGGACACCGGTGCCGTCATCGAGGTCCGCGACTGCCAGAAGCCCGTCCCGGGTGTCTACGTCCACAAGGGCGTCGTCCAGGTCGGTGAGGTCACGCTCGGCGCCAAGGCCCAGGCCACCATCGACGTGCGCCGCCGCAAGGCCATCGCCCGCGCCCACTCGGCCACCCACCTGACCCACCAGGCGCTGCGCGACGCGCTCGGCCCGACCGCCGCCCAGGCCGGTTCGGAGAACCAGCCCGGCCGCTTCCGCTTCGACTTCGGTTCCCCCTCCGCCGTGCCGACGGCCGTGATGACCGACGTCGAGCAGAAGATCAACGAGGTGCTCGCCCGCGACCTGGACGTGCACGCCGAGGTCATGGGCATCGACGACGCCAAGAAGCAGGGCGCCATCGCCGAGTTCGGCGAGAAGTACGGCGAGCGGGTCCGGGTCGTCACCATCGGCGACTTCTCCAAGGAGCTGTGCGGCGGCACGCATGTGCACAACACCGCCCAGCTCGGCCTGGTGAAGCTGCTCGGCGAGTCCTCCATCGGCTCGGGCGTGCGCCGTATCGAGGCGCTGGTCGGCGTGGACGCCTACCACTTCCTGGCCCGTGAGCACACGGTCGTCGCCCAGCTCCAGGAGCTGGTCAAGGGCCGTCCCGAGGAGCTTCCGGAGAAGGTCTCCGCCATGCTCGGCAAGCTGAAGGACGCCGAGAAGGAGATCGAGAGGTTCCGCGCGGAGAAGGTCCTCCAGGCCGCCGCCGGTCTGGCCGAGTCCGCCAAGGACGTGCGCGGGGTGGCCGTGGTCACCGGCCGGGTGCCGGACGGCACGACCCCGGACGACCTGCGCAAGCTGGTCCTCGACGTGCGCGGGCGCATCCAGGGCGGCCGGGCCGCGGTGGTCGCCCTGTTCACCGTGAACAGCGGCAAGCCGCTCACGGTCATCGCCACCAACGAGGCCGCGCGCGAGCGCGGTCTGAAGGCCGGTGACCTGGTGCGCACCGCCGCCAAGACGCTCGGCGGCGGCGGTGGCGGCAAGCCGGACGTCGCCCAGGGCGGCGGCCAGAACCCGGCCGCGGTCGGCGACGCCGTGGCCGCGGTGGAGCGGCTCGTGGCGGAAACGGCCAAGTGAGCGCAGCGATGAGGAGAGGCCGCCGGCTCGCCGTCGACGTCGGGGACGCCCGGATCGGGGTCGCGTCCTGCGACCCCGACGGGATCCTCGCCACACCGGTGGAGACGGTCCCCGGCCGGGACGTCCCGGCCGCCCACCGCCGGCTGCGCTCGCTCGTCGAGGAGTACGAACCCATCGAGGTCGTCGTCGGTCTGCCCCGCTCCCTCAAGGGGGGCGAGGGCCCGGCGGCCGTCAAGGTCCGCGCCTTCGCGGGGGAGTTGGCCAAGGGCATCGCCCCGGTGCCGGTCCGCCTGGTGGACGAGCGGATGACCACGGTGACGGCGAGCCAGGGACTGCGGGCGTCCGGAGTGAAGTCCAAGAAGGGACGCTCCGTGATCGACCAGGCCGCCGCGGTCGTCATTCTCCAGCAGGCCCTGGAATCCGAACGGGTGTCAGGCAGAGCACCCGGCGAGGGCGTCGAAGTGGTCATCTGATCGCGGTACGGTAACGTTCCGCGCGATGCGGCGGTCCTCGAACGGCCTCCGCACGGCAAGAGGCGGAACAGAAGCGGGCGTCACGCATCGTGACCACCGCCTCGCGGCGCTAGGGGATCGATGACTGAGTATGGCCGGGGCCCGCACCCCGAACCGTGGCATCCGGAGGACCCGTTGTACGGGGACGGCGGATGGGGAGGTCAGCAGGTCCCCGCGGACCCGCAGTCCCCCTACGGCGGCCTGCCCCAGCACCACCCCCAGGCGCCGCACCAGCACCACGACCCGCAGGCGCAGCAGCACCACGGCGGCTGGGCCCAGGCGCCGCAGCCCGGCTACGACGGGCAGTACCCGCAGTACGGGCACCAGCCCACCGGACAGTCCCCGCACTACGACCCGCACCACGATCCGCAGGGCGGCCGGCCGCACTACGACCCGCACGCCCCGCAGGCCGGCCAGTCCCCGGGCCAGTACCAGCAGGGCGGCTGGGACGGCACCGGAGCGCACGCCCAGCAGCCGTACGGCAACGACCCCGTCGACCCGTACGGCGGACAGTCCCTGGCCTACGGCCAGGAACAGCATGATCTCTACGGCACTCCCGAGGCCTACCCGCCCCCGGAGCCGCCGAACCGCAGAAGTCCCGAACCGGAGCCGCGGACCGACTGGGACCCCGGGCCCGAGCCGGCCCAGGAGGAGGACCACGCCTTCTTCGCGGGCGGTGGCGGGGACGACGCGGACACCGACGACGATCCGGACGCCGACGCACCCGGGCGCGGCCGGGGCCGCGGTGAGCGCACCGGACGCGGCGGCAAGGGCCGGTCGGGCAAGGCCGGCCGGAAAAGACGCAACGGCTGTGCCTGCCTGGTCGTCGTCGCGGTCTTCGGCGGCGGCATCGCCGGCGTCGGCTACTACGGCTACCAGTTCTACCAAAATCGTTTCGGCGCGGCGCCCGACTTCGCGGGCAGCGGCAACGGCGAGCAGGTCACGGTCGTCATCCCCAAGGGCGCCGGCGGATATGTGATCGGCCAGGAGCTGAAGAAGGCCGGTGTCGTCCAGAGCGTCGACGCCTTCGTCTCCGCCCAGGCCGCCAACCCCGACGGCAAGCAGATCCAGGACGGTGTCTACACCCTCCAGAAGCACATGTCCGCCGCGAGCGCCGTGCAGCTGATGCTCAGCCCCAAGAGCCGCAGCAACCTGATCATCGCCGAGGGCTCGCGCAACACGGCGGTCTACTCGCTGATCGACAAACGCCTGGGGGTGCCCGACGGCACCACGGCGAGCACGGCGAAGAAGGACTACAAGAAGCTCGGGCTGCCCGAATGGGCACTGAACCACGCCGACCTCAAGGACCCGCTCGAAGGGTTCCTCTTCCCCTCCAGCTACGCCGTCGCCAAGGGCCAGCAGCCCGAGGACGTGCTGAAGGACATGGTGGCGCGGGCCAACGAGCGCTACACCGCGCTGGGCCTGGCCAAGAAGGCCCAGGGCCTCGGGCTCGACGGCCCCTGGCAGCTGCTCACCGTGGCGAGCCTCGTGCAGGCCGAGGGCACCAGCCACGACGACTTCCGCAAGATGGCCGAGGTCGCCTACAACCGCCTCAAGCCCGGCAACACGCAGACCAACGGCAAGCTGGAGTTCGACTCCACGTACAACTACGTGAAGAACCAGAGCAAGCTCGACCTGTCCATCGCCGAACTGCGCAAGTACAACAACCCGTACAACACGTACTACGTCACCGGCCTGCCCCCCGGGCCCATCGACAACCCCGGCGAGGAGGCGCTGAAGGGCGCCCTCGACCCGACGGACGACGGCTGGTACTACTTCATCTCGATGGACGGCAGGACCAGCAAGTTCACCAAGACACTCGCCGAGCACGAGAAGCTGGTCGACGAGTGGAACCTCTCCAAGAAGAGCCAGTGATCTCCAAGAAGAGCCAGTGATGACGTCATCCCGCCGGGCCGCCGTACTCGGTTCGCCCATCGCCCATTCCCTCTCCCCGGTGCTGCACCGCGCGGCCTACGCCGAGCTGGGGCTCACCGACTGGTCCTACGACCGGTTCGAGACCGACGAGGCGGCCCTGCCGGGCTTCCTCGAAGGACTCGGGCCCGAGTGGGCGGGGCTGTCGCTCACCATGCCGCTGAAACGTGCCGTCATCCCGCTGCTCGACGAGATCAGCGACACGGCGGCCTCCGTCGAGGCGGTCAACACCGTCGTCCTGACCGAGGCCGGCCGCCGCACCGGCGACAACACCGACATCCCGGGCATGGTGGCCGCGCTGCGCGAGCACGGCATCGAACAGGTCGACTCGGCGGCGGTGCTCGGCGCCGGGGCCACCGCCTCCTCCGCGCTGGCCGCCCTGGCACGCGTCTGCACCGGCGAGGTCGTCGCCTACGTCCGCAGCGGCGCCCGCGCCGCCGAGATGCGCGGCTGGGGCGAGCGGCTGGGCGTCGAGGTCCGCACCGAGGACTGGTCGCGGGCCGGACAGGCGCTGACCGCCCCGCTCGTGATCGCCACCACCCCGGCCGGTACCACCGACGCCCTCGCGGCGGCCGTACCCGAACGGCCCGCCGCCCTCTTCGACGTGCTCTACGACCCCTGGCCCACCCCGCTGGCCGCCCGCTGGTCCATGGCGGGCGGCGCCGTCGTCAGCGGCCTCGACCTCCTCGTCCACCAGGCGGTCCTCCAGGTCGAGCAGATGACCGGCCGGGCCCCGGCCCCGCTGGAGGCCATGCGCCGGGCCGGTGAGAAGGCCCTGGCGGACCGCTGACCCTCGGATCACCCGCCCGCCCCGCCCGCTGACACGGCCGCTGACGCGAGCGCTGACAGCCGGATCCTCCCAGCCCGTCCGCCGGGCGGGACGGGGCTCCGGGGCCGGGCGGCGCGTCCCGGCTCCGGGGCGCCCCGGGGGTGCTCCGGGGCGGTCGCGGCGGGTGGGAGGCCCGGCCGCGGCGTACCGCGGCCGGACGCGCGGTGCTCCGGTACGGGCCCGGCGCGCGGCCCGCGCGCTGCCCGCCGGCCGTCCGGCTGGTGGACCGGCGGCGGGCTCGGGCTCCCGGACGTGGGAGGATCGGGGACGGCGGGCCAGGGCCGCGCACCCGGTCGCGCCGTCGCAGTTCGAGGCGCGAGCATGAGGAGCATCGTTGAGCAGGTTGCGTTGGCTGACCGCGGGGGAGTCCCACGGACCCGCACTTGTCGCGACGCTGGAGGGCCTTCCCGCCGGCGTGCCCATCACCACGGACATGGTGGCGGACCACCTCGCGCGGCGCCGTCTGGGCTACGGGCGCGGCGCACGGATGAAGTTCGAGCGGGACGAGGTCACCTTCCTCGGCGGGGTCCGGCACGGACTCACCCTCGGCTCCCCGGTGGCCGTCATGGTCGGCAACACCGAGTGGCCCAAGTGGGACAAGGTCATGGCGGCCGACCCGGTGGACCCGGACGAGCTGGCCGAGCTGGCGCGCAACGCGCCGCTGACCCGGCCCCGCCCCGGCCACGCCGACCTGGCCGGTATGCAGAAGTACGGCTTCGACGAGGCCCGGCCGATCCTGGAGCGGGCCTCCGCCCGGGAGACCGCCGCGCGCGTCGCGCTGGGCACGGTCGCGCGGTCGTACCTGAAGGAGACGGCCGGCATCGAGATCGTCTCGCACGTCGTGGAGCTGGCCGCCGCCAAGGCGCCGTACGGGGTGTACCCGACCCCGGCGGACGTGGAGCGGCTGGACGCCGACCCGGTGCGCTGCCTGGACCCGGACGCCTCCGAGGCGATGGTCGCCGAGATCGACCAGGCCCACAAGGACGGCGACACCCTCGGCGGTGTGGTCGAGGTCCTCGCCTACGGCGTTCCCGTGGGCCTCGGCTCGCATGTGCACTGGGACCGCCGCCTCGACGCCCGGCTCGCCGCCGCCCTCATGGGCATCCAGGCGATCAAGGGCGTGGAGCTGGGCGACGGCTTCGACCTGGCGCGGGTGCCCGGCTCGAAGGCGCACGACGAGATCGTGACCACCGACGAGGGCATCCGGCGGGCCACCGGCCGCTCCGGCGGCACCGAGGGCGGCCTCACCACCGGTGAGCTGCTGCGGGTGCGCGCCGCGATGAAGCCGATCGCGACCGTGCCGCGCGCCCTCCAGACCGTCGACGTGGCCACCGGCGAACCGGCGCAGGCCCACCACCAGCGCTCCGACGTGTGCGCGGTCCCGGCGGCCGGGATCGTGGCCGAGGCCATGGTGGCCCTGGTGCTGGCCGACGCGGTCGCCGAGAAGTTCGGCGGCGACAGCGTGCCCGAGACCCGCCGCAACGTCCGCTCCTACCTCGACAACCTGGCGATCCGATGAGCGGGGCCCCGGCCGTGGTCCTGGTCGGGCCGATGGGCGTGGGCAAGTCCACCGTCGGCCGGCTGCTGGCCGACCGCCTCGGCCTCGCCTACCGGGACACCGACGACGACATCGTGGCCGAGCAGGGCCGCGCCATCTCGGAGATCTTCGTCGACGAGGGCGAGGACGCCTTCCGCGCGCTGGAGAAGGAGGCGGTGCGCCGGGCGGTCGCCGAGCACGGGGGCGTCCTCGCGCTGGGCGGCGGCGCCGTCCTGGACGCGGACACCCGCGCGCTGCTGGCCCCGCTGCCCGTCGTCTGTCTGTCGATGGACGTCGAGGAGGCGGTGCGCCGCACCGGCCTGAACGTCGCCCGCCCGCTGCTCGCCGTCAACCCGCGCAAGCAGTGGCGCGAGCTGATGGAGGCCCGCCGCCACCTGTACGAGGAGGTCGCCACGGCGGTGGTCGCCACCGACGGCCGCACTCCCGAGGAGGTCACCGGGGCCGTCCTGGACGCGGTGGGGCTGAAGGACGCGGCGGCGCCGAAGACCGTATCCCCCGGGGCGGGCGCTCCGGACCCCGGGCAGGAGAACGCGATGACGCAGCAGGTGACCAGGATCCGGATCGGCGGCACCGACGGCACCGATCCCTATGACGTGCTGGTGGGCCGTCAGCTCCTGGGCGAGCTGGCCGGGCTGATCGGCGAGCAGGCGCAGCGGGTCGCCGTCATCCATCCCGAGGCGCTCGCCGAGACCGGCGACGCGCTCCGCGCCGACCTGGCCGGGCAGGGCTACGAGGCCGTCGCCATCCAGGTGCCGAACGCGGAGGAGGCCAAGACCGCCGAGGTCGCCGCCTACTGCTGGAAGGCGCTCGGCCAGTCCGGGTTCACCCGCTCCGACGTGATCGTCGGCGTGGGCGGCGGCGCCACCACCGACCTGGCCGGGTTCGTCGCCGCGACCTGGCTGCGCGGGGTGCGCTGGGTCGCCGTCCCGACCACCGTGCTCGCCATGGTGGACGCGGCCGTCGGCGGCAAGACCGGCATCAACACCGCCGAGGGCAAGAACCTCGTGGGCGCCTTCCACCCGCCCGCGGGCGTGCTGTGCGACCTGGCCGCGCTGGACTCCCTCCCGGTCAACGACTACGTCTCCGGGCTCGCGGAGGTCATCAAGGCGGGCTTCATCGCCGACCCGGTCATCCTCGACCTGATCGAGTCCGACCCGCAGGCCGCGCGCACCCCGGCGGGTCCGCACACCGCCGAGCTGATCGAGCGCTCCATCCGGGTCAAGGCCGAGGTGGTCTCCGCGGACCTCAAGGAGTCCGGCCTGCGGGAGATCCTCAACTACGGCCACACGCTCGGCCACGCCATCGAGAAGAACGAGCGGTACAAGTGGCGGCACGGCGCCGCCGTCGCCGTCGGCATGCACTTCGCCGCCGAACTGGGCCGTCTGGCGGGCCGGTTGGACGACGCGACCGCCGACCGGCACCGCACCGTCCTGGAGTCGGTCGGGCTGCCCCTGCACTACCGCCACGACCAGTGGCCCAAGCTGCTGGAGACCATGAAGGTCGACAAGAAGTCCCGCGGCAACCTGCTGCGGTTCATCGTGCTCGACGGCCTGGCCAGGCCCACCGTGCTGGAGGGTCCCGACCCGGCCGTGCTGCTCGCCGCGTACGGCGAGGTGGGGGAGTAGCTCCCCCGAAGGGCGATCCGTCCGATCCGCCGTGCGGCGGCGGGCACTTCGGGCCGTCCCCGGCCGTTCACCACAGGGCGGCCGGGGACGGTACCGTTCGGTAAGGAGCGGGCACGGGCCCGCTGCCAGCGCCCATGGCCTTGTACGAGACGGAGTGGCACCGGATGCAGCACGCAGTGGGTTCTCCGCTGCCGCCGCCCCACCAGCCGGGGCACGGACCGGCCGCAGGCCGGCCACCGGCCGCACAGCACCCCGGGCCGCACCCGGGCGCCCACCCGGCCCCGGGCCCGGTGCCTCTGCCGCCCCCGGCCCCGGGCCACCCGTCCGCACCCGCGGTCGGTCACCCGGCCGGACCTCCGGCCGGACCCGCGGCGGGGCACGTTCCGCTGCCGCCGGCGCAGGTCTCCCCGGCCCCGGCGCCGCCTCCCGCGCCGGACGCCACCGGCCATGTCCGGCTGCCGCCCGGCGCTCCGGTCGCCATGCCCGCGCCGCCGCCCGCCCAGGCCGTGCCCGACCCGACCGTCACCACGCTCGCGGTGCTCCTCATCGGCCCCGCGGGCGCCGGCAAGACGAGCGTCGCGCGCCACTGGGCCGAGCACCGCCGGGTGCCCACCGCGCACATCAGCCTCGACGACGTCCGCGAGTGGGTCCGCTCGGGTTTCGCCAACCCGCAGTCCGGATGGAACGACAACTCCGAGGCGCAGTACCGCCTGGCCCGCCGCACCTGCGGCTTCGCCGCGCGCAACTTCCTCGCCAACGGCATCTCCTGCATCCTCGACGACGCCGTCTTCCCGGACCGCCCGGTCGTCGGGCTCGGCGGCTGGAAGCGGCATGTGGGGCCCGGACTGCTCCCCGTGGTGCTCCTGCCCGGACTCGACATCGTCCTGGAGCGCAACGCCGAGCGCAGCGGCAACCGCCGCCTCACCGACGAGGAGGTGGCCCGCATCCACGGCCGCATGGCCGGCTGGTACGGCTCCGGGCTGCCCATCATCGACAACTCCCAGCTCGACATACCGACCACGGCCCACGTCCTGGACGAGGTCCTCACCCGAGCCATCGCGAGCCCGCCGAACTGGTAGCCCGGCGGCACGGGAGCGGGCGGGGCGGACCGCCGGGGAGCCGGGGCCCGGATGCCCGGCGACCGGCGGGTCACCGGCGCTCGACACACCACCGCACGGCCGGTTCCCCGAGGCCGACCGGCGTGCGTCGTGCCTTCGCACCTTCCGCCCTGCCGGTGCGCCGGGCGGCCCCGCCACACCGCTGCGGCTCCTGGGGGACGACAGCCGCGGGCCGTCCCAGCGGCAACCGGAGCATCCGGAGTATGCCGTGCGCCCGAGGGCTCCGCCCCGGCACCCCACCGGCGGCACCCGCCGCGCCGCGTGCCCCGCGGCTGTCGTCCCCGTCACCGCCGCGTACCGGCAGCGCCGTTCCACCGGGGCGGGCGAGCGCCTGCGGGGGAGACACGCAGAGCCGCGTGTCCGGCGGCCTCCGGCGGGGTGGGGGCAACGCACGACGGCCTTGCCCCCACCGCGCCGGGCCCCAGCCGGGGCGGCCGGTGCGCGCCCGCCGCACCACCACCCGCCCCCACCCGCACCACCACCCGTACCCACCGCGCACGCGGCCCCGCTCACCGCCCACTCGGCCTCTCCCGAGCGGCACGGTGCGGGCGGAACTCTTACGCTCGGTTCATGTCAGAGGTGTACGCGGCCCGCCGGACCCGGCTACGGGAGCGCTGCAACGCGGGCGGCAGCGCGGCGGCGCTGGTGACTCGTCCCGCCAATGTGCGGTACCTCGCGGGCGCGGCCCCGCACGGTGCCGTCCTGCTCCTCGGAAAGCGCGAGGACCTGCTGGTGAGCCAGAGCCCGCCGGAGGACCGGCCCGGCGAGGGGCGCCCCGACGAGACGCTGCGCACGCAGGTGCTGCCGCAGCCCGGCGGCGACCCGGCCGTCGCCGCCGCCGACCTCGCGGGCTCCCAGGGCGCCGACTCCCTCGCGATCGAGGAGCACCACGTCACCGTCGCCCGGCACCGGGCGCTGGCCTCGGTCGCCCCGGGGCTGCGCATCACCGACCTGGGCAGCGCGGTGGAACAGCTCAGGGTCGTCAAGGACGAGGAGGAGATCTCCTGTCTGCGGATCGGCGCCGAGATCGCCGACCAGGCCCTGGGCGAGCTGCTGGAGTCGATCCTCGTCGGCCGCACCGAACGCCATCTGGCCCTGGAGCTGGAGCGCAGACTCGTCGACCACGGCGCCGACGGCCCGGCCTTCCCCACCTCGGTCGCCACCGGCCCCCACTCGGGCCGCCGCGGCCACCGGCCCACCGACCGCAGGGTGGAGGAGGGCGACTTCCTCTCGGTGTGCCTGGGCGCGGCCTACCGCGGCTACCGCTGCGAGATCGGCCGCACCTTCGTGATCGGCACCTCCCCGGCGGACTGGCAGATCCAGCTCTACGACCTCGTCTTCGCAGCCCAGCGGGCCGGGCGGGAGGCGCTGACCCCCGGGGCGGCCTGCCGCGACGTGGACCGCGCGGCCCGGCAGGTGCTGGACTCGGCCGGGTACACCGAGGGGTTGCAGTCCCTCACCGGACACGGTGTCGGACTCGAAATCGACGAGGACCCTCAGTTGGCGCCCGCGGCCATGGGTAAACTGGACGCTTGCGTGCCGGTCACCGTCGAACCGGGGGTCCACCTCCCGGGCCGGGGCGGTGTCCGGATCGATGACACGCTCGTCGTGCGCCCCGAGGCGGACGGCGGACCCGAGCTACTCACCATCACGACCAAGGAGCTGCTCGCGCTGTAGGAGTGCGCGCGCCGGGGTCGTACGTCAGTCCAGGAGATTCCGCAACCGTGGCTTCCACGAACGACCTCAAGAACGGCCTGGTGCTCAAGCTCGAAGGCGGCCAGCTCTGGTCCGTCGTCGAGTTCCAGCACGTCAAGCCCGGCAAGGGCCCGGCCTTCGTGCGCACCAAGCTCAAGAACGTGCTCTCCGGCAAGGTCGTCGACAAGACCTTCAACGCCGGCGTCAAGGTCGAGACGGCCACCGTCGACAAGCGCGACATGCAGTTCTCGTACATGGACGGCGAGTACTTCGTCTTCATGGACATGGAGACCTACGACCAGCTGATGGTCGACCGCAAGGCCGTCGGCGACGCCGCCAACTTCCTGATCGAGGGCTTCAGCGCCACCGTCGCCCAGCACGAGGGCGAGGTGCTCTTCGTCGAGCTGCCGGCCGCCGTCGAGCTGGTCGTGCAGGAGACCGAGCCGGGTGTCCAGGGCGACCGCTCCACCGGCGGCACCAAGCCCGCCACGCTGGAGACCGGCCACCAGATCCAGGTCCCGCTCTTCATCACCACCGGTGAGAAGATCAAGGTCGACACCCGTACGAGCGACTACCTCGGCCGGGTGAACAGCTAACCGTGGCTGCCCGCAACACGGCCCGCAAGCGCGCCTTCCAGATCCTCTTCGAGGGCGACCAGCGAGATGTCGACGTCCTCACCGTCCTCGCGGACTGGATCCGGCTCTCCCGGTCCGACACCCGGCAGCCGCCGGTCAGCGAGTACACGATGCAGCTGGTCGAGGGCTACGCCGGGCACGCGCGGCGGATCGACGAGCTGATCGCGCAGTACGCGGTCGGCTGGACGCTGGACCGCATGCCGGTCGTCGACCGCAACATCCTGCGGCTCGGCGCCTACGAGCTGATCTGGGCCGACGAGACGCCGGACGCCGTCGTGCTGGACGAGATGGTGCAGCTGGCCAAGGAGTTCTCCACGGACGACTCGCCGTCGTTCGTCAACGGGCTGCTCGGCCGGCTGAAGGACCTCAAGCCCTCGCTGCGCCGCGCGAGCGACGAGGCGTAGGCGAGCAGAGCGCACACACGCCCGAGGGCCCGCAGCGCGACCGCTGCGGGCCCTCGGGCATGTCCGGGTGTCCCCGGGCGCCATGGGCACCTCCGGGCCCGCAGAAAGCCGCCGGGGTGGCCGGAACCGTCAAGTTCCGGCCACCCCGGCGGCACGTTTCTGCTGGTACTGCTGGGACTACGGGGTCTGTGGGGGTCTGGCGTCGCTACCGGGGCCGCTGTGGCGCCTGGTGCCGCTCAGGCCTCCTCGTGGGACGCCACCGCGCGGCGCGCGTCCGCGTCCAGCACGCCCCAGCTGATCAGCTGCTCGGTGAGGACCGAGGGCGACTGGTCGTAGATCACGGCGAGGGTGCGCAGGTCGTCCTGGCGGATCGAGAGCACCTTGCCGTTGTAGTCGCCGCGCTGCGACTGGATCGTCGCCGCGTAGCGCTGGAGGGGGCCCGCCTTCTCGGCCGGGACCGTGGCAAGCCGCTCCAGGTCGAGGACCAGCTTCGGCGGCGGCTCGGCGGCACCGCCGGGGGTGGTGCCCGGCAGCAGCTCCTGCACCGGCACCCCGTAGAAGTCCGCCAGCTCGGCAAGGCGCTGCACGGTCACGGCACGGTCGCCGCGCTCGTACGAACCGACCACGACCGCTTTCCATCGGCCCTGGCTCTTCTCCTCGACACCGTGGAGGGAAAGGCCCTGCTGGGTGCGGATGGCCCGGAGCTTGGCCCCGAGCTGTTTGGCGTATTCGCTGGACATATGGCTCCCCGGACACTGTGTCGACGCGGCCTGGCTGGACTGCCACGCCGGGCGGCTGGTAACTCACTGTGAGGTTACGCAGCGTTACTCTGTCGCGTCAAGCCGAATGGTCCACACCGCCGCTTCCGTGCTATCGGCGGCGCATTGAGCCGACCGGGTGAAGCGGGAGCGGGAGGGGGCGGTCGGAGCGGCGCACGGCACCTGCTACCGTGGATGGCGCAATTCCGACGTCCTTTAAGGTCCGTCCCGTGAGGCGGAGAAGGAGGTCCGTTTCGTATGGACAAGCAGGACACCCACGCAGGTCCGCAGGCGACCGATGCCCGCCCCGTGCTCGAGGGCCCCGACATCGCGCGTGTACTGACCCGTATCGCCCACGAGATCGTCGAACGCGCCAAGGGCGCCGACGACGTGGTGCTGCTCGGCATCCCGACCCGCGGCGTCTTCCTCGCCCAGCGGCTCGCGGCCAAGCTCGCCGAGATCACCGAGCGCACCGTCCCGGTCGGCTCCCTCGACATCACCATGTACCGCGACGACCTGCGCATGCACCCGCCGCGTGCGCTGGCCCGCACCGAGATCCCCGGTGACGGCATCGACGGCCGCCTCGTCGTCCTCGTCGACGACGTGCTCTTCTCCGGCCGCACCATCCGCGCCGCCCTCGACGCGCTGAACGACATCGGGCGTCCGCGCGCGGTGCAGCTCGCCGTCCTCGTCGACCGCGGCCACCGCGAACTGCCCATCCGCGCCGACTACGTCGGCAAGAACCTCCCCACGTCGCTGCGGGAGACGGTCAAGGTCCAGCTCGCCGAGGAGGACGGCCGCGACACCGTGCTGCTCGGTGCCAGGCCGGACGCCCCGGGCGAGCAGCAGCCGTAGCCCACGCGCGCGTACGCATACCGCCGTACGCCCCGCGCGTGTGCCCACGCGCGCCTCTGTGCCCGAATTCTCCCGAATGAACTGCCTTACGGAGCCTGACAGATGCAGCGTCATCTCATCTCGGCCGCCGACCTCACCCGCGACGACGCCGTCCTGATCCTCGACACCGCCGAGGAGATGGCCCGGGTCGCCGACCGGCCGATCAAGAAGCTGCCGACCCTGCGCGGCCGCACCGTCGTCAATCTCTTCTTCGAGGACTCCACCCGCACCCGGATCTCCTTCGAGGCCGCCGAGAAGCGGCTCTCCGCGGACGTCATCAACTTCACCGCCAAGGGCTCCAGCGTCTCCAAGGGCGAGTCCCTGAAGGACACCGCCCAGACGCTGGAGGCCATGGGCGTGGACGCCGTGGTCATCCGGCACAGCGCCTCCGGCGCCCCCTACCGCCTGGCCACCTCCGGCTGGATCGACGCCGCCGTGATCAACGCGGGCGACGGCACCCACCAGCACCCCACCCAGGCCCTGCTGGACGCCTTCACCATGCGCCGCCGTCTGACCGGCCGGGACACGGGCCTCGGCCAGGACCTGTCCGGCAAGCGCATCACCCTGGTCGGCGACGTCCTGCACAGCCGGGTCGCCCGCTCCAACGTCGACCTGCTGCACACCCTCGGCGCCGAGGTCACCCTCGTCGCCCCGCCCACCCTGCTGCCGGTCGGCGTGACCTCCTGGCCCTGCGAGGTCTCCTACGACCTCGACGCCGTCCTCCCGAAGTCGGACGCCGTGATGATGCTGCGCGTCCAGCGCGAGCGCATGAACGCCGCCTTCTTCCCGACCGAGCGCGAGTACTCCCGGCGCTACGGACTGGACGGCGACCGGATGGCGAAGATGCCCGAGCACGCGATCGTCATGCACCCCGGCCCGATGGTCCGCGGCATGGAGATCACCGCCGAGGTCGCCGACTCCCCGCGCTGCACGGTCGTCGAGCAGGTCGCCAACGGCGTCTCCATCCGGATGGCCGTGCTGTACCTGCTGCTCGGAGGCAACGAGCCCGCCGTCACCCACACCCGCACCAACGAGGAGAAGTAAGACCCATGAGCAAGATCCTTATCCGGGGTGCGAAGGTGCTCGGCGGCGAGCCGCAGGACGTGCTGATCGACGGCGAGACCATCGCCGAGGTGGGGACCGGCCTGTCCGCGGCGGACGCCGAGGTCGTCGAGGCCGGCGGCAAGGTCCTCCTGCCGGGCCTGGTCGACCTGCACACCCATCTGCGCGAGCCGGGCCGCGAGGACTCCGAGACCGTGCTCACCGGCACCCGCGCCGCCGCCAGTGGCGGCTACACCGCCGTGTTCGCCATGGCCAACACCTTCCCCGTCGCCGACACCGCCGGCGTCGTCGAGCAGGTCTGGCGGCTCGGCCGGGAGCACGGCTACTGCGACGTGCAGCCCATCGGCGCCGTCACCGTCGGCCTGGAGGGCAGGAAGCTCGCCGAGCTGGGCGCCATGCACGAGTCGGCCGCCGGGGTCACCGTCTTCTCCGACGACGGCAAGTGCGTGGACGACGCGGTGATCATGCGCCGCGCCCTGGAGTACGTGAAGGCGTTCGGTGGCGTCGTCGCCCAGCACGCCCAGGAGCCCCGCCTGACCGAGGGCGCCCAGATGAACGAGGGCGTCGTCTCCGCCGAGCTGGGGCTGGGCGGCTGGCCCGCCGTCGCCGAGGAGTCGGTCATCGCCCGGGACGTGCTGCTCGCCGAGCACGTCGGCTCCCGCGTCCACATCTGCCACCTCTCGACCGCCGGCAGCGTCGAGATCGTCCGCTGGGCCAAGTCCCGCGGCATCGACGTCACCGCCGAGGTCACCCCGCACCACCTGCTGCTCACCGACGAGCTGGTGCGCACGTACAACCCGGTCTACAAGGTCAACCCGCCGCTGCGCACCGAGCGCGACGTGCACGCGCTGCGCGAGGCGCTGGCCGACGGCACCATCGACGTCGTCGCCACCGACCACGCGCCGCACCCGCACGAGGACAAGGACTGCGAGTGGGCCGCCGCCGCCATGGGCATGGTCGGCCTGGAGACGGCCCTGTCGGTGGTCCAGGAGACCATGGTCGCCACCGGACTGCTGGACTGGGCGGGCGTCGCCGACCGCATGTCCGCCGCCCCGGCCCGGATCGGCCGGGCCACCGGCCACGGACGGCCCGTCTCGGCAGGCGAGCCCGCCAACCTCACCCTCGTCGACACGGAATACCGTGGGCAGGTGGACCCCGCGGGCTTCGCCTCCCGCAGCCGCAACACTCCGTACGAGGGACGCGAGCTGCCGGGCCGTGTCACCCACACGTGGCTCCGGGGCAAGGCCACGCTCGTCGACGGGAAGCTCACGTGACACCTGCAACACTGCTCGCAGCCCAGCTCACCACCTCACTCGCCGATGAGGAGAAGTCGGCCTCGGTCACCAACTGGGGCGGACGCATCGGCTGGCTGGTCGGCCTCGCCCTGTTCGTCGCGCTCGTCTACTGGCTGATGCGCGAGGGCTGGAAGTGGCGCGGCACCCTCCAGAGCGACCTGCCCGCCCTGCCCGACGCGCCGGAACACCCCGGCGAGGCGAGACTGACGATGACCGGCCGCTACCACGGCTCCACCACGGCCGGCCAGTGGCTGGACCGCATCGTGGCGCACGGCCTGGGCACCCGCAGCCGGGCCGAGCTGACCCTCACGGACGCGGGCCTGGACGTCGTACGCCCCGGCGCGCACGACTTCTTCGTCCCGGCCGGGCAGCTGCGCGGGGCCCGGCTCGACAAGGGCATCGCCGGCAAGGTCCTCTCCGAGGGCGGCCTGCTGGTGGTGACCTGGGAACACGGCGGCAAGCTGCTCGACTCCGGCTTCCGCTCCGACCGGGCGGCCGAGCACACCGAGTGGGTCGAAGCCATCAACTCCATGACCGAAGCAAGCACCACGGAAGGCGCCGAACGATGACCACCTCCACAAGGGGAACCGAGAGGGTTCCCGCCGTACTCGTCCTGGAGGACGGCCGGGTCTTCCGGGGCCGCGCCTACGGGGCCGTGGGGGAGACGTTCGGCGAGGCCGTGTTCTCCACCGGCATGACCGGCTACCAGGAGACCCTGACCGACCCGTCGTACCACCGCCAGGTCGTCGTCATGACCGCCCCGCACGTCGGCAACACCGGCGTCAACGACGAGGACGCCGAGTCCCGGCGCATCTGGGTGGCCGGCTACGTCGTCCGCGACCCCGCGCGCGTGCCGTCCAACTGGCGCTCCCGCCGCTCCCTGGACGAGGAACTGGCCGCCCAGGGCGTCGTCGGCATCAGCGGCGTCGACACCCGCGCCCTCACCCGCCATCTGCGCGAGCGCGGCGCCATGCGCGTCGGCATCTTCAGCGGCGACGCCGTCCGCGACGACGCCGCGCTGCTGGCCCGCGTCCAGCAGGCCCCCGAGATGGTCGGCGCCGACCTCTCCGCCGAGGTCGCCACCAAGGAGGCGTACGTCGTCCCGGCGATCGGCGAGAAGAGGTTCACCGTCGCCGCCGTCGACCTCGGCATCAAGGGCATGACCCCGCACCGCATGGCCGAGCGCGGCATCGAGGTGCACGTGCTGCCCGCGACCGCCACCGTGGAGGACGTGTACGCGGTCGCGCCCGACGGCGTGTTCTTCTCCAACGGCCCCGGCGACCCGGCCACCGCCGACCACCCGGTCTCCGTCATGCGGGGCGTCCTGGAGCGCGGCACGCCGCTGTTCGGCATCTGCTTCGGCAACCAGATCCTCGGCCGCGCCCTCGGCTTCGGCACCTACAAGCTGAAGTACGGCCACCGCGGCATCAACCAGCCCGTGCAGGACCGTACGACCGGCAAGGTCGAGGTCACCGCGCACAACCACGGATTCGCCGTCGACGCCCCCGCCGACCGGGTCTCCGACACCCCCTTCGGCCGTGCCGAGGTCTCCCACGTCTGCCTCAACGACAACGTGGTGGAGGGCCTCCACCTGCTCGACAAGCCGGCCTTCAGCGTCCAGTACCACCCCGAAGCGGCGGCAGGACCGCACGACGCCGCCTACCTGTTCGACCGCTTCGTTTCCCTGATGGAGGGCCAGCGTGCCTAAGCGCACCGATATCCAGTCCGTCCTGGTCATCGGCTCCGGCCCGATCGTCATCGGCCAGGCCGCCGAGTTCGACTACTCCGGCACCCAGGCGTGCCGCGTCCTCAGGTCCGAGGGCCTGCGGGTGATCCTCGTCAACTCCAACCCGGCGACGATCATGACCGACCCGGAGATCGCCGACGCCACCTACGTCGAGCCGATCACCCCGGAGTTCGTCGAGAAGATCATCGCCAAGGAGCGCCCCGACGCCCTGCTGCCCACCCTGGGCGGCCAGACGGCCCTGAACACCGCCATCTCGCTGCACGAGAACGGTGTCCTGGAGAAGTACGGCGTCGAGCTGATCGGCGCCAACGTCGAGGCCATCCACAAGGGCGAGGACCGCGACCAGTTCAAGCTGGTCGTCGAAGAGGTCCGCAAGAAGATCGGCCACGGCGAGTCCGCCCGCTCGGTCATCTGCCACACCATGGACGACGTCCTGGCGGGCGTGGACGAGCTGGGCGGCTACCCGGTCGTCGTCCGCCCCTCCTTCACCATGGGCGGCGCCGGCTCCGGCTTCGCGCACGACGAGGAGGAGCTGCGCCGCATCGCGGGCACCGGCCTCACCCTCTCGCCGACCACCGAGGTCCTCCTGGAGGAGTCCATCCTCGGCTGGAAGGAGTACGAGCTGGAGCTGATGCGCGACAAGAACGACAACGTCGTGGTCGTCTGCTCCATCGAGAACTTCGACCCGATGGGCGTGCACACCGGCGACTCGATCACCGTCGCCCCGGCGATGACCCTCACCGACCGCGAGTACCAGGTGCTGCGCGACATGGGTATCGCCATCATCCGCGAGGTCGGCGTCGACACCGGCGGCTGCAACATCCAGTTCGCGGTCAACCCCGAGGACGGCCGGGTCATCGTCATCGAGATGAACCCGCGCGTCTCCCGCTCCTCGGCCCTCGCCTCCAAGGCGACCGGCTTCCCGATCGCCAAGATCGCCGCCAAGCTCGCCGTGGGCTACACCCTCGACGAGATCCCCAACGACATCACGCGGGAGACCCCGGCCTCCTTCGAGCCGACCCTCGATTACGTGGTCGTCAAGGCCCCGCGGTTCGCCTTCGAGAAGTTCCCGAGCGCGGACTCCACCCTCACCACCACCATGAAGTCGGTCGGCGAGGCCATGGCCATCGGCCGCAACTTCACCGAGGCCTTCCAGAAGGCGCTGCGCTCCCTGGAGAAGAAGGGCAGCCAGTTCGCCTTCACCGGCGAGCCCGGCGACAAGCGGGCCCTGCTCGAAGCGGCCGTACGCCCCACCGACGGCCGGATCAACACGGTCATGGAGGCCATCCGCGCGGGCGCCACCCCCGAGGAGATCTTCGACTACACGAAGATCGACCCGTGGTTCGTCGACCAGCTCTTCCTGATCAAGGAGACCGCCGACGAACTGGCGGCGGCCCCCGAGCTGACCGCGGACCTGCTCGCCGAGGCCAAGCGGCACGGCTTCTCCGACCAGCAGATCGCCGGCATCCGCGGCCTGCGCGAGGACGTCGTCCGCGAGGTCCGGCACACCCTCGGCATCCGCCCGGTCTACAAGACGGTCGACACCTGCGCCGCCGAGTTCGCCGCGCGCACGCCGTACTTCTACTCCTCCTACGACGAGGAGAGCGAGGTCGCCCCGCGCGAGAAGCCCGCGGTGATCATCCTGGGCTCCGGCCCCAACCGCATCGGCCAGGGCATCGAGTTCGACTACTCCTGCGTCCACGCCTCCTTCGCGCTCTCCGACGCCGGGTACGAGACCGTGATGGTCAACTGCAACCCGGAGACCGTCTCCACCGACTACGACACCTCCGACCGGCTCTACTTCGAGCCGCTCACCCTGGAGGACGTCCTGGAGATCGTGCACGCCGAGCGCCAGGCGGGACCGGTCGCCGGTGTCGTCGTCCAGCTCGGCGGCCAGACGCCGCTGGGCCTGGCCCAGGCGCTCAAGGACAACGGCGTGCCGATCGTCGGCACCCCGCCCGAGGCCATCCACGCCGCCGAGGACCGGGGCGCCTTCGGCCAGGTCCTCGCCGAGGCCGGGCTGCCCGCGCCCAAGCACGGCACCGCCACCACCTTCGCCCAGGCCAAGGCCATCGCCGACGAGATCGGCTACCCGGTCCTGGTGCGCCCGTCCTACGTCCTGGGCGGACGCGGCATGGAGATCGTCTACGACGAGGCCCGCCTGGAGGCGTACATCGCCGAGTCGACCGAGATCAGCCCCTCCCGGCCGGTCCTCGTCGACCGCTTCCTGGACGACGCCATAGAGATCGACGTCGACGCCCTCTACGACGGCGAGGAGCTGTACCTCGGCGGCGTCATGGAGCACATCGAGGAGGCCGGCATCCACTCCGGCGACTCGGCGTGCGCGCTGCCGCCGATCACCCTGGGCGGCTTCGACATCAAGCGGCTGCGCGCCTCCACCGAGGCCATCGCCAAGGGCGTCGGCGTCCGCGGCCTGATCAACATCCAGTTCGCGCTGGCCGGCGACATCCTCTACGTCCTGGAGGCCAACCCGCGCGCCTCGCGCACCGTCCCCTTCACCTCGAAGGCGACCGCGGTGCCGCTGGCGAAGGCCGCCGCCCGGATCTCGCTGGGCGCCACCGTCGCCGAGCTGCGCGAGGAGGGTCTGCTGCCGAGGAACGGCGACGGCGGCACCATGCCGCTGGACGCGCCGATCTCCGTCAAGGAGGCCGTGATGCCGTGGTCGCGCTTCCGCGACATCCACGGCCGCGGCGTCGACACCGTCCTCGGCCCGGAGATGCGCTCCACCGGCGAGGTCATGGGCATCGACTCCGTCTTCGGCACGGCCTACGCCAAGTCGCAGGCGGGCGCCTACGGCCCGCTGCCCACCAAGGGCCGCGCCTTCATCTCGGTCGCCAACCGCGACAAGCGGTCGATGATCTTCCCGGCCCGTGAGCTGGTCGCCCACGGCTTCGAACTGCTCGCCACCTCCGGTACCGCCGAGGTCCTCAAGCGCAACGGCATCAACGCCACGATCGTGCGCAAGCAGTCCGAGGGCACCGGCCCCCAGGGCGAGAAGACCATCGTCCAGCTCATCCACGACGGCGAGGTCGACCTCATCGTCAACACGCCCTACGGCACCGGCGGCCGCCTCGACGGCTACGAGATCCGTACGGCGGCCGTGGCCCGGTCCGTGCCGTGCCTGACGACGGTCCAGGCGCTCGCCGCCGCCGTCCAGGGCATCGACGCGCTCAACCACGGCGACGTGGGCGTCCGCTCGCTCCAGGAACACGCCGGGTTCCTGATCGCGGCCCGCGACTAGCAGCAGCCCCGAGGGGGACACCGGAAACGGTGTCCCCCTCTTCATGAGGTCGTCATGAGGACACAGTGATGTACAAGCTCTTCTTCCGTCTCGTCTTCCGGCGGATGGACCCCGAACAGGCCCACCACCTCGCCTTCCGCTGGATCCGCCTGGCCGCCCGCGTGCCGGTGCTGCGCACCTTCGCCGCGGCCGTCCTGGCCCCCCGCCACCAGGAGCTGCGCACCGAGGCCCTGGGCCTGCGCATGCACGGCCCCTTCGGACTCGCCGCCGGCTTCGACAAGAACGCCGTCGCGATCGACGGCATGTCGATGCTGGGCTTCGACCACGTCGAGATCGGCACCGTGACCGGCGAGCCGCAGCCCGGCAACCCCAGGAAGCGGCTGTTCCGGCTGGTCGCCGACCGCGCGCTCATCAACCGCATGGGCTTCAACAACGACGGCTCGCTGGCCGTCGCCGCCCGCCTGGCCTCCCGCACGCCGGTCTTCCGCACCGTCGTCGGCGTCAACATCGGCAAGACCAAGGTCGTCCCCGAGGAGGAGGCGGCCGGTGACTATGTGAAGTCCGCCGAGCGCCTCGCCCCGTACGCCGACTACCTGGTCGTCAACGTCTCCTCGCCCAACACGCCCGGACTGCGCAACCTCCAGGCCACCGAGGCGCTGCGCCCGCTGCTGAGCGCGGTGCGCGAGGCCGCCGACCGGGCCGTGCCCGGCCGCCGGGTGCCGCTGCTGGTCAAGATCGCGCCCGACCTGGCCGACGAGGACGTGGACGCGGTCGCCGACCTCGCCGTGGACCTCGGCCTGGACGGCATCATCGCCACCAACACCACCATCGCGCGCGAGGGGCTCGGCCTGCGGTCGGGCCCGGAGCTGGCCGCCGAGACCGGCGGGCTGTCCGGCGCGCCGCTCAAGGAGCGCTCCCTGGAGGTGCTGCGCCGCCTCTACGCGCGCGTGGGCGACCGGATCACCCTGGTCGGCGTGGGCGGTGTCGAGACCGCCGAGGACGCCTGGCAGCGCATCCTGGCCGGCGCCACGCTGGTCCAGGGCTACAGCGCCTTCGTCTACGAGGGCCCCTTCTGGTGCCGCGCGATCCACAAGGGCCTCGCCGCCCGCCTGCGCACCAGCCCGTACGCCACCCTCGCCGACGCGGTCGGCGCCGACGTGAGGACGTCCGCATGAGCCCCCTGGAGCCCTTCGGCGCGCGGCTGCGCCGCGCCATGGACGAGCGCGGCCCGCTCTGCGTCGGCATCGACCCGCACGCGTCGCTGCTGGCCGAGTGGGGTCTGAACGACGACGTGGCCGGTCTGGAGCGGTTCAGCCGCACCGTCGTGGAGGCGGTGGCCGACCGGGTCGCCGTCCTCAAGCCGCAGAGCGCCTTCTTCGAGCGGTTCGGCTCGCGGGGCGTGGCGGTGCTGGAGAAGTCCGTGGAGGAGGCGCGGGCGGCCGGAGCGCTGGTCGTCATGGACGCCAAGCGCGGCGACATCGGCTCGACCATGGCCGCCTACGCGGAGTCGTTCCTGCGCAAGGACGCGCCGCTGTTCTCGGACGCGCTGACCGTCTCGCCGTACCTGGGCTACGGCTCGCTCAGGCCCGCCGTCGACCTGGCGCGGGAGAGCGGCGCCGGTCTGTTCGTGCTGGCGCTGACCTCCAACCCGGAGGGCGCCGAGGTGCAGCACGCCGTCCGCCCGGACGGGCGGACCGTGGGCGCGACCGTCCTCGCGCACCTGGCCCGGGAGAACGCGGGGCAGGAACCGCTGGGCTCCTTCGGCGCGGTGGTGGGTGCCACGCTCGGCGATCTGTCCTCGTACGACCTGGACATCAACGGGCCACTGCTCGCTCCCGGCATCGGCGCGCAGGGCGCGACGCCGGCCGGCCTCCCGGCGGTCTTCGGGCCCGCGGTGCGCAACGTGGTGCCCAACGTCAGCCGGGGTGTGCTGCGGCACGGTCCCGGCGTGGCGGCGCTGCGGGACGCGGCGGACCGGTTCGCGGCGGAGATCCGGGCCGCGGTGGCCGCCGTCTGAGGCCCTTCGCGGAGCCTTCGGGGACGTCCCGGGTCTGGATCCACGGCGAAAACCGAGGCAATATGTCCTAAATGTCCGACCTCACCAAGGCTGACCAGGACTTTTCCGCTGTTCTCGCTGACTCTGGCGCCCTCGACCGCTAGTCTCCGTCGAGTGGGGGCGCCTCCCACGCCCTTCAAGGCAGTGGGGGCAGCGGGCAAGCGTGTTGCTCGTGGCCCCCCAGGTGTGGGGCGACTAGGTTCCTCACCGGTCCGTATCCGACAGTTCGACATCCGAGGTGACGTAGGCGTGGCTCTTCCGCCCCTTACCCCTGAACAGCGCGCAGCCGCGCTCGAAAAGGCCGCCGCGGCTCGCCGGGAGCGGGCCGAGGTCAAGAATCGACTCAAGCACTCCGGCGCCTCCCTGCACGAGGTCATCAAGCAGGGCCAGGAGAACGACGTCATCGGCAAGATGAAGGTGTCCGCCCTTCTTGAGTCCCTGCCGGGCGTGGGCAAGGTCCGCGCCAAGCAGATCATGGAGCGACTCGGCATCTCCGAGAGCCGTCGTGTGCGCGGCCTCGGCTCCAACCAGATCGCTTCCCTGGAGCGTGAGTTCGGCAGCACCGGTTCCTGAGCCCCCGGGACCCCGCGACCGGGGTCCCGGGCACTCCGGGATTGCTGGAATAATCGCTGCATGGCTGTAACACCCCGGGGGACGACCCCCGTACCCCCGGACGCACGTCCGCGGCTGACCGTGCTCTCCGGCCCCTCCGGGGTCGGCAAGAGCACGGTCGTCGCTCATATGCGCAAGGAACACCCCGAGGTCTGGCTCTCCGTGTCGGCGACGACCCGCAAGCCGCGCCCCGGTGAGCAGCACGGCGTCCACTACTTCTTCGTCACCGACGAGGAGATGGACAAGCTGATCGCCAACGGCGAGCTGCTGGAGTGGGCCGAGTTCGCCGGCAACCGCTACGGCACGCCGCGCGCGGCGGTGCTGGAGCACCTGGAGGCGGGGGTGCCGGTCCTGCTGGAGATCGATCTCCAGGGTGCCCGACAGGTCCGCGAGTCCATGCCCGAGGGCCGCCTCGTCTTCCTGGCCCCGCCCTCCTGGGAGGAGCTGGTGCGCAGGCTCACCGGCCGGGGCACCGAGCCGCCCGAGGTGATCGAGCGCCGGCTGCGGGCCGCGAAGGTCGAGCTGGCCGCCGAGTCCGAGTTCGACGAGACCCTGGTCAACACCTCCGTCGAGGACGTGGCGCGCGAGCTGCTAGCCTTGATGGACGTCGTGTGATCGTCACGATCATCCCGGCTGATTCTTTCCCATCCATCGGAAGGTAGAGCGTGTCCTCTTCCATCTCCGCGCCCGAGGGCATCATCAACCCGCCGATCGACGAGCTCCTCGAGGCCACCGACTCGAAGTACAGCCTCGTGATCTACGCGGCCAAGCGGGCCCGCCAGATCAACGCGTACTACTCGCAGCTCGGCGAGGGCCTCCTCGAGTACGTCGGTCCGCTCGTCGACACCCACGTCCACGAGAAGCCGCTCTCCATCGCCCTGCGCGAGATCAACGCGGGTCTGCTGACCTCCGAGGCCATCGACGGCCCGGCCCAGTAAGGCGACACGGTAGAGCAGGCGCGCATTCGTCGTATCTGCATACCGCAGCAAGTTTTTCCACAGGCCCGGCAGCGACTGCCGGGCCTGTGGTGTGTCATAGAAGGCGTGCGCCGCACCGGGCGCACCGGGGCCGATTCCGGGGAGAGACGGTGGACAAGCCGAAGGTCGTTCTGGGGGTCAGCGGCGGCATCGCCGCGTACAAGGCGTGCGAGCTGCTGCGCCGGTTCACCGAGTCCGGGCACGAGGTGCGCGTCGTCCCCACCGCCTCGGCGCTCCACTTCGTCGGCGCCGCCACCTGGTCCGCGCTGTCCGGCAACGCCGTCGCCACCGAGGTCTGGGACGACGTCCACGAGGTGCCGCACGTGCGCATCGGCCAGCATGCCGACCTGGTGGTCGTCGCCCCGGCCACGGCCGACCTGCTGGCCAGGGCCGCCCACGGCCTCGCCGACGACCTGCTGACCAACACCCTGCTCACCGCTCGCTGCCCGGTGGTCTTCGCCCCCGCCATGCACACCGAGATGTGGGAGCACCCGGCCACCCGGGAGAACGTGGCGACGCTGCGCCGCCGCGGCGCCGTGGTCGTCGAGCCCGCCGTCGGCCGGCTCACCGGCGTCGACACCGGCAAGGGCCGGCTGCCCGACCCGGCGGAGATCTTCGAGGTCTGCCGCCGGGTCCTCGCCCGCGGCGCCGCCGCTCCCGACCTCGCCGGACGGCATGTCGTCGTCAGCGCGGGCGGCACCCGCGAGCCCCTGGACCCGGTCCGTTTCCTCGGCAACCGCTCCTCCGGCAAGCAGGGCTACGCGCTGGCGCGCACCGCCGCCGCCCGGGGCGCCCGGGTCACCCTCGTCTCGGCCAACGCCGAGCTGCCGGACCCGGCCGGGGTGGACCTCGTCCGGGTCGGGACGGCCGTACAGCTGCGCGAGGCGGTGCTGAAGGCCGCCGCGGACGCGGACGCCGTGGTGATGGCCGCCGCCGTCGCCGACTTCCGGCCCGCCGTCCACGCGGCCGGGAAGATCAAGAAGAAGGACGGCCAGGAGCCGGAACCGGTCGCCCTGGTGCGCAATCCGGACGTCCTGGCGGAGATATCGGCCGACCGGGCGCGGCCCGGACAGGTGATCGTCGGCTTCGCCGCGGAGACCGACGACGTCCTCGCCAACGGCCGCAAGAAGCTCGCGCGCAAGGGCTGCGACCTCCTCGTGGTGAACGAGGTGGGGGAGCGCAGGACCTTCGGCTCCGAGGAGAACGAGGCCGTGGTGCTGGCCGCCGACGGCGGCGAGACCCCGGTGCCGCACGGGCCGAAGGAGGCCCTGGCCGACATCGTGTGGGATCTCGTGGCCGCCCGGCTCGGCTGACCGCCACGCCGCTTCGCACATGACTCGAACACGCGGCGCCGCCGCTCAGGGGCCCTGTTCAAGGGCCCCGGGCGCGGGGCAGAATGCCCGTGCCGCAGGTCACAGCACTCCCGAGTGGCGAGACAGGTGGGCCGGCGGCCGAGTGCGACCGATAAACTGTTTCTCGGACGGACCGGGCGCAGCCTCCGTGCCGTCCGCCCATGATCAGCCAGCAGCCGCTGCAACCCCAGGGAGCGTTGTGTCCCGTCGCCTGTTCACTTCGGAGTCCGTGACCGAGGGTCACCCCGACAAGATCGCTGACCAGATCAGCGACACCATCCTCGACGCGCTGCTGCGCGAGGACCCGTCCTCCCGCGTCGCCGTCGAGACGCTGATCACCACCGGCCTGGTGCACGTCGCCGGTGAGGTCACGACCAAGTCCTACGCGGACATCGCGACCCTCGTCCGCAGCAAGATCCTCGAGATCGGCTACGACTCCTCCAAGAAGGGCTTCGACGGCGCCTCCTGCGGCGTGTCGGTGTCCATCGGCGCGCAGTCCCCGGACATCGCACAGGGCGTCGACGCGGCGTACGAGGCCCGCGTCGAGGGCGACGACGACGAACTGGACCGGCAGGGCGCCGGTGACCAGGGCCTGATGTTCGGCTACGCCTCCGACGAGACGCCGACGCTGATGCCGCTGCCGATCTTCCTCGCGCACCGCCTGTCCAAGCGTCTGTCCGACGTGCGCAAGAACGGCACGATCCCCTACCTGCGCCCGGACGGCAAGACCCAGGTCACCATCGAGTACGACGGCGACAAGGCGGTCCGCCTGGACACGGTCGTCGTCTCCTCGCAGCACGCCTCCGACATCGACCTGGAGTCGCTGCTCGCCCCCGACATCCGCGAGTTCGTCGTCGAGCCGGAGCTGAAGGCGCTCCTGGAGGACGGCATCAAGCTGGACACCGAGGGCTACCGCCTGCTGGTCAACCCGACCGGCCGCTTCGAGATCGGCGGCCCGATGGGCGACGCTGGACTGACCGGCCGCAAGATCATCATCGACACCTACGGCGGCATGGCCCGCCACGGCGGCGGCGCCTTCTCCGGCAAGGACCCGTCCAAGGTGGACCGCTCGGCCGCGTACGCCATGCGCTGGGTCGCCAAGAACGTCGTGGCCGCCGGCCTGGCCGCCCGCTGCGAGGTCCAGGTCGCGTACGCGATCGGCAAGGCCGAGCCGGTCGGCCTGTTCGTCGAGACCTTCGGCACCCACAAGGTGGAGCCCGAGAAGATCGAGAAGGCGATCGAGGAGGTCTTCGACCTCCGTCCGGCCGCCATCATCCGCGACCTCGACCTGCTCCGTCCGATCTACTCCCAGACCGCCGCCTACGGCCACTTCGGCCGTGAGCTGCCCGAGTTCACCTGGGAGCGCACCGACCGCGTGGACGCGCTGCGCCAGGCCGTCGGCATCTGACCGGTCCCTCGCACACCACCTCGGCTCCCAGGACCTGACCCGACCCGGTCACGGCCCTGGGAGCCGTCGTCGTTGTCAGTGCCGTTTGGTAGGAATGCAAGCGTGAGCAGCGAGAACGGGTCGGGGGCGGGCGGCGCCGAGGGTGCGCCGCCCGAGCAGCTTGCGCTGATCCGCGAGAGCGTGCGCAAGGCCAAGGAGCCCCGCGCCAAGCCCCGGACCTGGCGCGGCGCGGCCCTGGCCCCGCAGCTCCCGGTCGCCCGGGTGCTCGTCGACAAGGGCGTGCTCCACCTCGACCGCACCTTCGACTATGCGGTCCCCGCCGAGCTGGACGCGGACGCGCAGCCCGGGGTGCGGGTCCGGGTGCGGTTCGGGGCCGGACGGCACCGGGTGCGCGAGGGCCGGCGCGAGGGCGGCGGCCTCATCGACGGCTTCCTGGTCGAGCGGCGCGCCGAGTCCGACTACTCCGGGCCGCTGGCCGCGCTCGCCCAGGTCGTCTCGCCCGAGCCGGTGCTCGGCGAGGAACTGCTCGCGCTGGTGCGCGCCGTCGCCGACCGCTACGCGGGCAGTGTCGCCGACGTGCTCCAGCTCGCCGTGCCGCCGCGCAGCGCACGGGCCGAGCGGCGGCCGTCCCCGGAGCCGCTGCCCCCGCCCCCCGCCCCCGACCCCGGTTCCTGGACCCGGTACGAGCACGGGGCCGCCTTCATCGAGTCGCTCGCCGCGGGCGGCACCCCCCGTGCGGTGTGGAACGCGCTGCCCGGACCGCGCTGGAGCGAGGAGACGGCACGGGCCGTCGCCGCGACGCTCGCCTCCGGGCGCGGCGCGCTCGTGGTCGTCCCGGACGGCCGGATCGCCGCCCGCCTGGACACCGCGCTGACCGGCCTGCTGGGCGAGGGACGGCACGCGCTGCTCACCGCCGACGCCGGACCCGAGAAGCGCTACCGGCAGTGGCTCGCGGTGCGCCGGGGCTCCGTAAGGGCCGTGGTCGGCACCCGCGCCGCCATGTTCGCCCCGGTCCGCGACCTCGGACTCGTGGCCCTGTGGGACGACGGCGACGACAGCCACAGCGAACTGCACGCGCCGCAGCCCCACGCGCGCGAGGTGCTGCTGCTGCGCGCCGCACAGGACCGGTGCGCCTTCCTGCTCGGCGGCTGGAGCTGCACCGTCGAGGCGGCCCAGCTCGTCGAGACCGGCTGGGCGCGGCCCCTGGTGGCGGCGCGCGAACAGGTGCGCCGGGCGGCCCCGCTCGTGCGCACGGTGGGCGACGGGGACCTCGCCCGGGACGAGGCCGCCCGCGCCGCCCGGCTGCCCTCGCTCGCCTGGCGGACGGCCCGGGAGGGGCTGCGCCACGGCCCGGTCCTGGTGCAGGTGCCCCGGCGCGGGTACGCGCCGCGGATGGCCTGCGCCCAGTGCCGGGCCCCGGCCCGCTGCCGGCACTGCGCGGGCCCGCTCCAAGGTCAGGACGCGGGGGTGCTGCGCTGCGACTGGTGCGGGCAGGAGGAGTCCGCCTGGCACTGCCCGGAGTGCGGCTCCCCGCGGCTGCGCGCCCAGGTGATCGGCGCCCGGCGCACCGCGGAGGAACTGGGGCGGGCCTTCCCCGCCGTACCGGTGCGCACCTCGGGCCGCGAGCATGTGCTCGACACCGTGCCGGGGACGCCCGCGCTGGTGGTCAGCACACCGGGCGCCGAACCGGTCGCCGAGGACGGGTACGCCGCCGCTCTCCTGCTGGACGGCTGGGCCATGCTGGGCCGTCCGGACCTGCGGGCGGGCGAGGACGCCCTGCGCCGCTGGATCGGCGCGGCCGCGCTGGTACGGCCGCAGGAGGCGGGCGGCACCGTGGTCGTCGTCGCCGAGCCGACCCTGCGCCCCGTGCAGGCCATGGTCCGCTGGGACCCCGCCGGCCACGCCCTGCGGGAACTGTCCGAGCGGGCCGAGCTGGGCTTCCCGCCGGTGTCCCGGATGGCCGCCGTCACGGGTCCGCCGGAGGCGGTCGCGGACTTCCTGCGCGGGGTCGCCCTGCCGCCGGCGGCCGAGATCCTCGGCCCGGTGCCGGTACCGGCCACCCCGGCCGGACGCCCCCGGCGGCCCGGCGCGCCGCCCCCCGGCGAGCACTGGGACCGGGCCCTGGTCCGGGTGCCGCCCGGCAGCGGCTCCGCGCTCGCCGCGGCCCTGAAGTCCGCGCAGGCGGCCCGGACGGCACGCGGAAGCGACGCGGCGGTGTGGGTGCGGATCGATCCGCCGGACATCGGCTGACGAGTACGCGGGCGCGGGCCGGACCCGGTGTGCCCGGCAGCGGATCCGGGGCCGGAGGCAGGGGGAGCGACGGCGGATCAGGGACCGCGGGTAGGGGGATGCGGGGGAGTGGGGGTGCTCGGCGCGGCGTGGGGACGCGACGCGGTGACGAGACGTGACGGGGTGTGACGGAGTGTCAGCCGTTGCGGGGGCCCGGGAAGGCAGTGGGCCTGACGTCCTCCCGCAGTGCGGGGCTGCCCGCGGTCGGCTGGGTCGGCATGGAGCGGGCGGCGGGGACCGTGGGCACGGAGGAGATGGCCGGACCCACGTTGACCGGGCGGGGACCGGGGGTCTCCGGCGTCCGCTCGGGCTCCGCTGCCGCCGCCTGCGCCGCGGCCCGGCGTGCGCCGTATCGGCGGTGCACGGCCTGCTTGGTGACGCCGAGCGCCGAGCCCACGGCGTCCCACGAGAAGCCGAGCGAGCGGTCGAAGTCGACGGCCGCCGTGACCAGGGTCTCGACGCTGTCCCGCAGCTCCTGCGCGAGGCGGACCGTGGGGGCGGGCGCGCGCCCGTAGACGACGAAGCCCGTGGAGGGGCCGGTGCGGCGCGGGCGGTAGACGTTGCCCAGCTGGGCGGTGAGCGTGCGCAGCGCGTCCACCTGCCGGCGGACCCGCTCGATGTCCCGCACCAGCAAGTGCAGGCTGGCACGGGCCTGGGCGTCGTGGGTTGCGTGGTCGGCCATGAACAAGCCTCTCGAACCGGCGTTGAAAGGAAACGGGCCGTACGAGCGGCCCCTTTTGGTCAACTCTCACTTGACCAACGCGTTTTCGGCCCGCTGGTCACGCTCTGGGGGCGTAAGAGCATGTGCGTACGCCCCCTGCGCGGCGGGCGTGCGCTGCGGGACGGGGTGCGCGCCCGCCGCGCGGACAGGCGGGCGCCGCCGGGTGGGAGGACCGTGCGCGGCCGGAGGCGGCGGCGCACGGTCCCGGGGCTTCCCCGCCGTGGCCGTGGCCGCGGTCGTCCGTGGTCATAGACTTGTGGGCCGCGCACCCCACCCCGACCGAGAGGCCCGCACCCGCTCATGAAGCTCGTCTTCGCCGGTACCCCCGAGGTCGCCGTTCCCGCCCTGGACGCCCTGATCGCCTCCGGGCGGCACGAGGTCGCGGCCGTCGTCACCCGCCCCGACGCCCCGGCCGGCCGGGGCCGCAGGCTGGTCGCGAGCCCCGTCGCCGACCGCGCGGAGGAGGCCGGGATCGAGGTGCTCAAGCCCGCGAGGCCGCGCGACCCCGACTTCCAGCAGCGGCTGCGGGAGATCGCCCCGGACTGCTGCCCGGTCGTCGCCTACGGCGCGCTGCTGCCGCCGAGCGCCCTGGAGATCCCCGCGCACGGCTGGGTCAACCTGCACTTCTCCCTGCTGCCCGCCTGGCGCGGTGCCGCGCCGGTGCAGCACAGCCTCATGGCGGGCGACGAGATCACCGGCGCCTCCACGTTCCTCATCGAGGAGGGCCTGGACTCCGGCCCGGTCTACGGCACCGTCACCGAGCTGATCCGGCCCACCGACACCAGCGGCGACCTGCTCACCCGGCTCGCGTTCGCCGGTGCGGGACTGCTCGGCGCGACCATGGACGGCATCGAGGACGGCAGCCTGAAGGCCGTGCCGCAGCCGGCCGAGGGCGTCACCCTGGCACCGAAGATCACCGTCGAGGACGCCCGGGTCGACTGGAGCGCGCCCGCGCTGCGCGTCGACCGGGTCGTGCGCGGGTGCACGCCGGCGCCCGGCGCCTGGACGACGTTCCGCGGCGAACGCCTCAAGCTGATCCAGGTCGCCCCCGTGCCCCAGCGCATCGACCTCGCCCCGGGGGCGCTCGCCGTGGGCAAGAACGACGTACGCGTCGGCACTGGCTCCTACGCCGTGGAGCTGCTGTGGGTCCAGGCCCAGGGCAAGAAGCCCATGCGGGCGGCGGACTGGGCCCGCGGCGCCCGCATCACGGAGGGCGAGACCCTCGGCGGCTGACCGGCTGACCGGCTGACCGGCTGACCGGCTGACCGGCTGACCGGCTGACCGGCTGACGGTCCCGGTCGGCCGACGAGCCGGTCACTCGGTGGCTCGGCCATCCGGCAGCCCGGTCATCCGTCCGCCCGGCCGGGCGGGGCGTGCGGGGCGGTGTGAGGGCCGGGGACGGCGGCGGGCCGGGGGCGGCGTGCCCGCGGCCGGTCGTCCGTAGTCCTGGCTCGGCCAGCGCGGCAGCGGGGGGGGGAGAGAGAGACAGACCCGGGAGGCAAGGGCCCGTAGGCCGGAACGGCACCCGGAAGTCGGAGCGGACCCGGGGGCTGGAGCGGCCCCGGAGCCCGGAACGGACCCGAGGGGCCGGGCGGCCCCGGAGCCCGACGTGGAACCAGGTGCTGGAGCGGCACCGGAGCCCGCAACCGACCGNGGGCNANGGCTGCCCAGGAGAACCAGGGCCCGGAGCCGCACCGGAAGCCGGAGCAGACTCAGGTACCGGCGGACGCCCCAGGTACCGGCGGACGCCCCACGTACCGGCGGAGGATCCAGAGGCCGGAGTCGGCCCGGGGGTCGGAGCGGGGCCGGTGCACGGGCCGTAGGCTGGGCGGACAGCGCATCCGGGCCACCCGCACCGGCGGCCCGGGTCCCAGCCGGGGCGTCCGTGCGACGGCGGCCCCAGACATCCGGAGCACCTTTTCGTGAGCGACACCCCCCGTCGGCCCCGCAAGCCCGCCAAGCCCTACCGCCGGCCCCAGAAGGACCCCGTCCGCATCCTCGCCTTCGACGCGCTGCGCGCCGTGGACGAACGGGACGCGTACGCCAACCTCGTCCTGCCGCCGCTGCTGCGCAAGGCGCGCGAGAACGGCGACTTCGACGGGCGGGACGCCGCGCTCGCCACCGAGCTGGTCTACGGCACGCTGCGCCGCCAGGGCACGTACGACGCGATCCTCGCCGCCTGCGTGGACCGGCCGCTGCGGGAGGTCGACCCGCCCGTCCTGGACGTACTCAGCCTCGGCGCCCACCAGCTGCTCGGCACCCGTATCCCGAGCCATGCCGCCGTGTCCGCCACCGTGGAGCTGGCCCGGGTCGTGCTCGGCGACGGCCGGGCCAAGTTCGTCAACGCGGTCCTGCGCAAGGTCGCACGCACCGACCTCGACGGCTGGCTGGAGACGGTCGCCCCGCCCTACGACGAGGACCCCGAGGACCACCTCGCCGTCGTCCACTCCCACCCGCGCTGGGTCGTCTCCGCCCTGTGGGACTCGCTCGGCGGCGGACGCGCCGGTATCGAGGACCTGCTGGACGCCGACAACGAGCGGCCCGAGGTCACCCTGGTCGCCCGGCCCGGCCGGGCCACCACCGACGAACTCCTGCGCGAGGAGGCGGCGCTGCCCGGCCGTTGGTCCCCGTACGCCGTGCGGCTCACCGAGGGCGGCGAGCCCGGCGCGGTGGACGCCGTGCGCGAGGGCAGGGCGGGCGTCCAGGACGAGGGCAGCCAGCTCGTCGCCCTGGCCCTGGCGAACGCGCCGCTCGACGGACCGGACCGCGCCTGGCTGGACGGCTGCGCCGGACCCGGCGGCAAGGCGGCCCTGCTCGCCGCGCTGGCCGCCGGGCGCGGCGCGGTGCTGCTCGCCTCGGAGAAGCAGCCGCACCGGGCCGGCCTGGTCGCCAAGGCACTCGCCGGGAACCCGGGCCCGTACCAGGTCATCGCCGCCGACGGGACGCGGCCCGCCTGGCGGCCGGGCAGCTTCGACCGGGTCCTCGTCGACGTGCCGTGCACCGGCCTGGGCGCGCTGCGCCGCCGTCCCGAGGCGCGGTGGCGGCGCCGCCCCGAGGACCTGGAGGGCTTCGCCCCGCTCCAGCGCGGGCTGCTGCGCACGGCGCTGGAGTCGGTCCGGGTGGGCGGGGTCGTCGGCTACGCCACCTGCTCGCCCCACCTCGCCGAGACCCGGGCGGTCGTCTCCGACGTGCTCAAGCAGTTCCCGGAGACCGAACTGATCGACGCCCGGCCGCTGCTCCCCGGCGTCCCCGCGCTCGGCGAGGGCCCGGACATCCAGCTCTGGCCGCACCTGCACGGCACCGACGCGATGTACCTGGCCCTGATCCGCCGGACCGGCTGAGCCCCGAGGCCGCCGGGCCGCGTACCGGCGGTCCTCCGGGGGCCGTGCCCCGGGACCGCCGTTACGGCCCGGCGCCGCGGCATGGCAGGCTTGGGGCATGGCCGTGCAGATCAACCCCAGCATCCTGTCCGCGGACTTCGCCCGCCTCGCCGAGGAGGCGAAGGCGGTCGAGGGCGCCGACTGGCTCCACGTCGACGTGATGGACAACCATTTCGTCCCCAACCTCACGCTCGGCGTGCCGGTCGTGGAGTCCCTGGCGCGCGCGACGGACACCCCGCTGGACTGCCATCTGATGATCGAGGACCCGGACCGCTGGGCGCCGCAGTACGTGGAGGCGGGCGCCTCCTCGGTCACCTTCCACGTGGAGGCCGCCGCCGCGCCCGTGCGGCTGGCCCGGGAGATCCGGGCCAAGGGCGCGCGGGCCTCGATGGCGCTCAAGCCCGCCACGCCCGTCGAGCCGTACGAGGACCTGCTGCCCGAGCTGGACATGCTCCTGATCATGACGGTGGAGCCCGGCTTCGGCGGACAGGCGTTCCTCGACATCATGCTGCCGAAGATCCGCCGCACCAGGGAGCTGATCGCCCGGCACGGCCTCCAGCTGTGGCTCCAGGTGGACGGCGGGGTGTCGGCCTCGACGATCGAGCGGTGCGCGGACGCCGGAGCGGATGTCTTCGTCGCCGGTTCGGCCGTCTACGGCGCCGAGGACCCGGCCGAGGCGGTCCGTGCCCTGCGCGCCCAGGCGGAGAAAGCGACCGCTCAGGCGTCCTGGGTGTGCAACCACTGAGCATCAGGTACGTGAACGGCTCTCATCAGGGCTGATCGACAGCGCCGAATCTGCAAGGATGAACGGCGAATGCACGTGTGAACAGCAGTCGTGTGAACGGCAGTGAGGAGAACGCCGTGTCGGGTATGTCGGCGGGCCGGTCAGCAGTGCGGATGGGACCCGCTGAGCTGGTGCAGGCGGCGGCCATGGCCCGCCGCTTCTACCTCGAGGGCAAGTCCAAGATCCAGATCGCTGAGGAGTTCGGCGTCAGCCGCTTCAAGGTGGCCCGGGTCCTGGAGACCGCCCTCGAACGGGATCTGGTGCGCATCGAGATCCGCGTCCCGGCCGAGCTGGACGCCGAGCGCTCCGACGCGCTCCGTGCCCGCTACGGCCTCAGGCACGCCGTCGTGGTCGAGTCCCCGGCCGAGGCCGAGGAGACCCCGGACCCGGAGAACCTGGGCGAGGTCGCCGCCGACCTGCTCGGCGAACTGGTCGACGAGGGCGATGTGCTGGGCCTGGCCTGGGGCCGCTCCACCATCCACATGGCGGCGGCGCTGGACCGGCTGCCCCCGTGCACGGTGGTGCAGCTGACCGGCGTGTACGACGCGGGGACCTCCGAGCGCGGCTCGGTGGAGGCGGTGCGCCGCGCGGCTCAGGTCTCCGGCGGCGACGCCCACCCCATCTACGCGCCGATGCTGCTGCCGGACGAGGCCACCGCCGCCGCGCTGCGCAACCAGACCGGCATCGCCCGTGCCTTCGAGTACTTCGACAAGGTCACGGTCGCCTGTGTGTCCATCGGCTCCTGGGAGCCGGGCATCTCCACGGTGCACGACATGCTCAGCGACGAGGAGCGCGCCCACTACGCCTCGCTCGGCGTCGCCGCCGAGATGGCCGCGCACCTCTTCGACTCCGAGGGCCGCCGGATCGGCCGGGACCTGGGGGAGCGCTGCATCACGGTCACGGCCGACCAGCTCCGCCGGATCCCCGAGGTGGTCGCCATCGCGGGCGGCCAGCGTAAGGCGGCGGCGATCGACGCGGTGCTCCGCTCCGGCCTGGTCACCAGCCTGGTCACGGACACCTCGGCCGCCGACCATCTGCTGGCGGCCGGACCGGCCCCCAAGTCCGCCCTGAACCGCTCGGACCCGGACGGCGTCTGAGCGCACAGCCCCCCTAGGGGGCCTGGAGCAGGCCGCCGGAGGACGGCCGTGGGAGCATCGTCGGCATGCTGCTGCGGTCCGTCCCCCGCCTGTTCGCGGGGATCCTCGTCTGTCTCTCCGTCCTGCTCTCCGTCCTGCTGGCCGGGTGTTCCACCGCCCAGGGCCCGGCCTCGCCGGCGTCCTCGCGGTCCGCCTCCTCCGGCCACGGCAACCCCTCCACCGGATCCGGCACGGCCACCCCCTCCTGGGCCCGTGGCATGGCCACCGTCCAGGTGTCCCGGCTGCCGTCCGAAGCCCGGCAGACCCTGGCCCTGATCGACAGGGGCGGCCCGTTCCCGTACACACAGGACGGTGTGGTCTTCGGCAACTACGAGCACCGGTTGCCCCAGCACCAGCGGGGCTACTACCACGAGTACACGGTCAAGACCCCTGGCGCGCGCACCCGGGGCGCCCGCCGTCTGATCACCGGGCAGCACGCCGAGCTGTACTACACCGACGACCACTACGACACCTTCCGGGCGGTACTGCGATGAGTGAAGACCTGACCGGGCGGCTGGTGGTCGCCCTGGACCTCGACGGCGTCACCGACAAGGCGGGCCTGATGGACCGCGCCGCCCGCGCCCTCGCGCTGCCCGGCTGGTTCGGCCGCAACTGGGACGCGCTGGCCGACTCCCTGGGCGATCCCTCCGTATGGCCGGAAGACGCCGCCGGGCGCGGGCTGCTGCTCGTCGTCGTGGGCTGGCGGGCCTACGCCGAGGCCCGTCCCGAGGAGTGGCGCACCGCGCGGGAGGTGTTCGCGGAGGCGACGGAGCGCACCCCCGCGCTCACCGTCGCCCTCGGCCTTGGAGTTTCCTCCTAAGGCCCCGCTGACCAGCCTGGATGTTGTGACAGGGCATGACGGGCCATACGGCATGGGACAATGAAGTACGTGCTCTTTCCCCCTGGCTGACCTGTCCGGGGGCCACCTCTGATCGACTGGGATGTGCAGCACGTGCGTTTCCTCAACGACATCCAGCCCGCGTACGACCTGACGTACGACGACGTGTTCATGGTGCCGAGCCGCAGCGCGGTCGGCTCGCGTCAGGGCGTGGACCTCAGCTCCCCGGACGGCACGGGCACCACCATCCCGCTCGTCGTCGCCAACATGACCGCCATCGCCGGCCGCCGCATGGCCGAGACCGTGGCCCGGCGCGGCGGCCTGGTGGTCGTCCCGCAGGACATCCCGATCGAGGTCGTCACCGAGGTGACCTCCTGGGTCAAGGGCCGCCACCACGTCCTGGACACCCCCATCGTGCTGGCCCCGCACCAGACGGTCGCCGACGCCCTGGCCCTGCTGCCCAAGCGCGCGCACAACGCCGGTGTGGTCGTCGACGAGGAGCACCGGCCCGTCGGCGTGGTCACCGACCGGGACCTCACCGGGGTGGACCGCTTCACCCAGCTCGAAGTGGTGATGAGCAAGGACCTGCTCCTGCTGGACGCGGACATCGACCCGCGCGAGGCGTTCAACCGGCTCGACGCCGCCAACCGCCGCTACGCGCCCGCCGTCGACCGGGACGGCCGCCTCGCGGGCATCCTGACCCGCAAGGGCGCCCTGCGGGCCACGCTGTACACCCCGGCCGTGGACGCGCAGGGCAGGCTCCGGGTCGCCGCCGCCGTCGGTATCAACGGCGATGTGGCGGGCAAGGCCAAGCAGCTCCTCGACGCGGGCGTCGACACGCTCGTCATCGACACCGCGCACGGTCACCAGGAGTCGATGATCAGCGCGGTCCGGGTGGTCCGCGCCCTCGACCCGCAGGTGCCGATCGTGGCCGGGAACATCGTCTCCGCCGAGGGCGTCAAGGACCTGATCGACGCGGGCGCGGACATCATCAAGGTCGGGGTGGGCCCGGGTGCCATGTGCACCACCCGCATGATGACCGGTGTGGGCCGGCCGCAGTTCTCCGCCGTGCTGGAGTGCGCGGCCGAGGCGAGGAAGTACGGCAAGCACGTGTGGGCCGACGGCGGCGTGCGCCACCCCCGCGACGTGGCCATGGCGCTGGCCGCCGGAGCGTCCAACGTCATGGTCGGCTCCTGGTTCGCGGGCACCTACGAGTCGCCCGGCGACCTCCAGCAGGACGCCAACGGCCGCCTCTACAAGGAGTCCTTCGGCATGGCCTCCGCGCGCGCGGTGCGCAACCGCACCTCGGAGGAGTCGGCGTACGACCGGGCCCGCAAGGCGCTGTTCGAGGAGGGCATCTCCACCTCCCGGATGTTCCTCGACCCGGACCGCCCGGGTGTCGAGGACCTGATCGACTCGATCATCGCGGGCGTCCGCTCCTCCTGCACCTACGCCGGTGCGAACTCCCTGGAGGAGTTCGCCGAGAAGGCGATCGTCGGCGTCCAGAGCGCCGCGGGCTACGCCGAGGGCAAGCCGCTGCACGCCAGCTGGAGCTGACCGGCGCCCGTCCGAGCGAGGCCCCCGCTGTCCCGGTGACGGGAGAGCGGGGGCCTTCCGCATGCCGGGCACACCCGGACAGTCCCACCCGTCCCGCACGCAACGGACGAAAGCACCGGCGCAACGAACACCCGCGCCGGGCCCCGGAACGCAACGATCATGCGGAAAGACGCAAGGTTGCTGCATTACGCTTGTGAAGCGCAGCCTCATAAGGTCTGCGCTGTACATGGCGTGGCAGGGACCCCGCTCGGTGGGTCCCCGCGGGACGGGGCGCCACCGGTCCCGCCCGCTCCGGCAATCGCAGCGACAAGGAGCCGCGCGTGCTCGACCAAGGCGCACCCCCGGACCGCAGCACCACCGTCCCCCCGTCTCTCGGCGCCCGCCTGATGCGCCGCAAGCCGGTGGAACGCCTGGTCGCAGAGGGCGGTCAGGGTGAGGGCGGAACGCTCAGGCGGTCCCTGGGGCTGTGGCAGCTCACCATGATCAGCATCGGCGCCACCCTGGGCACCGGCATCTTCGTGGTGCTCGGCGAGGCCGTCCCCAAGGCCGGGCCCGCCGTCACGCTGTCCTTCGTGATCGCCGGTCTCACGGCGCTCTTCTCCGCCCTCTCCTACGCCGAGCTGGCCGGCACCATCCCGGTCTCCGGATCCTCGTACTCGTACGCATACGCAACGATGGGCGAGCTGATCGCCTGGATCTGCGGCTGGTGCCTGGTCCTGGAGTACGGCGTGTCGGTGGCCGCCGTCGCCGTCGGCTGGGGCGAGTACCTCAACGAGCTGCTCAAGGGCACGATCGGCGTGACCATACCCGCGGCCCTGTCCGCGCCGCCCGGCGACGGCGGGGTCTTCAACCTGCCCGCACTGCTCGTCGTGCTGCTCGCGATGGTCTTCCTGCTCGGCGGCGCCAAGGAGTCGGCCCGCGCCAACACGGTCATGGTGTGCGTGAAGATCGCCGCGCTGATCCTGTTCTGCGCCATCGGCGTCCAGGGCTTCCGCTCCGGCAACTACTCCCACTTCATGCCACTCGGCATGGGCGGTGTCAGCGCGGCGGGCGCGACGCTGTTCTTCTCGTACATCGGCTTCGACGCCGCCTCCACCGCCGGTGAGGAGGCCAAGAACGCGCAGCGCGACCTGCCCCGCGCGATCATGCTCTCCCTGGTCATCGTCACCGCGCTGTACGTCCTGGTCGCCGCCGTCGCGGTGGGCGCCAAGCCCTGGCGGCAGTTCAACGACTCGGAGGCCGCCCTCGCCCAGATCATGCGCGACGTCACCGGCCAGAGCTTCTGGGGGACGCTGCTGGCCTTCTGCGCGGTCATCGCCATCGCCAGCGTCGTGCTGACCGTGCTCTACGGCCAGACCCGCATCCTGTTCGCCATGTCCCGCGACGGCCTGGTGCCCAAGGCGTTCTCCCGTGTCCACCCGAAGTCCGGCGCGCCCCGGGTGAACACGCTCATCGTGTCGCTGTTCTGCGGTGTGCTGGCCGCCGCCATCCCGCTGGGCCAGCTCGCGGACGCCACCAGCATCGGCACCCTCTTCGCCTTCGCCCTGGTCAACGTGGCCGTCGTGGTGCTGCGCCGGACCCGGCCCGCCATGCGCCGCACCTTCCGGGTGCCGCTGTCGCCGGTGCTGCCCGCGATCGGCTTCGTGCTGTGCGTGTGGATGATGGGCAGCCTGTCCACCGTCACCTGGGTGGTCTTCGGGATCTGGATGGCCGTCGGGCTCGTGATCTACTTCCTGTACGGCCACCGCCGTTCCCGTCTCGCGGCCGGTTCCGGCCCCGCGACGGCAGCCCAGTAGACCGGACGACCGGACCCGAGCCCGGAGAAATGACCCGCGCCCCGTGCTGAACGAACTCGACGAACGCATCGTGCACGCCCTCGCCGAGGACGCCCGCCGCTCCTACGCGGACATCGGGCAGCTGATCGGACTGTCCGCGCCCGCCGTCAAACGGCGGGTGGACCGGCTGCGCGCCACCGGCGCCATCACCGGGTTCACGGTCCGCGTCGACCCGGCGGCGCTCGGCTGGCACACCGAGGGCTTCGTGGAGATCCACTGCCGGCGCAACACCTCGCCGGAGACGATCCAGCGCGGCCTGGAGCGCTACCAGGAGGTCGTGTCCGCGTCCACCGTCACCGGTGACGCGGACGCGATCGCCCAGGTCTTCGCCGCCGACATGCGCCACTTCGAACGGGTCCTGGAGCGCATCGCGGGCGAGCCGTTCGTGGAGCGCACCAAGTCGGTCCTGGTCCTCTCCCCGCTGCTGCGCAGATACTCCTCGGGCTCACCCACCTGAGGCCGCCCGTCGTCGGCCGCGGCCACCACCGCGTCCGCCGCGCAACGAATCGCCGCGGGCGCCGTCCGGGGCGCAACGGATCGCCCGCACAGACGCAACGGTCCCGTCTTGTCCCTGTGACCAGGCGAAACGTACCGTCGTTCCGGCCCCCCGACCGCGCCCCGCACCTTCCCTAGGACCGCCATGCCGCCGCTGCGCACCGCCCTGCTCCAGAGCTCCGGCCGCCCCGGCTCCGTCGCCGAGAACCTGAAGGTGCTCGACGCCGCCGCCGGCCGCGCCGCCGAGGCCGGTGCCGGGCTGCTGGTCACCTCGGAGATGTTCCTGACCGGGTACGCGATCGGCGACGGCGTCGCCCGGCTCGCCGAGCCCGCCGACGGGGAGGCGGCCGACGCCGTCGCCGAACTCGCCTGCCGGCACGGCCTGGCCGTCGCCTACGGCTACCCGGAGCGGGCCGCCGAGGCCGTCTTCAACTCCGTCCAGCTGATCTCCGCCGACGGCACCCGGCTGGCCGGCTACCGCAAGACCCACCTCTTCGGCCCCTTCGAGCGCGAGGTGTTCACCCCCGGCGACGAGCCCGTCGTCCAGGCCGAACTGGGCGGCCTGAGGATCGGCCTGATGATCTGCTACGACGTCGAGTTCCCGGAGAACGTCCGCGCGCACGCCCTGGCCGGCACCGACCTCCTGGTCGTCCCGACCGCGCAGATGCACCCGTTCCAGTTCGTCGCCGAGTCGCTGGTGCCGGTGCGCGCCTTCGAGAACCAGCTCTACGTCGCCTACGTCAACCGGGCCGGGCAGGAGGGCGACTTCGAGTTCGTCGGCCTCTCCGTCCTCGCCGGACCCGACGGCACCGCCCGCGCCCGCGCCGGCCGCGGCGAGGACCTGGTCCTCGCCGACGTCGACCCCGCCGTGCTCGCCGCCTCCCGCGCGGCCAACCCGTATCTGAGCGACCGCCGCCCCGGCCTCTACGGCTCCCTCGGCATCCCCGGCTGACACCCGCCCCGCCCCCGCCACCCCGCGATCTTCCCCGTGCAAGGAGTCCGTACCCCATGACGTCCACCGTGCCCAACGCCGTCGAGCACGCAGACGAGCAGCAGCCGCCGATCACCATGTTCGGCCCGGACTTCCCGTACGCGTACGACGACTTCCTCGCCCACCCGGCCGGGCTCGGCCAGATACCCGCCACCGAGCACGGCGCCGAGGTCGCGGTCGTCGGCGGCGGCCTGTCCGGGATCGTGGCCGCCTACGAGCTGATGAAGATGGGCCTCAAGCCCGTCGTGTACGAGGCGGACCGGATCGGCGGCCGGCTGCGCACCGTCGGCTTCGAGGGCTGCGACGAGTCGCTGACCGCCGAGATGGGCGCGATGCGCTTCCCGCCCTCCTCCACGGCGCTCCAGCACTACATCGACCTGGTGGACCTGCGCACGCGTCCCTTCCCCAACCCGCTCGCCGAGACCACCCCCTCCACGGTCGTCGACCTCAAGGGCGAGTCGCACTACGCCGAGACCGTCGACGACCTGCCGCAGGTCTACCGGGACGTCGCGGACGCCTGGGGCCGGTGCCTGGAGGAGGGCGCCGACTTCTCCGACATGAACCGCGCGCTGCGCGAGCGGGACGTGCCGCGCATCCGCGAGATCTGGTCGCGCCTCGTCGAGAAGCTCGACAACCAGACCTTCTACGGCTTCCTGTGCGACTCCGAGGCGTTCCGGTCCTTCCGGCACCGGGAGATCTTCGGCCAGGTCGGCTTCGGCACCGGCGGCTGGGACACCGACTTCCCGAACTCCATCCTGGAGATCCTGCGCGTCGTCTACACCGAGGCGGACGACCACCACCGCGGCATCGTCGGCGGCTCGCAGCAGCTGCCGCTCAGGCTGTGGGAGCGCGAGCCGGAGAAGACCGTCCACTGGCCGTACGGCACCTCGCTGAAGTCCCTGCACCCCGGCGGCGAGCCGCGCCCGGCCGTGACCCGGCTGCACCGCACCGCGGGCAACCGGATCACCGTGACGGACGCCGACGGCGACATCCGCACCTTCCGCGCGGCGATCTTCACCGCCCAGTCCTGGATGCTGCTGTCCAAGATCCAGTGCGACGACGCGCTGTTCCCGATCGACCACTGGACGGCGATCGAGCGCACCCACTACATGGAGTCCAGCAAGCTGTTCGTGCCGGTGGACCGGCCGTTCTGGCTGGACAAGGACGAGCACACCGGGCGGGACGTCATGTCGATGACGCTGACCGACCGGATGACCCGCGGCACGTACCTGCTGGACGACGGCCCGGACAAGCCCGCCGTGATCTGCCTCTCCTACACCTGGTGCGACGACAGCCTGAAGTGGCTGCCGCTGTCCGCGAACGAGCGGATGGAGGTCATGCTCAAGTCGCTGTCGGAGATCTATCCGCGGGTCGACATCAGGAAGCACATCATCGGCAACCCGGTGACCGTCTCTTGGGAGAACGAGCCCTACTTCATGGGCGCGTTCAAGGCCAACCTGCCCGGCCACTACCGCTACCAGCGCCGTCTGTTCACCCACTTCATGCAGGACCGGCTGCCCGCGGAGAAGCGGGGCATCTTCCTGGCGGGCGACGACATCTCCTGGACGGCGGGCTGGGCCGAGGGCGCCGTCCAGACCGCGCTGAACGCGGTCTGGGGCGTCATGCACCACTTCGGCGGGGCCACGGACGCGGCCAACCCGGGCCCCGGCGACGTCTACGACGAGATCGCGCCCGTCGAACTCCCCGAGGACTGAGCCCGGCCGCGGGCCGTCACAGCCCCGCGGCCCGCGCTTTCTCGTACAGCTCGGCGGCCACGTCCTTCAGCTCACCGGCGTCCCGCAGGGTGCTCTGGAGATCGACCAGGATCTCCTGCATCCCCAGCTCCACATAGGGGAACAGGTCCTCGACGATCTGGTCGACGCTGCCGTGGAAGTGCGCCCGGCCGGTGCCCTCCTGGGCCTTGGCCGCGTAGCGGGCGTTGGCCCGCAGCACGGTCCGGATCGGCTGCTGCCGGCCGCGCTCGGCGGCCAGGTCCTGCAAAGCGTGCCACTGCGCGGTCACCTGGTCGATGCCCATGCTGGTCGGCAGCCAGCCGTCCGCGTGCTCCACCAGCCGCTCGCGTGCCTTGCGGCTGCCCGCGGCCAGCAGGATCGGGATGGGCCGGGCGGGCTTGGGGCCCACCACGGCCGAGTCGATCCGGGTGACCGGGCCGTGGTGGCGCACGGGGTCCGGGCCCCACACCGCGCGGCAGACGTCGATGACCTCGTCCAGCACCCGGCCGCGCTCCTCGATCGGGCGGACGCCCGCCGCCGCGTACTCGTCGGTCGACCAGCCGGTGCCGAAGCCCGCGATCACCCGGCCGCCGCTGGCCGCGTCCAGCGAGGCGAGCGAGCGGGCGAGCTGGAACGGCACGTGCAGCGGCGCCACGAGCACGCTGGTGCCGAGGTCCACCCGCTCGGTGGCCGCCGCGGCGAGGGTGAGCGTGACCAGCGGCTCGGCCACATGGCGGTAGGCGTCGGGCCAGGGCAGGCCCTCGATGCCGTACAGGCCCTGGGTGGCGGGCTCGGGGAACAGCGCCCGCTCGTACACCCACAGGCTGTCGTAGCCGATCCCCTCCGCGGCCCGCGCCACGTCGGGCACGTCCCTGCCGAGGTCGTACTGCCGGTTCTGCGGAAGGCCCAGTCCCAGACGGGTCGCCATGGCGATGCGCTCCTTCGTGCTGCCGGTGATCACCGGTGTCCCGGTGCAGAAGAGCCAACGTACCGGGGGGACAAGGGAGTTCCGGGGAACCGGGGCGGGCCGGGCGGGTGTCAGCGCGGCAGCGGGGTGAGCATCATGCGCGCGGTGAGGCCGACTGCCGCGTCCAGCCCGCGGGCGCATTCCCCGGCCAGCTCGGGCACGCGGCGCAGCGCCCACAGCGTCCGCGCGGCCGTCCAGGCGGCGTCCAGCGCCTGCCGCGGGTGCCAGGCGCCGAGCAGATGGGTGAGCGGGTCGGCGATCCGCAGCAGGTCGGGGCCCGGCACCAGGTCCTCCCGGGCGCGTTCCTCCAGCGCGGCGAGGAGATCGCCCACGCGCTCGAACCCGCCCTCCAGCCCGGCCGGTTCGCACCCCAGGGCGGCGCAGGTGTCCACCACGGCGAGCGCCAGATCGTGCCCGGTGTGCGCGTGCAGGCCCGCCAGGGCGAACTGGAGCGGCCGTACGCCGGGGTGCCGCCGCGCCTGGAGCAGCGGGCGCCAGCAGTCCGGCGCGCGCCGCGGACCGGCCGCCGGGTCCACGGCGGCCAGATACCGTCCGGCGAGCCGGGCGTGCAGCGCGGCCGCGGCCCGCGCGGTGGCGGGCCGCCCGGCCGCCGGGCGGCGGGCGGCCTCCTCGGCGACCGCGAGGTAGACGCGGTGGAAGACCGCGACCCCGTCCCGCTCCGGCGGTCCGGCGGCGCTCCCGCGCAGCCGCGCGAGGACGGTGTCCACGGCGGCCGCGGTGTCGGTGGTCCCCGCGGCGTCCGGGCGGCGGGTGAGTGGTGCCGTTTGCCCCATGCGGGCAGCGTCGCAGCCGCGCACCCCCGCCGGTGCCGACGGGCCGGACGCTTCCCCGGAACGGGGGAACGCCCGCCCGGTCCGGGCCCGGTCCGCCGGGTGTCCGGCTACGGTGCGGCCGGTGCCCGCCCACGGAGCGCCCGGTGCGCGGCTACGGCGCGGAGGTTCCCGCGTCGCCGCCGGGGCGTCCCGGCGCGTCGTAGGAGGAGGTGCCCTCGTCGAGCAGCGGCTCCTGCTGCTTCAGATGCGCCGGGGCGAAGGCGCGCAGGGCGTGGTAGCCGGTGATGACGACGACCGTGCCGAGGGCGATGCCGCTCAGGGAGAAGGTGTCGGTGAACTTCATGCTGACGTTGCCGACGCCGATGATGATGCCCGCGGCGGCCGGCACCAGGTTCAGCGGATTGCGCAGGTCGACCCGGGCGTTGCTCCAGATCTGCGCGCCGAGCAGGCCGATCATGCCGTACAGGATGACGGTGATGCCGCCGAGCACACCGCCCGGGATCGCGGCCACGACCGCGCCGAACTTCGGGCAGAGCCCGAACAGCAGCGCGAACCCGGCGGCGGCCCAGTAGGCGGCCGTGGAGTAGACGCGGGTGGCGGCCATGACGCCGATGTTCTCGGAGTACGTGGTGTTGGGCGGGCCGCCCACCGCCGTGGACAGCACGGAGGCCACGCCGTCCGCCGAGATCGCCGTGCCCAGCTTGTCGTCGAGCGGGTCGCCGGTCATCTCGCCGACGGCCTTCACATGGCCCGCGTTCTCCGCGACCAGCGCGATGACGACGGGCAGCGCGACCAGGATCGCCGACCAGTGGAACGCCGGGCCGTGGAAGGACGGCAGCCCGACCCAGTCGGCCTTGCCGACGCCCGAGAGGTCCAGCCGCCAGTGGTCGGTGAGCTTCCCCGACCCGTCCACGGAGTGGATCCTGCCGAAGACCCGGTCGAAGACCCAGGAGATGCCGTAGCCGAAGACCAGCCCGAGGAAGATCGCGATCCGGGACCAGAAACCCCGCAGGCAGACGACGGCCAGACCGGTGAACAGCATCACCAGCAGGGCGGTCCACTGGTCCTGCGGCCAGTAGGTGGAGGCGGTCACCGGGGCCAGGTTGAAGCCGATCAGCATGACGACGGCGCCGGTGACGATCGGCGGCATCGCGGCGTGGATGATCCGCGCCCCGAACCGCTGCACCGCCAGGCCGACCAGGAACAGCACGGCGCCGACGACCAGGACCGCGCCGGTCACCGTCGCGCTGGTGCCGCCCTGCGCCCGGATCACCGCGGCGACCCCCACGAACGACAGCGAGCAGCCCAGGTAGCTGGGCACCCGGCCGCGGGTGGCGAGCAGGAAGATCACGGTCGCCACGCCCGACATCATGATGGCGAGGTTGGGGTCGAGGCCCATGAGCACGGGGGCCACGAAGGAGGCGCCGAACATGGCCACGACGTGCTGGGCGCCGAGCCCGACCGTGCGGGGCCAGGACAGCCGTTCGTCGGGCCGGACCACCGCTCCGGGTGCGGGCGTGCGCCCGTCACTGTGCAGTTTCCAGCGCACGCCGAGGTCCATGGTGGGGTTTCGCTTTCTCTGTACGTGAAGTCGGTCGAGACCATTGTGCGGGTGGCGGGCGGCTGACCAGCACCTTCCCCGCCACCCAAGGTGAGCGACCGCTTAGAATGCGGGCGGACCACCCCCGGCCCGTACGTCCAGGAGCACCGCCGTGACCACCGCAGCACCCGACCTGTCGTACGGACGGCTGGTCCCCGTCGCCGTCCACTTCGACGGCCTGGACGCCCTGGGACTGCTGCACCACGCCCGCTCCCCCCTGCTGGTGGAGCGGGCCTGGTCACAGCCTGTGGCACGGGCACGGCCTCCGCTTCGAGGGCGACCGGACGGCGGCGGGCGACGCCTGCAACGCGGTCAGGGAACTGCGGATCACCTATGACGCGCCGGTCACCCGGCCGGGTGAGTACGCCGTCCACCTGTGGCTCGACCGGCTCGGCACCACCGGTCTCACCCACGGCTTCCGCTTCTGCTCGGCCGACGGCGCGCTGACGTACGCCTCGGGCAGCCGCGTCCTGGTCCGGCTGGACGCGGCCACCCTGCGGCCCGCCCCCTGGAGCGAGGGGTTCAGGCGCGCGGGCCGGGCACTGCTGCGTCCGGCGCGGTGATCTTCGGACGGTCCCGGTCACCGGCCCGCAGCACCCCGGCGAAGACCGCGAGACCGCAGGCCAGCACGGTGACGAGACCGAACGACACCACCAGGCTGGTGGCCTGGGCGAGCCCGCCGATCGCACTCGGCGCGACCAGCCCGGAGGTGTACGTGATGGTCGCCACGCCCGCGATGGCCTGACTGGGGTTCGGCCCGCTGCGGCCCGCCGCGGCGAAGCAGAGCGGCACGACCACCGCGATCCCGAGCCCCATCAGCGCGAACCCGCCCATCGCCACGGCCGGGTGCCCCGCCAGCACCACCAGCAGCCCGCCCACGACGGCCAGCAGGCCCCCGGCCCGCACGGTGCGCACCGAGCCGTATCGGTCCACCACGCGGTCGCCGGCGATCCGGGCGATGGCCATGGTGAGCGTGAAGCCCGTGGTGCAGGCCGCGGCGAGCCCGGCCGAGGTCTCCAGCTGATGGCGCAGATACACCGCCGACCAGTCCAGGCTGGCGCCCTCCGCGAACACCGCGCAGAACCCGACCGCGCCGATCAGCAGCGCCGACCTGGGCGGCAGCGCGAACCGCGGCGGCGGCTCCTCGTCCTCGGCCGGCTGGAGGTCCAGCACCCAGGTGCAGGCGACCAGGCCGAGGACCGTCAGCACACCGGCCGCCAGGACATGGTGCAGACGGGCGTCCGTGCCCAGGTGCGCGGCCAGGGTGCCGGCCGCCGAGCCGATCAGGGCACCCGCGCTCCACATCCCGTGCAGCCCGGACATGATCGACCGGCCCAGCCGGTTCTCCACCTCCACACCGAGGGCGTTCATCGCGACGTCCGCCATGCCGGACGAGGCGCCGTAGACGAACAGCGCCAGGCACAGGACCGGCAGGTTCGGGGCGAGCGCGGGCAGGACCAGGGAGAGCGTCCACAGGGCCAGCAGGCCGCGCAGCGCGGTGCGGGCGCCGAAACGGTGGCTGATGCCGCCCGCGAGCGGCATCGCCAGGGACGCGCCCAGCGCGGGGAAGGCGAGCGCGAGGCCCAGTTGCCCGGCGCTGACCGAGGCATGGTCCTGGATCCATGGCACCCGGGTCGCGAACGAACCGGTCACCGAGCCGTGCACGGCGAAGACGGCCGCCACGGCGTACCGGGCGCGTCTGACCTCGCGCTGGTGGTGGACCACTGCTGTCATTCTCCGGCCCCTCCCGGGCTGTGTGCTCTCCGGCCGACGTGCGGACGTAAACTATCAGGGACCCTGCCTGATAGATAGGGGTTATGCGGCCGCTCACCACGCGCGCGGCCCGGCCCCCCGGATCTGGGAGGATTCCGGCCATGCCCGCATCCCCGAGCACCGCCCGAGCCATCAACGACCGGCTCGCCCTGCGCCTGTTGCAGCAGGAAGGGCCGTTGACGGCAGGGCAGTTGAAGCAGTTCACCGGGCTGTCCCGGCCCACCGTCGCCGACCTGGTCGACCGCCTGACGGCCTCCGGTCTGATCACCGTCGTGGGGGAGTCCGGCGAGCAGCGGCGCGGCCCCAACGCGCGGCTCTACGGCATCGTCGCCGACCGCGCGTACCTCGCCGCCCTCGACGTCCGCACCGACAGCGTCGCCGTGACCGTCTCCGATCTGCTCGGACGGGAACTGGCCGAGGCGTCGGCGCCGGTCGGCCCGGACACCGGCACCGGCCCCGCGGTCGAGCAGGCCGTCACGCTCGTGGAGCGGGCCGCCAAGGAGGCGGGAGCGCCCCGGCTGCACACCGTCGGCATCGGCGCGCCCGGCCTGATCGACCCGGTCACGGGCGAACTGCGCGACTCCACCGGCCTGCCCGAGTGGCACCGCCGGCTGGTGGCCGCCCTCCAGGAACGGCTGCCGCGGGCCCGGGTCATCGTCGAGAACGAGACCAACCTCGCGGCCCTGGCCGAGCAGCGCGACGGGGCCGCCCGCGGGCGGGACACCTTCGTCCTGCTGTGGCTCGGTCACGGCACCGGCGCCGCGGTGGTCCTGGACGGGGCGCTGCGGCACGGCGCGTCGGGCGGCACCGGCGAGATCGGCTTCCTGCCCGTGCCCGGCACCGGCGGCCTGCCCTCGGCGACCGACTGCACGGGCGGCTTCCACTCGCTGGCGGGCTCGGCGGCGGTGGTGGAACTGGCCGCCGAGCACGGGCTGGCGGGCGCGCCCTCAGGACGTGAGCCGGCTGCCGCGGAACTGGTGCGCGGCGCGGTGCGCGGCTCCTCGCCCGGGGCCGGGCGGTTCTTGGACGCCCTCGCCGACCGGCTGGCGCTCGGGGCGGCCTCCGTGGTGGCCGTGCTGGACCCCGGGTGCGTGGTGCTCGGCGGGGACACCGGCCGGGCCGGCGGCGAGGCGCTCGCCGCCCGGGTGGCCCGGCGCATCGCCCGCATGTCACCGCTGCCCACCCAGGTGCGGCCGAGCACCCTGGGCGGCGCGGCCGTCCTGCGCGGAGCCCTCCTGACGGCCCGCGACCGCGCCCAGGAGGTGCTGTTCGCGCCGCCCGGCACGGCGGGCACACCGGTCCGGCCGGTGTGAGGGCGCCCCGCGCGGACCCCCCGACCCAGCCACCCCCGCGCGCGGACGACCTGCCCCGCCGTCTCAGCCGCGCAGTCCGGTGCCGCCGAAGCGCGCCGTCAGATACTCCTCGAAGGTCCGCCTGCCGACCGCCCGGTCCGGAGCGAGGTGGCCGCCCTCGCGGTAGCCCCGGTAGACCCGGCCCGCCAGCGGGACGTTCAGGACGGGGCGGTGGCGGCCCGTCGCCCTGAGATAGGCGCGGGCCAGGGATTCGACGCCGCGGACCTCGGGGCCGCCCATGTCCGGCACCCGGCCCGCCGGGGCGCCCGCCGCCAGTTCGGCCAGCCGTCCGGCGACCTCCGCGACCTCCACCGGCTGGTCCCGCACCCCGGCCGGGAGCAGCATCACCGGCGGCCTGGCCAGCTTCCCGAGGAGAGCGGCCACGAGGTCGTGGAACTGGGTGGCGCGCAGCACGGTCCAGCCGAGACCCGACTCCTCGACCAGCCGTTCCACGGCCCGCTTGGTCTGGTAGTAGCCGAGCGGCACGTGGTCGACGCCCACGATGGAGACGTACACGAGATGGGAGACCCCGGCGCCGCGCGCCGCCGCGAGCAGATGGGCGGCCCCCTCCTCGTCGCCGCCCCGCGTCGAACTCGCGCAGTGCACGACCGTGTCCACGCCCGCGACGGCCGCGTCCAGCCCCGGGCCGCCCTCGCGCAGGTCGACGCCGTACGGCCGGGAGTGCCGGCTGAGCACGCGCACCTCGTGCCCGTCCGCGCGCAGCCGCTCGGCGACGAGCGCGCCGAGGGTTCCGGTGCCGCCGGTCACCAGGATCGTGGTCATGAGGTCCCGTCCCTTCCCTGACGTCGTGCGAGGTCCGTGACGTCGTACGAGGTTCAGCTTGTCCGGCTTCGGGCCCGCCCGCACCCGCGCCGCGCGAGTGGCCCTGCCGTGACCCGAACTGGCGTCCGGTGCCGCCCTGTTGACCCCACTGGTCTAGTCCTTTTAGTGTCTGACTCAGGAACAGACCGGCCCGGCGGCGGTGACGACGGCCCTTGCCCGCCGCCGGGCCTTTCACGCGCGCGCCCGGCGCGCCCCGGCACGCGCGCCCGCGCCGAGGGCGGTGCTGCACTCTGTGAGCGAGCCCACACCGATCGTCCGGATGGACGTCCACCGGGCGTGGCACACTGGCCGTGTACCAGTAGCAGCGCACTCCGGGGTCGGTGAAAGTCCGAACCGGCGGTTACAGTCCGCGACCCGGTCGCTTCCAGCGGCCGGTTGACCAGGTGAAATTCCTGGACCGACGGTTAAAGTCCGGATGGGAGGCAGTGCGCGGCGAGCGGGCACATCTGTGCGCGTCGCCGTCTACGGGCCCGTTTGGCGACGGGTCCGCTCCGGCGTCGTCGCCCGGCGTGTGGTCCCCTCGTGTGCTCTGCCGTCCCGGCAGCCCCGGAGTCCGTGCCCGAAGAGGCAGGAGGACCCGGGAAGTGTTCACCGGAATCGTCGAAGAGCTGGGCGAGGTCACCGCCGTCGAGGACCTCGGCGACGCCGCTCGCTTCCGTCTCCGCGGCCCCGTCGTCACCGAGGGCGCGCGGCACGGCGACTCCATCGCCGTGAACGGCGTCTGTCTCACCGTCGTCGAGCACGACGGCGAGGAGTTCACCGCCGACGTCATGGCGGAGACCCTCGAGCGCTCCAGTCTCGGCGTCCTCACCGCGGGCTCCCGGGTCAACCTCGAACGCCCCACCGCCGTCGGCGCCCGCCTCGGCGGCCACATCGTGCAGGGCCACGTCGACGGTACCGGCGCCATCCTGGAGCGCACGCCCTCCGAGCACTGGGAGATCGTGAAGATCTCGCTGCCCGCCCCGCTCGCCCGCTATGTCGTCGAGAAGGGCTCCATCACCGTCGACGGCATCAGCCTCACCGTCGTCGAGGCCGGCGCCGAGCACTTCACCGTCAGCCTCATCCCCACCACCCTCGCCCTGACCACCCTCGGCATCAAGCAGCCGGGCGACCCGGTCAACCTGGAAGTGGACGTCGTCGCCAAGTACGTCGAGCGGCTGCTCGGCGACCGCGCCCCGGGGGCCGACCGGTGAACTGGCTGAACTCCGAGGCGTTCACCGCGTTCGGCCAGCACATCAAGTGGTCCGACATGATCGGCAACATCATCGGACTGCTCGGTCTCGCCTTCGGCTGGCGCCGCTCGATCTGGACCTGGCCCACCCAGTTCCTGTCCGGCGCGATCCTCTTCGCCGCCTTCGCCACCGCCCACCTCTCCGGCAGCGCGGGCAAGCAGATCGTCGTCATGGTCGTCGCCGGCTACGGCTGGTGGCGGTGGAAGCGCGGCCCGCGGACGGGCGCCGACGGCCACATCGCCGTCCGCTTCGCCACCTGGCGGGAGCGGGCCGCCCTGCTCGCCGTCGCCGCCGTCGGCACCGTCGCGGTCGCCTCCCTGTTCGAGGCGTACCCGTCCCTGTCCTGGGACCCCTGGCCGGACGCCTACATCTTCGTCGGCACCGTCGTCGCCATGTACGCCCAGGCCCGCGGCATGGTCGAGTTCTGGCTCGCCTGGCTGCTCGTCGACGCCGTCGGCGTCCCGCTGAACTTCGCCAACGGCTTCGCCTTCTCCGGCTTCGTCTACGTCCTCTACGGCGCGCTCGTCCTGTGGGGCCTGCGCGACTGGTGGCTGCGCTCCCGGCACGGCGCGCGGCCCGTACCGGAAGGAGCGCCCGCATGAGCGCCCACCCGTCCGCCACCGCCACCGCCCCGAACGAGGCGCTGCGCGCCGCCCCCGCGGTCCCCCCCGTCCTCTACAGCACCGACAACATCGAGGACTTCGCCCTCGACCCGGTCGAACAGGCCGTCGCCGACATCGCGGCCGGCCGTCCCGTCGTGGTCGTCGACGACGAGAACCGCGAGAACGAGGGCGACCTCGTCGTCGCCGCCGAGAAGGCGACCCCCGAGATCGTCGCCTTCATGATGAGCGAGTGCCGCGGTCTGATCTGCGCCCCCATGGAGGGCGAGGAACTCGACCGGCTGCGTCTGCCGCAGATGGTCGAGGACAACACCGAGTCGATGCGGACGGCCTTCACGGTCTCCGTCGACGCCACCGCCGCGCACGGCGTCACCACCGGCATCTCCGCCGCCGACCGCGCCACCACGCTCCAGCTCCTGGCGAGCGGCGCCGCCGAGCCCACCGACCTCGTGCGGCCCGGCCATGTCTTCCCGCTGCGCGCCCGGCCCGGCGGCGTCCTCGCCCGTGACGGCCACACCGAGGCCGCCGTCGACCTCGCCCGGCTCGCGGGGCTGCGCCCGGCCGGCGCGATCGTCGAGATCGCCGGTGAGGACGGCCGGATGCTCCGCCTGCCCGACCTGGTCCTGTTCGCCCGAAAGCACGGTCTGACCATCATCTCCATCGAGGACCTGATCGCCTACCGCCGCGGCAGCGAGCCCACCGTCCGCCACGAGGCGGAGGTCAGCCTCCCCACCGCGCACGGCACCTTCACCGCCCACGGCTTCCGCTCCGCCGTCGACGGCGTGGAGCACATCGCCCTGGTGCACGGCGAGATCGGCACCGGCGAGGACGTCCTGGTCCGCGTCCACTCCGAATGCCTGACCGGGGACGTCTTCGGCTCCCTGCGCTGCGACTGCGGTCCCCAGCTGGACGCCTCCCTGGAGCGCATCCAGCGCGAGGGCAGGGGAGTGGTGGTCTATCTGCGCGGCCACGAGGGGCGCGGCATCGGCCTGATGTCCAAGCTGCGCGCCTACGAACTCCAGGAGCGCGGCCGCGACACGCTGGACGCCAACCTCGAACTCGGCCTGCCCGCCGACGCGCGGGACTACGGCGCCAGCGCGCAGATCCTGCGCGACCTCGGGGTGCGCAGCGTCCGCCTGATGACCAACAATCCCGACAAGACCGAGGCGCTGACCGGCCACGGCATCCAGGTCACCGGCCGGGAGCCCATGCCCGTCCAGGCCGGCGAGCACAACCTCCGCTACCTGCGCACCAAGCGGGACCGGATGGGGCACGACCTGCCCTGGCTGGACGCGTCCACCGCGTCCGCCTGCGGCAACCAGTAGACCTGCGCGGGCCGGCCGGGACCGGCACGGGCGAGAACACCAGCACGGAGGAGACACGTGAGCGGCAAGGGTGCACCGGAACTGTCCGTCCGCAACTGCGGCGACCTCAGGGTCGCCGTCATCGCGGCGCAGTGGCACGAAAAGGTGATGGACGGACTCGTGGACGGCGCCCTGCGCGCGCTGCACGAGCTGGGGATCGACGAGCCCACGCTGCTCCGGGTCCCCGGCAGCTTCGAACTCCCGGTGGTGGCCAAGGTGCTCGCCGGACGCGGCTACGACGCGGTCGTCGCCCTCGGTGTCGTCATCCGCGGCGGCACCCCGCACTTCGACTACGTCTGCCAGGGCGTCACCCAGGGCCTGACCCAGGTCTCCGTGGACACCGGCGTGCCCATCGGCTTCGGCGTACTCACCTGTGACGACGAGGAACAGGCGCTGGACCGGGCCGGTCTGGAGGGCTCCCGCGAGGACAAGGGGCACGAGGCGGTGACCGCGGCGGTGGCGACCGCCGCCACGCTGCGTTCAGTATCCGAACCCTGGCGGTGACCAGGGGACCGGAGCGCGTAGGGTAAGCAGCACCATGTCCAAGAAGACGTTCGAGGAGCTGTTCACCGAGCTCCAGCAGAAGGCCGCCCACGGCGACCCCGCCACCTCCCGCACCGCCGAACTGGTCGGCAAGGGGGTCCATGCCATCGGCAAGAAGGTCGTCGAGGAGGCCGCAGAGGTCTGGATGGCCGCCGAGCACGAGGGCAAGGAGGCCGCCGCCGAGGAGATCTCGCAGCTGCTGTACCACGTCCAGGTGATGATGGTCGCCCGCGGCATCTCGCTGGACGACGTCTACGCCCACCTGTAAGTCACCGCACTCCGCCCGCACATCCCCTCAAGCGAAGGAAGCCGACCTCATGCTGCGCATCGCCGTCCCCAACAAGGGTTCACTCTCCGGCCCTGCGGCGGACATGCTGCATGAGGCCGGCTACCAGCAGCGCCGCGAGGCCAAGGAACTGCGCATCGTCGACCCGGTCAACGAGGTGGAGTTCTTCTACCTCCGCCCCCGCGACATCGCGATCTACGTCTCCTCCGGCCGGCTGGACATCGGCATCACCGGCCGCGACCTGCTCGTGGACTCCGGTGCCGACGCCGAGGAGATCCTCCCGCTCGGCTTCGCCCGCTCCACCTTCCGCTTCGCCGCCAAGCCGGGCACGGCCGAGAGCGCGCGGGACCTGAAGGGCCGCACGGTCGCCACCTCCTACGAGGGCATCGTCGCCGGACACCTCGCCGAGCACGGCATCGACGCCTCCGTCGTCCACCTCGACGGCGCCGTGGAGACCGCCATCGAACTGGGCGTCGCCGAGGTCATCGCCGACGTCGTCGAGACCGGCACCTCCCTGCGCAACGCGGGCCTGGAGGTCTTCGGCGAGCCGATCATGAAGTCCGAGGCCGTCGTCATCCGGCGCACCGGCGCCGACACCGAGGACCCCAAGGTCCAGCAGTTCCTGCGCCGCCTCCAGGGCGTCCTGGTCGCCCGGACGTACGTGATGATGGACTACGACTGCCGGGTCGAACAGCTGGAGAAGGCCGTGGCGCTCACCCCCGGTCTGGAGTCCCCGACCGTCTCCCCGCTGCACAACGAGGGCTGGGTCGCCGTGCGCGCCATGGTCCCGGCCAAGGAGGCCCAGCGGATCATGGACGACCTGTACGCGATCGGCGCCCGCGCCATCCTGACCACGGCCATCCACGCCTGCCGCCTCTGAGGACGACCGACCGATGTCCGACCTGCCGCCCGCCCTCCCCGTCACCTTCCGGCCGGGGCACACCCGCGTGGTGCTGCTCTCCGCGGGGGCCGCGATCTTCGTCGTGATCGCGGCCGTGGCCGTCCTGCTGGAACAGCTCACCCCGGGCGAACGCATCAGCTTCGTCCTCACCGGCGCCCTGCTGTCCGGTGTGCTGGCGCTGCTGGCCCGGCCGAAGGTGGTCGCCGACGACTCCGGCGTCACTGTGGTGAACATCGCATCCCGGCGTCATCTGGAGTGGCCGCAGGTCCTCCAGGTGAATCTGCGGCCCGGCGACCCCTGGGTGTTCCTCAACCTGAGCGACGGCACCAGCCTGCCCGTACTGGGCATCCAGCCCGGAATCGCCAGGCAGCGGGCCATCGCCGACGCCCGCGCGCTGCGCGCCCTCGTCGAGTCGCACGCCCTCGCGGACCCGGAGCAGACCCGCGGCGCGTGACCCGCACCCGCCTCCGGGGTGAACCTCCGGGACGGCTCGGGAGCCTCCGGCCTGACGCATCCGGCCCGGACTTGATTAATCTGGTGGGCGGAGACGTGTCGCTGCGTCCCCGCCCCTGAGCGCCGCCCGGTGCCAGGGGTTCCTGCTACCCGAGGAGTGACTCCCTCCGGCGATGGACGGATCGTCCTGTAGTACCTGCGCCGCCCCCTGCCGACATAGCGCGCACCGCGCCCCCGCGGTCCGCACGCGCACACAGGCGGCGGCATCATGACCCTCCCCCTGCTGCTCCTCGGAGCGGCCCTCCTGCTGATCCTCGCCAACGGCTTCTTCGTCGCGGCGGAGTTCGGCCTGGTGACGGTCGAGCGCCCGGACGCCGAGAAGGCCGCGGCCGACGGCGACCGACGCGCCCGTACGGTCGTCGAGTCGCTGGGCGAGCTGTCCTTCCAGCTCTCCGGCACCCAGCTCGGCATCACCATCACCTCCCTCGTCGTCGGCATGCTCGCCGAACCGGCACTGGCCGAGCTGCTGCACGGCCCCATCACCGCGACCGGTCTGCCCGCGGGCGCCGTCTCCGGTGTCGCCGTGGTCGTCGGCATGCTGCTCGCCTCCGCCCTCCAGATGGTGATCGGCGAGCTGGTGCCCAAGAACTGGGCGGTCTCCCGGCCGTTGCAGGTCGCGCGGTTCGTCGCGGGCCCGCAGCACCACTTCTCGCGGCTGTTCCGCCCGGTGATCGCCGCGCTGAACACCGTCGCCAACCGGCTGGTACGGGCGCTGGGCGTGGAGCCCGCCGACGAGCTGGCCTCCGCCCGCACCCCCGGCGAGCTGGTCTCGCTGGCCCGGCACTCGGCCCAGGCCGGTGCCCTGGAGCAGGACACGGCCGACCTGTTCGTCCGCACCCTGTCCCTGGGCGAGCTGACCGCGCAGCACGTGATGACGCCGCGCGTGAAGGTCAGCGCCCTCCAGTTCTCCGCGACCGCCGAGGACGTGGTCAACCTCACCCGGGCCACCGGACTGTCCCGCTTCCCCGTCTACCAGGAGAAGATCGACGAGGTGGTCGGCATGGCCCATCTCAAGGACGCCCTCGCCGTCCCGGCGCACGAGCGGCTGCGCACCCCGGTCGGCCGTATCGCCCGGCCCGCGCTGCTGGTCCCCGAGACCCTGCCGGTGCAGCCGCTGCTGGCGCAGCTGCGCAGCGAGCAGCCCATCGCGGTCGTCGTCGACGAGTACGGCGGCACCGCGGGCGTCGTCACCCTGGAGGACATCGTCGAGGAACTCGTCGGCGAGGTCCGCGACGAGCACGACGCCAAGGACGTGCCCGAACTCGCCCCGGTCCCGCCGGAGGACGGCCGGCCCGCCTGGGACGCCGACGGCGGCTGCCGGGTCGACCTGCTCCGCCGTATCGGCCTGGACGCGCCCGAGGGCCCGTACGAGACCGTCGCCGGGCTGGTCGCCGATCTGCTCGGCCGGATCCCGGTCCCCGGCGACCGGGCCGAACTGCCGGGCTGGCGCCTGTCCGTGCGCCAGGTCGGCCATTACCGCGCCGAACGGGTCCGCCTGGTCCGCACGGCCACCGCGACCGACACCGCCGAGGCCGTCACGGAGGCCGCCCGATGAGCGTGCTCCAACTGGTCCTGGCCGCCCTGCTGGTGCTGGCCAACGGCTTCTTCGTCGGTGCCGAGTTCGCGCTCGTCTCCGTGCGCCGCAGCCAGATCGAACCGCTCGGCACCGCCCGCGCCCGCCAGGTCCTGCACGGCCTGGAGCGGCTGCCGCAGATGATGGCCGCCGCCCAGTTCGGCATCACCGTCTGCTCGCTGACCCTGGGCGCCGTCGCCGAACCCACGGTGGCGAAGCTGCTGGAGCCGGTCTTCACCTGGATGCGCCTGCCGCACGGCGTGGTGCACCCGCTGGGCTATGTCATCGCGCTGGCCGCCGTGGTCTTCTTCCACCTGGTCATCGGCGAGATGGTGCCGAAGAACCTGGCGATGGCCGCCCCGGAGAAGGCCGCGCTGTGGCTCGGCCCCGGCCTGGTCGCCTTCGCCCGCCTCTGCAAGCCCGTCACCGTCGCGCTCGGCGCCTGCGCCCAGGGCATCCTGCGGCTTTTCCGGGTCGAGCCCAAGGACGAGGTCGAGGCCGTCTTCACCAGCGAACAGCTCAACCGGCTGGTGGAGGACTCCGGCCAGGCCGGGCTCCTCGGCCCCGAGGAGCAGGAGCGCCTGGAGGACGCGCTGGAGCTGGGCTCCCGGCCGGTCCTGGACGTGCTGCTGCGCCGCGACGCCCTGGTGACGGTCAGCCCGTCGGTCACCCCCGGCGAGATCGTCGCGCTCACCGCCCGCACCGGCTACTCGCGTTTCCCGGTCGCCGCGGGCAACGGCGCCTTCATGGGGTACCTGCACGTCAAGGACGTCCTCGACCTGGAGGAATCCGACCGGGCCGTCCCGCAGCGGATATGGCGCCCGATGACGACGCTGAGGTCCGAGCTGCCGCTCGACGACGCGCTGACCGTGATGCGCCGCGCCGCCACCCATCTCGCCCAGGTGGCGGACGCCACCGGCAAGGTGCTCGGCGTGGTCGCGCTGGAGGACGTCCTGGAACTGCTCGTCGGCGAGGTCCGCGACCCCGCCCACCGCGCGGCCCCGGAGATCCGCCTCACCGAACCCCGCCCCAGCGGTGCACAGGCTCTCGCGACCTGAGCCGGACGCACACCCGCCCGAGCCCGCGGCCGCCCGGCCGCGGGCTCGCGCGCGTCCCGGACCCGCCGCGCCGCGCGCGCCGTCACAGGGCCGACGGATCCTGCGGGCCCCGGCCCGACAGCACCTCGCCGTACGCCTGCATCAGGTCCGGCAGCCGCAGGGTCGCCAGGTCGTCGCGGGTCAGGGTGCCGGGGTAGACGGACAGGCGCAGGTCGCGATAGGCGCAGCTCTTCTCGTACAGGGTGCGCAGGAACCTGCCGTTGCCGAGTTCGTCGATCCAGCCCTGGTCGACCACGTGCGCGGCGATCGAGCCCAGCTCGTCCAGCGCCTCCTCGTCCCACAGGTCGCCGTTCTCCGCGGCCAGCACCTTGCCTATCGCGGTCAGCTCGCCGGGGCGGTACGAGGGGAAGTCCACGCGGCTGGTGAAGCGGGACGAGAGACCGGGGTTGGCGGCCAGCAGGCGGTCCATGCCCTCGGGATAGCCGGCGAGGATCACCACCAGGTGGTCCCGGTTGTCCTCGGCCCGCTTCAGCAGCACCTGGAGGGCCTCGTCGCCGTAGGCGTCGCCCTTGCCGTACCCCGAGTTGGACAGCGAGTACGCCTCGTCCACGAAGAGCACCCCGCCGATCGCGGAGTCGATCAGCTCGTTGGCCTTGACCGCGGTCTGGCCCAGATACTCCCCGACCAGGTCGGCGCGCTGGGCCTCCACCAGATGGTCGCCGCCGAGCAGGCCGAGCGCGTAGAAGACGCGGCCGAGGATGCGGGCGACGGTGGTCTTGCCGGTGCCGGAGGGACCGGAGAAGACGAAGTGTCGTTTCGGCGGCTGTACGGGCAGCCCCTGTCCGGCGCGCAGCCGAGCCATGTTCAGCTGTGCCGACAACGCCTTGACCTGGCGTTTCACCGGCTCAAGACCCACCATGCGCTCCAGCTCGGCGAGCGCCTGCTCGAGTAACGCGGGGTCGGTGGGACCGCTGGGCAGCGGACCGCCCGCGCCCGTGCCGCGCTCGCGTACCGCGGGTCCGGCCGGCGGCGGGAACGGTCCGGCGGCGGGCGGATCGGGTTCGTCCAGACGCAGATCCCGGCCCTCGGTGCCGAACAGCGGGTCCAGCACGTCGGGGCCGTCCACGCTGTCCTGGCCGGCTCCGGCGAGGGTGACCGCGGCGAAGTCGGCGGCCTCGTCGTCGTAGCCGTCGCCCTCGGCGATGGCGGCGAGCCGTGCCGAGGTGTCCATGAAGGCCGGGTCGACCCGGTGCACCGCCCGGTACAGGGGGAGCGCGGCGGCGCTGCGGCCGGTGCCCTCGTGCGCCCGCGCCAGCCAGTAGCGCAGCTCCTTGCGCTGCGGCTGCTCGCTGCGGCACCGCATCAGCGCGGCCGACAGCAGCGGCTCGGCCTGTCCGTACATCTCCAGCCTGACCCGGGCCATGCCGCCGAACAGCCCGGCCTCTATGCCGAGCATCGCGTCGTCGACCAGCGGGTCGGTGTGCCGTACGAGCTGCTCCCAGTCCTTGACCAGATAGGCCCGGCAGGCGTGCAGGAACCGGACCTGGGCGTCGGTGTCCACCGGCGGCAGCCCGGCCAGCGCCCGGTCCAGCTCGGGCACATGGCGGCCGTCCAGCCAGTGCGAGGCGTGCGCGAGCAGCAGGTCGCGGGGGCTCTCCAGCACCGGCTGCACCCACCAGCCGAGCCAGTACCAGGAGTTGAGGGTGCGGCGGTGCCGGGTGCGCTGCTCGCCGAAGCGGTCGCGGTGGCGGAACATCCGCAGCAGCGCGGTCGTCGTGTCGACGCGCAGCGCGTGCAGCCCGAGCCAGCCGTCCGCCATCGCCGGATCCAGCTCCACCGCGGCCCGGAACTCCTCCTCGGCCTGCGGATAGGCGCCCATGGTGTAGGCGTCCACGCCCCGCAGCCAGGCGAGGTCGGCCGGGGCCTCGGGGCCCTGCGTGCCGAAGTCCATCACGTCCCCCACAGACCGTGCCCCCGTAGGTTGGCCGCCGGACGGTCGCCCGGTGGCCGCCTTGGTCGAACCGCTGTGCCGCGGACCGGAGTTGCAGGTGCGCGCAGCAGTCGTTCGAAGGCCGCACCGAGGGCATCGTACCTGCGGGGCCGTCGCCCGCCGAAGGGTGCGGTGCACGCCGTTCGACGCGCGGGGGGAGGGGGAGGGGAGACGGGAGGAGAGACGGGAGGGGAGGGGACCGGGAGAAGAGCGGGAGCAGGACCGGAGCGGAGACCATACATCCGATGTAGTGACCGAGGGTGACCGAATGGAGCCGTCCGGCGTCCGGATAGCGGTGTCCGGGCAGAACGAAGCCCCCGGTCACGGGGGAACAACCGGGGGCTTCGCGTCAGTGGGCCGGTCTTCGATGACCGCACATTGAGAACGTAAGACCTGTACGGGCCCCCGGTCAAGCGAAGTTGGGACACTGGACCAAGTTCCTCCACAGGTGCCTTCACAAGTTCAGCACATTGCCTCCGGGTCCTCACCCTGCGTAGCGACTTGGTCCGGACCAGCCGTCCCGGCGGGGCCGGGCCGCAGCTCGTACCCCTCGGCGGACCGGCGCACCAGGAGATCCGCGAAGGGCCGGGACGGGTCGGCCTCGAAATGCCGGCGCTCCGCCTCGACCCACCCGGACCAGAACTCGCGCTGCTCGGCGCCGTCCCGGGCCCGGCCGCGGGCCCAGGACTCCTCGCGCGGCAGGTCCATCCAGAGCAGCCGGGCCAGATGCGGGCGCAGCGCCCGGCGGCCCGCGCCCACCCCCTCGACCAGGACGACCGGCGCCGGTGCCAGCGTGCGCGAGGCGGGGCCGAAGCGCCGTGCCCGCCAGTCGTAGGGCGCGTAGCGGGCGTTCTCGCCCCGGGTGAACGGACCGATCACCTCGCGCAGCAGTCGCGCGTCCCATCCGAACAGTTCCGCGTGGCTCGCGACGTCGTCCAGGTGCAGGACCGGCGCACCGTCGAGCGCCGCGGACAGCCGGGCGGCGAAGGTGGACTTTCCCGACCCCGCGTGCCCGTCGACGCCGATCAGGCGGACGGGGCCGCAGGACGGGGGGAGGCGGCGCAGCCGGGCGGCGAGGGAGTGCATGGCTGTTCCCGGGGTGAGCGGTGCGGGCGGAGGCGCGGGTACCGACGTGATGGCATATTTACCGGGAACATTCTAGTGACCGGTCATACCGGACGTGCGCGACACCGCCGTGCGCACATTCGGGGAACGCGCGTCGGAACACCCTCAAGTCCCCCTCGCCGCACCGGCAATCACGGGACGAACATGTCGAGAATCGCGTTCCGGTTGTGCCTTGTGCTGAGTAAAGTGCCGTGAGCGCACCGTGAGGCTTCGGGCGGGAACGGCAGGGGGAAGATGACCGCTGGGTTATTCGACGGGCAGTACGTCTGGCACCCGGCGGCGGACGACCGCGTACTCGCGAGTGTGTGCGTGGACATCCGGGCCGGCCGCTGGGCGAGTGCCCGTACGGCTCTCGCCGAGACACGCGCCGACTTCGGGCTGCGGGCCCACCGCTCCCTGGTGCTGGCCTCGGAGGCCGCCGACTCCGATCTCGCCGAACGCTGGCTGGCCGAGGAACCCGGCCCCGAATCCGCCCTGATCTGGGCGCGGGTGGCGGTGCACCGGGCGCTGCGCGCGGCCGACGCCCGCGACGAGCGGGCCGCCGCGCTGGAGCGGATAGCGCTGTCGGCCTGCGACCGGGCCTCGGCGGTGGACCCGGCCGACCCCACGCCCTATGCGGCCAAACTGGCCATGGCCCGGCTGCACCGGCTGCGCGACCCCGCGCCGCAGGGCCTGCTGACGGCTCCGCCCGGACCCTGGCGGCTGTTCGCGCACATCCTCTCCCTCGACCCCTGGCACCGCGAGGCGCACCACCGATTTCTGGCCTTCTTCTTCACCCGGCACGGCGGTTCGGTCAACGCGGCCTGGGACGTGGCCGCCTTCCTGAGCCAGCGCGCGCCCGCCGACTCGGCGCTGCGGCTGCTGCCGCTGGTCGCGCTGGTGGAGAGCTACGACCCCTCGCAACTGCTCGCCGACCGGGTCTGGGAGCAGCCGCAGTGGCGCTCCGCCGCGCTGGCGAGCTACCGGAACTGGCTGCCCGCGGTGTCCGGTTACCGGTTCACACCGGTGCTGGACCTGGCCTATCTGGCGCATGCGCTGGTCCTGGCCGGCTGCGAGTTCGAGGCCCGTGCGGTGCTCACCGCCATGGGCCCCTACGCATCCCGGATGCCGTGGTGCGTCTTCGGCGACCCCGTGGAGCAGTTGTCCCGGGCGCGGCGGGCCTGCGGCCTGCCGGTGCCGACCTCCCCCTGAACCCCTGCCCGACCCCCCACCGAGAGAGAGGCCGACCGTGTCGGAACGGATACAGCTCCCACGTGCGAGAAACCGTGGCGCAGCCGCCGCCCCGGGCGCGTTCGACGACGACGCGACCCTGCACGCGATGGGTTATCCGAGAAAACTCACCCGCCGTTTCAAGGCGTTCGACAATTTTGCGATCTCCTTCACCATCATCAATATAATCTCCGGTATTTTCTCCTCCTTCGGATTCGGAATGAACGCGGGCGGTCCGCGCATTCTCGTATTCGGCTGGATCGGCGTCTCGGTCATGGTGCTCTTCGTCGGCGCCGCCATGGGCGAGGTGGCCTCGGCCTATCCGACGAGCGGCGCGCTGTATTTCTCGGCGGGCAAACTCGCCCGCCGGCACAAGGGCGCCTGGTCCTGGTACACCGGCTGGCTGAACTTCGTCGGCCAGGTGGGCGGCACCGCGGCCACCGGGTACGCGGCGGCCACCTTCATCCAGGCGTTCATCGCGCTCCAGTGGTCCGACTACCGGCCGACCGCCCACCAGACGGTGCTGATCACCGCGCTCATCATCGTGCTCCAGGGGCTCGCCAACACCTTCACGGTCCAGTTGGTCGCGGTACTGAACCGGATCTCCGTGTGGTGGCTGCTGATCGGGATGGTGGTCATCGTCACCGCGCTGATCGCCGTCCCCGCTGATCACCGTCCGGCGTCGTTCGTCACGCATTTCGCGAACAACACCGGTTTCACAAGCGGACTTTACGGCGGGTTGCTCGGTCTGCTGGTCACCAGCTGGACCTTCACCGGCTTCGACGGCAGCTTCCACATGTCCGAGGAAACGGTGCAGGCGACCGTCAACGCGCCCCGGGGCATCGTCCGCGCCATCGGCTATTCCGCGATCACCGGTCTGATCCTCATGCTCGCGCTCGTCTACAGCATTCGGGACTACGCGCATGTGGCGAGCACGGACGCGCCGCCCGTCCAGATTCTCATCGACGCGCTCGGCCTGGGCACGGCCAAGGCGCTGCTGCTGATCGTCATCGGGGCCATGCTCTTCTGCGGACTGGCCAACCTCACCAGCAACACCCGGCAGATCTTCGCCTTCTCCCGGGACGGAGCCATGCCCGGCTCCCGCTGGTGGCACTCGGTCTCCCCGCGCACCCGCACCCCCGTCAAGGCCGTCTGGCTGGCGGTCGCCTGCTCGCTGGCGCTGATCCTGCCCGGCTGGTGGTCGCACACCGCCTTCACCGCCATCGTCAGCGTCAACGTCGTCGGGCTGTTCCTCGCCTACGCCGTCCCGATCCTGCTCCGGCTGCGCCTGGGCGACGAGTTCCAGCGGGGCCCCTGGCACCTGGGCCGCTGGAGCCGTCCGGTCGGTGTCGTGGCCGTCACCTGGATCGCGCTGAGCAGCGTCCTGTTCATGCTCCCGCAGGCGTCGCCGATCACCGCCGACTCCTTCAACTACGCCCCGATCGCCCTCGGCGTGGTCCTGCTCGTCGCCACCGTCTGGTGGTTCGCCACGGCCCGCCGCCGCTTCCAGGGCCCGGTCAGCTACGGCCGCCCGGACGAGGTCGCGGCGATGGACCTGATCTGAGGGGGCGCGTACGGGTGCCCGGCGGATCCGCCGGGCACCGTGCCGTGCCCGGTGCCCCGGCGGACCGGGCCCTGCGCGCGGGGCCGCCCGGCCCCGCGAGCGCCACTCCCACCCGAGTCCCCGACCTGCGCCGATGCGCGACCCATGCCAGTGGTGGAGACCAATATTGCTGGGCGTGGCGTGCGACGAAGTGCTGGCAGGAGGCGGTCGCCGCCGCCATAGTGGGCGCATCCCGTGCACGGACCGGTCACCCGCCCCGACTCGGACACCTGGGGGTCTTCCACCCATGAGCGGACTCGAACAACCCTCCCGCCGATCCGTCCTGGCCGTCGCGGTCGCCGCCGCCGTGACGGGCACGGTCACCCCGGCAGCCGCCGCACCGCGCAGGGCCGCGGACTCGGCCGGCCCCGGCATCCCCTCCGGCGCCGGGCACACCCCGGCCCGCCCCGTCGACTACCGCGCCTGGACGACGTACAGCGACTGGCGCGGCGGCACCGGGCACGGCACCCGGGTGTCGCCCGGCCCTCGCGCGGGCCTGGAGATCGCCGCCCCGGCGGGCACCACCGACTACACCGACCCGCACACCGGCACCACCGCCCGGTGGGAGTACGCCACCTGGACCGGCCCGCGCCACCGCCTCGCCGTCCCCGCCACCGAGGCGATCGCCTCCTGGAACGCGCACACCCCGCCCGGCACCTGGCTCCAGGCGGAGCTGCGGGGCACGTACTCCGACGGCACCGACACCCCCTGGTACGTGATGGGCCGCTGGGCCGCCGGTGACCAGGACATCAAGCGGACCTCCGTCGACGGCCAGAGCGACGGCAGAAGCACGGTCTGGACGGACACCCTCTCCGTGGACGACCCGGCCTCCGGCCTGCGCCTGGCCTCCTACCGGCTGCGGCTCACCCTGTACCGCAGGCCCGGCACCCGTCTCACGCCGACCGTCCACCGGTTCGGCGCCATGGGCTCCGACGTGCCCGACCGCTTCACCGTCCCCGCCTCCGCACCCGGCGCCGTGGGCACGGAACTCGGCGTCCCGCGCTACTCGCAGGAGATCCACGCGGGCCAGTACCCGCAGTACGACAACGGCGGCGAGGCATGGTGCAGCCCGACCTCCTCGCAGATGGCCGTGGAGTACCTGGGCGGCCGGCTCACCCCCGCCCAACTGGCCTGGGTCGACCCGTCCTACGCCGACCCGCAGGTCTGCCACGCGGCCCGCTCCACCTACGACAGCCAGTACGAGGGCTGCGGCAACTGGCCCTTCAACGCGGCCTACGCCGCGACGTTCGACGGCCTCCAGGGCGTGGTCACCCGGCTCGGCTCGCTCACCGACCTGGAGACGCTGATCGCGGCCGGTCTCCCGGTCGTCACGTCCCAGTCCTTCCTCAAGTCCGAGCTGACCGGCGCCGGTTACGGCACCTCCGGCCATCTGATGGCGGTCGTCGGCTTCACCGCCGAGGGGGACGTGATCGCGAACGACCCGGCCTCGCCCGGCGACGAGGCGGTACGGCGCGTCTACCGGCGCCGTGAGTTCGAGAACATCTGGCTCAGGACCAAGCGCTACAACGACTCCGGGAAGGTCGTCTCCGGCAGCGGCGGCGTCTGCTACCTGTACTTCCCCGTGCGCCTCACCCCGCGCAGGCGCCGGGCGCTCCAGGCGGTGGGCGTGCGCTGACCGGCGGCGCACGCGCGCGAAGGCCCCGGGTGACCGGGGCCTTTCCTGTGACCGCCGGGCCTTTCCTGTGACCAAGCCCACCGCCGCCGCGGGCTCCGGCGGTGGCAAGGTGGACGGGAGGCGGGCGCAGTGCCCGCGGGGGAGTCCACCCGGCCCGTCAGACCCTGCGAGAGATCATGAGCGCTCCATCGGCCACCGCCGCCGCACCCGCCCGCGTCCGCACCGGCGGCCCCCAGGACGACGGCGACGGCGCCAAGGTCCTCGAACACGTGCTCGGCTGGACGCTGGTCGTCGTGATCGCCATGCTCGTGGGCCAGCTCGGTCTCCTCTGACCCGGCCGCACTCCCGCCGCCCCCCCCTTCCGCCCGGCCCCGGTCCGGCCATCGGCCGACCCCTGTCCGGCCGTCGGTCCACCCCTGCCGCACCCCTCGCGGGCTCCGATCCGTCCGCTGCCCGGGAGCACGGTTCGGCCTTTCTTGAAGTAAGCGGTCGTTAACCGGTGACTCCATGCCTCCGATCGGGCATACTCACAGCGCACAGCCGCTGGTCAGCCGCTTCCCGTGACCCGGGAGGGCAGCCGTCGGCAGGCCCGAGGAGACCCCCGGCGGAGCCGCCCCACAGGGTGCTTGTCCGCCAGTGCCCGACAGGGAGGAGAGCGTCGCCATGCCCGACCGCGCCCCGCAGCCGGTGGACCGGCAACTGCCCACGGACGAGGCCCGGGAGCTGATCTCGCTCGTCCGCGACATCGCCCAGCGCGAGATCGCCCCGAAGGCGGCCGAGGAGGAGGATGCCGGACGCTTCCCGCGCGAGGTCTTCGCCCTGCTGTCCCGCTCCGGACTGCTCGGCCTGCCCTACGACGCCGAGCACGGCGGCGGCGAGCAGCCCTACGAGGTCTATCTCCAGGTCCTGGAGGAGCTGGCGGCGGCCCGTCTCACCGTGGGCCTCGGCCTGAGCGTGCACACCCTGGCCGCCTACGGGCTCGCCACGTACGGCAGCAAGGAGCAGCGCGCCGAGCACCTGCCCGCGATGCTCGGCGGCGGACTGCTCGGCGCCTACGCCCTGTCCGAACCCGCCGCCGGTTCCGACGCCGCCTCGCTCAGCACCAAGGCGGTCCGCGACGGCGACGGCTGGGTGCTCAGCGGCACCAAGTCCTGGATCACCCACGGCGGCATCGCCGACTTCTACACGGTCATGGCCCGCACCGGCGGACCCGGCCCGCGCGGGATCACCGCCTTCCTGGTGCCCGGCGACGCCGAAGGGCTGAGCGCTGCCGCGCCGGAGAAGAAGATGGGCCTGAAGGGCTCGCCCACCGCGCAGCTCCACCTCGACGGGGTGCGGGTCGGCGACGACCGGCGGCTCGGCGAGGAGGGCCAGGGCTTCGCCATCGCACTGGCCGCGCTCGACTCGGGACGGCTCGGCATCGCGGCCTGCGCCATAGGCGTGGCGCAGGCGGCCCTGGACGAGGCGGTCGGGTACGCCACCGACCGGCACCAGTTCGGGCGGCCCATCGCCGACTTCCAGGGGCTGCGCTTCATGCTCGCCGACATGGCGACCCAGATCGAGGCGGGCCGGTCGCTCTACCTGGCGGCGGCCCGGCTGCGCGACGCCGGCAAGCCGTTCTCCCGGCAGGCCGCCATGGCCAAGCTGTTCTGCACGGACGCGGCGATGAAGGTGACCACCGACGCCGTCCAGGTGCTCGGCGGATACGGCTACACCGCGGACTTCCCGGTCGAGCGCTATCTGCGCGAGGCCAAGGTGCTCCAGATCGTCGAGGGCACCAACCAGATCCAGCGCATGGTCGTCGCCCGGCACATCGCCGGACCCGAGACCCGCTGAACCGCCCGCGGCGGGGTCCGGCGGCGAGCCGCCGTCCGGACCCGTCCGGGGCAGCGCACACGCGCGCACAGATCCGGCACCAGGGCGTGCCGGTACGTGCCGGTACGCGCCCATGGCACGGGAAGGTGCCGCGGAAGGCCGCGGCGGCCGTGGAGAGCGACGGAAGAGTGGTGGAGGCCGGGGGGCCGGGGGGTGCCCGGCCGCTCAGGCGGCCTGGCGGCGCATCACCGGCGCGGGCATCCGCAGCGGGCGCGAGCCCGGACCGCCGACGTGCGAGAAGGGCTGCATCCGCCAGTCGAGCCCCTGCGGGAGCGTCAGCAGCAGGGCGGTCTGCTGCTCCTGCGGTCCGGCGGACTCGTCCGCGGGCCGGGCCTCCGTGGCGTTGCGCCCGGTGCCGGCGCAGACGGTGAGACCGAACGGGTTCCACGGCGAGGCGCACAGCGCGTGCTCCGGCAGGATCTCCTCGTCCGCCAGCAGCGCGATGGGCTGCGCGCACTCCGGGCAGACCACCCGGAACATCTCGAAGGTGTCGTAGGCGTCGAAGTCCTCGCCGAACTCGTCCGGTTCGACGCCCTCCGGCTGAGGCGCGATCACCGGCTGCTGCCGCTTGGGCACGGATCGACCAGGGCGCTTAAGACTCTGCATGGGATTCTCCCCCTAAGGCTGGGCCGTGAAGGCGCTGCGGCCTCGACCACAGCAAGCACTTCCCGTCCGGTCTCGGCGGTAATCACGAGGACATCACGAAGCGCGCCCGGGTGTTTGTGGCGTTGGTCACATGCCACGCACAGGTGCCCGCCGCGTCCCGTTTGTCCTCCGGTGCGCCCCGGTCGGCGCCCCCTGCCGGACGGATCCCGGGCCGACCGGGCCCGAAGGCGGCGCGACCCGGGCCGCCGAGGTATCCGGAGAGATCAACCGCACTGTAGGTTCTTGCGCCATGGAGGAGCTGGACCGACAGATCGTGCAGCTGCTCGTCAAGGACGGGCGGATGAGCTACACCGACCTGGGCAAGGCCACGGGCCTGTCCACGTCGGCCGTGCACCAGCGGGTGCGGCGGCTCGAACAGCGTGGCGTCATCCGCGGGTACGCCGCGGTCGTCGACGCCGAGGCCGTCGGGCTGCCCATGACCGCCTTCATCTCGGTCAAACCCTTCGACCCCAGCGCCCCCGACGACATCGCGGACCGCTTGGCCGGTGTGCCCGAGATCGAGGCGTGCCACAGCGTGGCCGGCGACGAGAACTACATCCTCAAGGTGCGCGTCGCCACCCCGCACGAACTGGAGGAGCTGCTGGCCCGGGTGCGGACCCTGGCGGGCGTGTCGACCCGTACGACGGTGGTCCTGTCCACTCCCTACGAGGCGCGCCCCCCGCGGATCTGAGCCGGCCCGGCACGCGGGGCCACCGGCCCTGCGTGCGGGAGCGCGCGGGCGAGGCGCGAGACTGGTGCGCATGAGTGAGCGCACCGCCGAACCGCAGACCGTCCTTCTCCGCCGCGGCGAGGTCCACAGTCCCGCCGACCCGTTCGCCACCGCCATGGTCGTCGAGGCCGGACATGTCGCCTGGGTCGGCTCCGAGGGCGCCGCCGACGCCTTCGCGGACGGTGTCGACGAGGTCGTCGACCTGGACGGCGCCCTGGTCACCCCGGCGTTCACCGACGCCCATGTGCACACCACGAGCACCGGTCTCGCGCTCACCGGCCTCGACCTGTCCGACGCGCCCTCCCTGGAGGCGGCCCTCGCCCGGGTGCGCGACTTCGCCGCCGCCCGCCCCGGCGACCGGGTCCTGCTCGGCCACGGCTGGGACGCGGCCCGCTGGCCCGGCGGACGCCCGCCCACGCGCGCGGAGCTGGACGAGGCCACCGGCGGACGCCCGCTCTACCTCAGCCGGATCGACGTCCACTCCGCGGTCGTCACCACCGCCCTCCTCGACCTGGTACCGGCCGTCTCCGGGCCCGTGGACGGCCCGCTGACCGCCGGTGCCCACCACGCGGTGCGGGCCGCCGCGTTCGGCGCCGTCACGCCCGCCCAGCGCACCGCGGCCCAGCGTGCCGCGCTCGCCCGCGCCGCCTCCCTCGGCATCGGCTCCGTGCACGAGTGCGGCGGTCCGGACATCTCCTCCGAGGACGACTTCACCGGCCTGCTCGCCCTCGCCGCCGAGGAGCCCGGCCCCCGGGTCGTCGGCTACTGGGCCGAGGAGGACGTCGACAAGGCACGCGGCCTCGGCGCGCTCGGCGCGGCCGGGGACCTCTTCGTCGACGGCTCCATCGGCTCGCACACCGCCTGCCTGCACGCGCCGTACGCCGACGCCGGGAGCACCGGCACCTCCTACCTGGACGCGGACGCCGTCGCCGCCCACGTCACCGCCTGCACGGAGGCCGGTCTCCAGGCCGGGTTCCACGCCATCGGCGACGCCGCCGTCACCGCCGTCGTGGACGGGATGCGCGCCGCCGCCGAAAAGGTGGGCCTGGCCCGCGTGCGCGCCGCCCGGCACCGCGTCGAGCACGCCGAGATGCTCACCCCGCAGACCATCGCGGCCTTCGCCGAGCTGGGGCTCACCGCGTCCGTGCAGCCCGCCTTCGACGCGCTGTGGGGCGGCGAGGACGGCATGTACGCCCGGCGGCTGGGCCCCGGGCGGGCGCGCGCCCTGAACCCGTTCGCCGCGCTGCTGCGGGCCGGTGTCCCGCTCGCCCTGGGCTCCGACAGCCCCGTCACCCCGCTGGACCCGTGGGGCACCGTCCGGGCGGCGGCCTTCCACCGCACACCGGAGCACCGGATCTCGGTGCGGGCCGCGTTCACCGCCCACACCCGCGGCGGCTGGCGGGCCACCGGCCGCGACGACGCCGGTGTCCTGGTGCCGGGCGCGCCCGCGGACTACGCCGTGTGGCGCACCGGCGAGCTGGTCGTCCAGGCCCCCGACGACCGGGTCGCCCGCTGGTCGACCGACCCGCGCTCGGGCACCCCGGGCCTGCCCGACCTCGGTCCGGGCCGCGAGCTTCCCGTCTGCCTGCGGACGGTGGTGGGCGGCCGGACCGTCTTCGTACGGCCGGGCGAGTGATCTACGGGGGCGGCGCGGCGGCGGTGATCGCCCGCCGCCCCGTCGCGCGACCTGCGCATCCTCGGCACCCGGCGCACCGATGGGGCCGTCCGGGCAGGTCAGCTCCGTGTTTGACAGGCGACGGCAGGTGGCCGGTAGGTTCTGCCGGGTCCACCACCGGACGCACGGCCGGGGAACGTCCGTACCCGCGTCGCAGCGCCGCTGGGTCAGGGACGGTGTGCCGCACCGGGTCACCGTCGCTGGGAGCCAGGCTCAGCGTCCGCGTCGGCGGGGGAACGTTCCGGGCGGTCGGCGAGGTGTGACCCGGGTGGGGCCCGGTCGCTCAGTAGACAACGGCTCTCGGTCGATCCGCAGCCAGCGGGTCCCAGGTCGGCCCGAAGGGCGCCGGGCCCTCTCTCCGCACCTCTCCGAGCTCTTCCGGAACCTCTCCGAAAAAGAAGATTCTTACCCCGCTCCGACGGAACCGACACCCCGGAATGCACGTCGCGTCGCATCAGCCCAGGCCGTGGCCACTATGGTGGTCCCCTGCGTACGGACATGAAGGGGCAGCAGTGAACCACGGCGACGGCACCCTCGCGGCTGGGGCCAAGGAGAGGCGGTTCGGTCCGCTCGGTACGGCACTGGTGATCATTCCGACCTACAACGAGGCGGAGAACATCAAGTCGATCGTGGGCCGGGTCCGCAAGGCCGTTCCCGAGGCGCACGTCCTCGTGGCCGACGACAACAGCCCCGACGGCACCGGCAAGCTCGCCGACGAGCTGGCCGGGGAGGACGGGCGGGTCCACGTCCTGCACCGCAAGGGCAAGGAAGGGCTCGGCGCCGCCTATCTCGCGGGCTTCCGCTGGGGCCTGGAGCGCGACTACGGCGTGCTGGTCGAGATGGACGCCGACGGCTCCCACCAGCCCGAGGAGCTGCCCAGGCTGCTGACCGCCCTGAAGGGCGCCGACCTGGTCCTCGGCTCCCGCTGGGTGCCGGGCGGCCGCGTGGTCAACTGGCCCAAGTCCCGCGAGTTCCTCTCCCGCGGCGGCAGCACCTACTCGCGGCTCATGCTGGACGTCCCGATCCGCGACGTGACCGGCGGCTACCGGGCGTTCCGGCGCGAGACCCTGGAGGGTCTCGGTCTGGACGAGGTGGCCTCCCAGGGGTACTGCTTCCAGGTCGACCTGGCCCGGCGCGCCATCCGGGCCGGCTTCCACGTCGTCGAAGTGCCCATCACCTTCGTGGAGCGCGAGCTGGGCGACTCCAAGATGAGCCGCGACATCGTCGCTGAGGCGCTGTGGCGGGTCACCTCCTGGGGCGTGGGGGAGCGCGTGACCAAGCTCACCGGCCGGGGCGGCGGCACCCGCTCGTAGGGCCCGGTCCGGCGTCGGTGCCCTTGGCCGTCCGGCCGCGGGCACCCGCTTATCCCGTGCTGAGCCGGGCCCAGGCACACTGGGAGTATGACGACAGGCGCTCCGACCTCCCCGCACTCCACCACCAGGCCCCGGCGCTCGCGGCTGCGCAGGTTCCTGCCGCTGGGCGTGGCCGTGTGGCTGGTGCTGGAGATCTGGCTGCTGACGCTCGTGGCGGGCGCGGCCGGCGGGCTGACCGTGTTCCTGCTGCTGGTGGCCGCCTTCGTGCTCGGCGCCGTGGTGATCAAGCGGGCGGGCCGCCGCGCCTTCCGGAATCTCAACGAGACGCTCCAGCGCGGCACCGCGCCCTCGGACCGGCGCGGGGGCAACGGCCTGATGATGCTGGGCGGCCTGCTCCTGATGATCCCCGGCATGATCTCGGACGTGGCGGGTCTGCTGCTGCTTCTCCCGCCGGTCCAGCGGGCCGTCGGCCGCCTCACCGAGCGCACGGTGGAGCGCAGGCTCCGCACGGCCGGTCCGGGCACCCTGGGCGACGCCTTCCAGCAGGCCCGTATGCACCGCCCCGACGGCAAGGTCGTCCAGGGCGAGGTCATCAGGGACGACCGGCCCGCCGACGCCCCGCGCGAGCAGCACCCGCCGCTGAACCGCTGACCGGGCGGAGAACCGAGAGAACCGGAACCGGAGAACAGAACAGGACGGGCGCCGTACGTGGATCACGTACGGCGCCCGTCCTGCTTGAGGTGCGCTGGTAACCGGCTCACGCCGCGCGGGACTACGCGCTCTTGCGGCTGTCCCGGGGATGAACAGCGATGTTCATCGCCCCGGACCGCAGCACGGCGAGACGCTCCTCGAGGACCTCTTCGAGCTCCTCGCGGGTGCGCCGCTCCATCAGCATGTCCCAGTGCGTACGCGCCGGCTTGGCCTTCTTCTCCTCCGGGCCGTCGCCGTCCACCAGGAGTGCCTGGGCCCCGCAGACCTTGCACTCCCACTCCGGCGGGATCTCCGCCTCGACCGAGAAGGGCATCTCGAAGCGATGCCCCTTCTCGCATGCGTACTCCACGGCCTGGCGCGGGGCCAGGTCGATGCCGCGGTCCGTCTCGTAGCTGGTCACCACGAGGCGCGTGCCGCGAAGAGCTCGCTCACTCATGAATCGTGCCTCCCGGGCTTGTCGCCCACAGGACAGGTGTCGCTGTCGTCGTCATCCGGTCAACGTCCGGTCGGCGGTAAAGATTCCCGTTCCGATGTCCCGTTCCGGGTCATGTGTCGCCGTCGTAGCCGCAGCCTTGTCAACCAGTGCATTACCCACCGGCGCCCGGTTTGTCACATCTGCAAGGAGATGTCACCCAGCGTTTCGGCATCTTTGACGCGCAGTAACGGTACGCCTGGCAGGCCAAACGCGTACACTACAGCGCTTTCGCCCTCAGTGCTAAATCCGGTCGGGCACCGGATTCCCCGCGTCCTGGATCGCCCGCCCCACCGGCACCCGCGCGAGCAGCACGAACCCGATCACGAAGAACACCACCAGCGAGACGATCGCGTCCCGGTAGCTCCCGGTCAGCTGGTAGGTGAGCCCGAACAGCAGCGGCCCCAGCCAGCTCATCCCCCGGTCGCTCATCTCGTACGCCGAGAAGTACTCCGCCTCCTTGCCCGGCGGCACCAGGTGCGAGAACAGCGACCGGGACAGCGCCTGACTGCCGCCGAGGACGAGTCCGATCCCGGCCGCCAGCACGAAGAACCACACCGGCGCGCGGGCCGGCAGGAAGAACCCGGCGGCCAGGATCACCGTCCAGGCGGCCAGCGACCCGAGGATCGTGCGCCGGGCCCCGTGCACCCGGGCCAGCCGTCCCATCCCGAGCGCCCCGGCCACCGCCAGCACCTGCACCATCAGCACCGCCGTGATCAGCGTCGACTGGCCGAGCCCCAGCTCCTCCGAACCGTACACCGACGCCTGCGAGATCACCGTCTGGATGCCGTCGTTGTAGACGAGGTACGCCAGCAGGAAGGCCAGCGTGCGCGGCTTGCCGCGCATGTCTCGCACCGTGGCCGCGAGCTGGCGCCAGCCGTGCCGCCCGGACGGCGCCGGCCGGTCCGTGCGCCGGTCGCGCAGCCGGTTCAGCGGCACGAGGGTGAAGACGCCCCACCACAGCCCCGCCGAGGCCAGGCAGATGCGCACCGCCATCGCCTCGGACACCCCGAAGGAGTCGTGCGCGGTGAACAGCACCAGGTTCGCCACCAGCACGAGCGACCCGGCCGCGTAGCCGAACGCCCAGCCCCGGGAGGAGACCGCGTCGCGCTCGTCGGGGGCCGCGATCTGCGGCAGGTAGGAGTTGTAGAGGACCATCGAGACGGCGACCGAGGCGTTGGCCACGATCAGCAGCCCGCCACCGAGCAGATAGCGGTCGCCGTCCAGGAAGAACAGGCCCGCCGTCGCCGCCGCGCCCACATAGGCGGCGGCCGCCAGCAGCGGCTTCTTGCGGCCGGTGCGGTCCGCCGCGGCGCCCGCCATCGGCATGAGCACGATCGCGACCACCACGGAAACCGAGACGCAGTACGCGAAGAACGACCCGGCCCGCACCGGGACGCCCAGCGGGTGCACATACCCGTCGGCGTCCGCGGCGGCCCGCGCCACCGTGGTGAGGTACGGCCCGAGGAACACGGTGAGCACGCTGGTCGAGTAGACGGAGCAGGCCCAGTCGTAGAAGTACCAGCCGTGCTGCTCGCGCCGCCGCGCGGCGCCGTCGCCGTCCTCGGGGGGCGCCGCCGCGCTCCGCCCAGGGGGGACGCCCATGGACCCCACGGTGCCGGTACCCACCAGCGCCCTCGCCTTCCCGCCGTTGCCGCCGTGCCGCCCGGGACCCGGTCGTGCCGGACTCAGACCCAGACGCCCCGCTCCTGGAGGACCGTGCGCAGCGTGTCGATGTGATCGGTCATGATGCCATCGACGCCGAGGTCCAGGAGCCGGTGCATCTCCGCCGCCTCGTTGACCGTCCACACATGCACGTGCAGCCCCCGCGCATGGGCCGCGCGGACGAAGAGCCGGTCGGCCACCGGGACACCCGACCGGGACACCGGTACCTGCACGGCCACCGCCGAGCGGCGCGGCGCGAGCGGCACGCCCCAGGAGCGCAGCCGCAGTTCCAGCACCGCGCGCGTGCCGTACGACGTGGCCAGGCGCGGTCCCGCCAGCCGCTGCGCCCGCACCACGCGCGCCTCGGAGAACGATCCGACGCACACCCGCCCCCAGGCGTCGGCGCGGTCGAGCACGTCCAGCAGGGGCAGCAGCGCGGGCTCCGCCTTGACGTCGACGTTCCAGCGCACCTCGGGGAAGGCGGCCAGCAGGTCCTCGAAGAGCGGGACCGGCTCGCGGCCCGCCACGCGTGCCCGGCTCACCTCCCGCCACGGCAGCTCGGCGATCCGGCCCGCGCCGTCGGTCACCCGGTCCAGCGTCGCGTCGTGGAAGGCGACCAGACGTCCGTCGGCGGTGGCGTGCACATCGGTCTCGATGTACCGGTAGCCCCGCTCCACCGCCCGCCGGAACTGGGCCGCCGTGTTCTCCAGACCGTCGGCCGCCCCGCCGCGGTGCGCGAAGGCGATCGGGCCCGGATGGTCGAGATAGGGATGGCGTACGTGCGTGGTCACGGACGCAGTATCACCCGTTCGGGTGTACCGGCGGCAACGGCGGCGCCGCTGCCGGGAGCCCCGGGCACGGCGAACAGGCGCAGGAAGAACTGGGCCAGCGGCCCGATGGAGACCGTGTACAGCACGGTGCCCGCGCCGATGGTGCCGCCGAGGGCGAAGCCGGTGGCCACCACCGCCACCTCGACGGCCGTGCGCATCAGCCGGATCGACCGGCCGGTGCGCCGGTGCAGCCCCGTCATCAGCCCGTCCCGGGGGCCGGGCCCGAAGCGGGCGGAGATGTACAGACCCGTCGCCACGCCGTTGAGCAGGACACCCGCCACCAGCACCGGGATCCGCACCGCCAGGGCGTGCGCGTCCGGCACCAGGGCGAGGGTGCCGTCCATGGCCAGGCCGACGACGAAGACGTTGGAGACGGTGCCGAGGCCGGGCCGCTGGCGCAGCGGGATCCACAGCAGGAGCACCACCGCCCCCACCGCGATCGACACCACTCCGATCGTGAGCCCGGTCAGCTCGGCCAGGCCCTGGTGCAGGACGCCCCAGGGTTCCAGGCCGAGTCCGGCCTCCACGAGGAGCGCGGAACTGGCGCCGTACAGCGCGAGACCGGCGTAGAGCTGGACGAGACGCCGCCCGAGGCGGTCCGGCATGGACAAAGTGACCCCCTGATGGTGAAAGTGGCCTGACCCGTGCCACTCTGTGGCGTGGGGAAGAGCCCCATCCATGGCCAATTCGGGGAAGGTGGACTGGTCGGCATGGCACAGTGGACCTCTGCGGTGGGCGCGGCGCAGCTCGCCCGGCAGCTCGGCTCCCAGCAGGACCGCCCGGCGGGGCCCGGTTCCCGCCGGCCGCCCGCCTACCGGGCGCTCGCGGACGGCATCCGGCTGCTGGTCCTGGAGGGCCGCGTCCCGGTGGCCGCCCGGCTGCCCGCCGAGCGCGAACTGGCCCTGGCCCTGTCCGTCAGCCGCACCACCGTCGCCGCCGCCTACGAGGCGCTGCGCACCGAGGGCTTCCTGGAGTCCCGGCGCGGGGCCGGCAGCTGGACCGCCGTCCCCGCCGGGAACCCGCTGCCCGCGCGCGGGCTCGAACCCCTCCCGCCGGAGGCCCTGGGCTCGATGATCGACCTGGGCACCGCCGCGCTGCCCGCGCCCGAGCCCTGGCTCACCCGCGCCGTGCAGGGCGCCCTGGAGGAGCTGCCGCCCTACGCGCACACCCACGGCGACTATCCGGCGGGGCTGCCCGCGCTGCGCGCGATGATCGCCGACCGGTACACGGCCCTCGGCATCCCGACCATGCCGGAGCAGATCATGGTCACCACCGGGGCCATGGGCGCCATCGACGCGATCTGCCACCTCTTCGGCGGCCGGGGCGAGCGCATCGCCGTGGAGTCGCCGTCCTACGCCAACATCCTCCAGCTGATGCGCGAGGCGGGCGCCCGGCTCGTGCCCGTCGCCATGGCCGAGGGCCTGACCGGGTGGGACGTCGACCGCTGGCGCCAGGTGCTGCGGGAGGCCGCGCCCCGGATCGCCTACGTCGTGGCCGACTTCCACAACCCGACCGGCGCCCTCGCCGACGAGGACCAGCGGCGCCGTCTGGTGGAGGCGGCCCGTTCGGCGGGCACGGTGCTCGTCGTCGACGAGACCATGAGCGAGCTGCACCTCGATCCCGGCGTGGAGATGCCGCGGCGGGTGTGCGGCTTCGACCCGGCCGGGTCCACGGTGATCACCGTGGGATCGGCCAGCAAGGCGTTCTGGGCGGGCATGCGGATCGGCTGGGTGCGCGCCGCCCCCGACGTGATCCGCAGCCTCGTCGCCGCGCGGGCCTACGCCGACCTGGGCACCCCGGTGCTGGAACAGCTCGCCGTCAACTGGCTGTTCGGCACCGGCGGCTGGGAACAGGCCGTCGAACTCCGCCGGGCCCAGGCCCGCGACAACCGCGACGCACTGGTCGCGGCGGTCCGCCGCGAACTGCCCGCCTGGGAGTTCGAGGTCCCCCGGGGCGGTCTGACCCTGTGGGTGCGCACGGGCGGCCTGTCCGGCTCGCGCCTGGCGGAACTGGGGGAGCGGGTGGGCGTCCGCGTCCCCTCCGGGCCGCGCTTCGGCGTCGACGGCGCCTTCGAGGGGTATGTCCGGCTGCCGTTCACCGTGACGGGCGCGGTCGCGGAGGAGGCGGCGGTCCGCCTGGCGGCGGCGGCCCGGCTGGTGGAGTCGGGCGCCTCCGGGGGCGGCGAGTCGCCGCGGACGTTCGTGGCGTAGCGCGCGGACCGGGGCCCGGTGGCCGCGTGGCCGGGGACCGGGCTGCCGGGCGCTGTGACGGATGCGGTCGCGGAGGGGGCGGCGGTCCGGCTGGTGGAGGCGGATGCCTGCGGGGGCGGCGAGTCGGCCCCGGACGCGGCCGGGGAAGGCCGCCGCCCGGCGGTTCAGGACGGCTCGCCCACGGCCGCCTCCGGCGCCAGCGCTTCCTCGGCCGCTTCCATCGCCGCCTCCGTCCCCTCCGCGTCCGCCGTCTCCGTCGCCTCCGCCGGCTCCACGGACTTGGTGAACCTGGCGGACTTCGCGGATCTGGCCACCGCCTCGGGAGGCTCCGGGACCGTCTCGCCGTCCGCCGGAGTGGTCTTCGGCGGCAGCAGATCCTGCACGGCCGTGCGCAGCGCGTCCCCGGCGGAGTCGTCGTACGGGTCGGGGGTCGCCGGCACCTGGAGCCGGTGCACGGGCCCGGTGCCCAGCCGGGCGTACCCGCGTCCGGGCGGTACGACCGGCGGCGGCGTGGTGTGGGGCGGCGCCCCGAGCACCGCCTTGAGCTGTTCCGCCGTGGCGGGCCCGAGCACGACACGCGCGCGCGTGTGCTGGCGCAGCGCGTCGCTCAGCGCCTCCGCGCTGTCGAACTGCTCGGCGACGACGACCGTGACGTCGACCGCGCGGCCGTGCCGCAGCGGCACCTGGAGCAGCGCCTGCGGGTCCTCCCGGCCGTCCGCCGCGGCCAGGTGCGTGAACGCGGTCGGCCGGTCCAGCAGCAGCCACAGCGGACGACGGGTGTCCGCCGGCGGCGGGTGGCCCGCCTGCCGCGCCCGGTTGACCGCGATCAGCCGACGCTCGGTCTCGGTGGCCGCCCATTCCAGGCTCGTCCGCACCCCCGACAGGCCGCACTCGACGGCGAGCACGCCGTCCCGGCCGGTCAGGCAGGCGTACTCGCCGGTGCCGCCGCCGTCGACGATCACGACGTCGCCGTGCCGAAGCGCCTGGAGGGCGAGCGAGCGCAGCAGCGTGGAGGTGCCGCTGCCGGGCTGGCCCATGGCCAGCAGATGGGGCTCGGTGGAGCGCAGCCCGGTGCGCCAGACGACGGGCGGCACGTCGTGCTGCTCCTCGCCGTAGGTGAGGGGGAGCGTGCGCTGCACTTCGCTCGGGTCGGTGAAGCCGAGCACCGTCTCGCCGGGCGCGGTGACGAACCGCTGGGCGGCGATGCCGGTGGGCAGCGGATCCAGCGCGGTCAGGGACAGCTCGTTGCCCTCCTCGTTCCAGCCGAAGAGGTACTCCCGGTCGCGGCCCGCCTTGGCGGTCAGCAGATGCTCGATCCGCGCGCGTGCCTCCGCCTCGCCGTCGGTGAAGTAGGCCGGGTAGCGGATCAGCAGCCGGCGCAGGCGGCCGGAGTCGTCGAAGGCGGAGGAGGGGAACGCCTTCTCCCACTCCCCGCCGTGCGCGTACAGCGGGGACGGGTCCTCGGCCGTGGAGAAGTACGGGACCAGGGCCTCGTAGAGCGTGCTCAGACGCTGGTTGCGCGGCTCCTCGGCGGGGTCGGGGCCGGGCGGGGTCCGGTCGCGTCCGTGCCAGGCCGCGGCCGCGGTCACCACGAGGGCGGCGAGCAGCGGGCCGTACGGCACCAGGGCCACCGTCAGGATCACCGCGGCCACCAGGAACAGCAGCGGTCCCCGCCGGTCCTTGGGGGTCTCCGCCCATCTGTGCCGCCCGGCCGCGGCGAGCCGGCCCAGACCCCGGGCGATGGTGATCAGCGGATGGAGGATGTCCGTGGCGCTGTCGGCAGCCGTCCGGGCCAGCTCCCGGCTCCGGGCGAGCTGCGCGCCGCCTGTGCTCAGAATGCGGGGGAGGGGGCGCCGGGCCACTGCTGCCTCCTGGGAGTGCGTAGGGGAGACCGGGTTGCCCCCGGCACGTGGACGGAGCGGGCCGGGGGCGAAGTCCTCGGGGACCGCGGGGACCGCGGGATCCTGGACGTCCTCGGGGCGGGCGTCAGAACCGCATGCCGCCGAGCAGGCTGGCCAGGCTCTCGCCGCCGGCCCGGATGCTCGGCGCGATCGCGGTGCTCGCCAGGTAGAAGCCGAACAGCGTCGACACGCACGCGTGGGACGGCTTGAGCCCGTCCTTGCGGAAGAAGACGAAGCCGATGACGCCGAACAGGACGACGCCTGAGATGGAGAGGATCATGTGAGATCTCCTGGTGTCGAAGGGGGACGGTCACCCTGAGTCCTTCCAGGATCACAGCATGTATCTGTATGACAAAAGGTGCAACCGGGTGAAATGCTCGGTATCGCCCCCGGTCGGCGGACCCGGTCCCGGGCGCGGTGTCCGGGGCGGCCGACGGAGCCGCCGCCCGCGCCGGGGTCCGCGGCGATCTTCACCTCCGGTGCGGCGCGTCGCGCACGGGACGAGCCAGTACCCTGTCGATTCACCCGGACGGCCGAGCACCGCTCACGGCCGTACGCTTGCTCCCCGCACGTCACCAGCAGTCACCCACAGTCCCCGAAGCCCGCAGTGAGAGGTGGTCCGCCCGATGAGTGAAGCCCCCGACCCCGAGGTCGTGGAGCTGGCGACCAAGATCTTCGATCTGGCCCGGCAGGGGCGGACCGAGGCGCTCGTCGCGTACGTCGACGCGGGCGTCCCCGCCGACCTCACCAACGACCGGGGCGACTCCCTCGTGATGCTCGCCGCCTACCACGGCCACGCCGACGCGGTCCGCGCCCTGCTGGCCCGCGGCGCCGACGCCGACCGCGTCAACGACCGCGGTCAGACACCCCTCGCGGGAGCGGTCTTCAAGGGCGAGCAGGGCGTGATCGAAGCCCTGCTGGAGAGCGGCGCCGACCCGGCGGCGGGCACGCCGTCGGCGCTCGACACGGCCCGCATGTTCGGCCGCACCGAGCTGCTGGAACTGTTCGGCCGGCAGTGAGCGCGGCGGGCCCCGACAGCCGGGAGGGGCCCGCCGACCGGCGACGACACGGAAAACGGGGGAGGCGGTACAGGGCCGCCGGAAATTTCGGTCGCGGCAGCGCAGACACCGGGCCATCATGACGTCGTGATTCACGGACGCGATGGCTGGGCAGGTGTTGCCGCACCGCGCGGGCCGTGAAGCGGCCCGTATGGGCCACCGACGAGAGGCAGAGGAAGATGGTCTACAGCAAGCCAGAGACGGCGGGTACCCCGACGTGTTGTCACGCGGCCAGCTAGTGCGTGTTCCCCGGTTGCGTCGACGCTTGATGTGAGGCTGTTTCCCATGTTCGATCCGGTCATAGCGCCCAGCGGCACGCTGCTCGGCCTGCTCCAGCGGGGCCGCGGCGACGGCACACTGCACGCGCTCACCGCCCCCCGCGCCGAGGCGCTCGCGGCACTGAACCACTGCGTGCTGCACGACCCCCGCCACGACTGGCAGGTGGAGAACCGCTCCCTGTACTACGCCCGGCTCCTGCTCGACCTCGGCGGCGAGCTGGACGCGATCGAGGCGCACCTGTTCGACCCCGAGGACGCCCTGGACACCGAGGAGTCCCGCACCGGACTCGCCCTCGCCGTCCTCGGGCACCTCGCCTCCTACGGCCGCCGTGACGCGCTCGCCCTGCTGCGCCGGTACGCCGCCACCGGCACCAACTGGGCGTGGGCCCTGGACGAGCTGGCGCTGCGGGACGACGACGCGGGCCTGCGCGCCCTGGCCGCGCCCGTCCTCGCCCGCTTCTCCGCCGACGCCGAGGGCGAGGCCGCGCTGGCCGCCGCCGTCCGCGACGCCTTCGAGCCCCGGCCCTGGCGGCTGTGGGCCGAGGATCCCCGCCCGGCGATCGCCGGACGGGTGCGCGCCGCCCACGAGACGGGCTGTTTCGACCGCTGGCAGCGGCAGCTGAGCCCCACCGGACCCCGGCCGGGCTGGAGCGTACGCGCCGTGTTCGAGTGGGCCCAGCAGGGCGCCGAACGCGGCGCGGCCCTCCATGTCCCCGCCGCCCGCTGTCTGGCCGCCGTGGCGGGCCCCGACGACCGGCCCGAGATCCTCCGGGCCGCCCGGCAGGGCACCGACGGCGCCCGCTGCACCGCCCTGCGCTACCTCGCCGACGGCAACGACCCCGACACCCTCGCCCTCATCGAGGCGGCCGTGTCCGACGGCACACCCGCCGTCGTCGAGGCCGCCGTCGACGCCTTCGAACGCATGCGCAGCGTCGCCGCGGTCGACCGGGCGCGCGCCTGGGCCGGCCGCCCCGACCCGCTGGGCGCCGCCGCCGGACGCATGCTCGCCTGCCGGGGCGGAGCCGGCGACCGCGACCTCGTCCTGGCCGCCCTGCGCGAGGCGGTACGCGGCGAAGGGCCCGACGCGCCCACCCTGTGGACCCTGGTGGACGGCGCCGGACGGCTCGGCATCGCCTGCGCGGCCCCCGTGCTGCGGCACGTCTACCGCGAGACCGCCTCCTCCCATCTGCGCGGCCGCGCGGCCCGCGCCCTCGCCGCGACCGACCCCTCCTTCCCCGCCGGGTTCGCCGTCGAATGCCTGTGGGACTGCGAGGAGAGCACCCGCGAGGTGGCCGCGCGGAACGCCGAGACCGCCGACCTGCGCGTCGTCGAGCAACTGCGCAGGCTCGCCGCCGACCCGGCCGAGGAGGCCGAGGTCCAGACCGCCGTACGCAGCAGGATCGAGCCCGACGTCGCCACGGGGTGAGCGGCCCGCGGGGGCCCGGCGCGACCGGCCGGAGCCCCCGGACCGGGTCCGGCCGGGGCGCCCGGAGCAGGCGCGGCGCACCGCCGCCCGGAGGCGCCGTCCAACGCTCACGGGACGTTCCCCGGCCGGACAGATCGACGTCGACGCGTCCACGTCCGGCCCGGCGACAACCCGGGTATGCGTGTCGTCATCGTCACCGAGTCCTACCCGCCCGATGTGAACGGCGTGGCCCACTGCGCCCACCAGACCGCCCGCCACCTCGCCGAACGCGGCCACGACCCGCTGGTCGTGGCCCCGGCCGCCGCTCCGGGCGGTCCCGGCCCGACCGGGGAGTGCCCCGGCGTCCGCACCGTCCGGATCCCTTCCCTGCCGCTCCCGGGCTACCCCCAGGTCCGTGTCGCCCTGCCCAGCCGACGGGTCGCGGCGGCGCTCACCGCGCACCGCGCCGACCTGGTGCATCTGGCCGGGCCCTTCGTGCTCGGCGCGCGGGGCATGGCCGCCGCCGCCCGCCTCGGCATCCCGGCCGTCGCCGTCTACCAGACCGACCTCGCCGGATACGCCCGCACCTACGTGGGCACCGGCGAGGCCGCCGCCTGGCGGCGGCTGCGCGCCGTCCACTCGGCCGCCGACCGCACCCTCGCCCCCTCCGGCGCGGCCGTGCGCGACCTGCGCGCCCACGGCGTGCCCCGCGTCCGGCTCTGGCCGCGCGGCGTCGACACCGTCCGCTTCCACCCCGCCCACCGGGACGGGGCCCTGCGCCGTGCGCTCGCCCCGCACGGCGAACTGATCGTCGGCTACGTCGGGCGGCTCGCCCCCGAGAAGCGGATCGGGCTCCTCTCGGAGGTCTGCCGCCTGGCCGGGGTCCGGGTGGTGGTCGTGGGGGACGGGCCCAGCAGGCCGCACCTGGCCGGAGCCCTGCCGGGAGCCCTCTTCACCGGCCCCCGCACCGGCCCGGAGCTCGCCCGGTACTTCGCCTCGCTGGACGTCTTCGTGCACACCGGCCCGTTCGAGACGTTCTGCCAGACCGTGCAGGAGGCCATGGCCAGCGGGGTACCGGTGGTGGCGCCCGCCGCCGGCGGCCCCCTCGACCTCGTCGCCCACGGCAGCACCGGGCTGCTCGTCCCGCCGGGCGACGCCGCGGCCGTGCGCGACGCGGTCCGCGCGCTGGCCGCCTCGCCCGCCCGGCGCGCCGCGTACGGGGCGGCCGGCCGCGCGGCCGTCGAGGGCCGCACCTGGACCGCCGTCGGCGACCGGCTCATCGGCCACTACGAGGACGTGCTCGCGGCCCGGCGCACGGCGGTGGCGGCGTGAGCGCCGGGCCGCTGCGCATCGTCCGGCTCGCGAACTTCGTCACCCCGGCCTCCGGCGGACTGCGCACCGCGCTGCGCGAACTCGGCAAGGGCTACCGGGCGGCCGGTCACGAACCGGTCCTGATCGTGCCCGCCGACCGGCACACCGACCGGGAGACCGCACAGGGCCGCGTGATCACCCTGCCCGGACCGCCGCTGCCCGGCACCGGCGGCTACCGCGTGCTCACCGACCGCCGGCGGCTGGCCGCCCTCCTGGAGGAACTGGCCCCCGGCCGCCTGGAGGTCTGCGACCGCACGACCCTGCGCTGGACCGGCCGATGGGCGCGGCGGGCCCGGATCCCGGCCGTCATGGTCTCCCACGAGAGCGCCGACGGGGTGCTGCGCACCTGGGGCCTGCCCGAGCACCTGGCCCGGCGCACCGCCGACGCCGTCAACACCCGTACCGCGCACGCCTACGCGCGGGTCGTGTGCACCACCGGGTTCGCCGAGCGCGAGTTCCGCCGGATCGGCGCGCGCAACGTCGTCCGCGCCCCCCTCGGGGTGGACCTGGCGGAACGGCATCCCGGGCGGTACGACGCGGGGCTGCGCGCCCGGCACGCGCGCGGGGACGAGGCGCTGCTGCTGATGTGCTCCCGGCTGTCGGTGGAGAAGCGGCCGGGCATCGCGCTGGACGCCCTCCAGGCACTGCGGCGGCGCGGAGTGCGGGCGGTGCTGGTGATCGCCGGGGACGGCCCGCTGCGCGGCCGCCTGGAACACCGCGCGCGTGCGCGTGGCCTGCCGGTCGTCCTCCTCGGGCACGTCGGTGACCGGGAGCTGCTGAGCGCGCTCCAGGCGTCCGCCGACGTGTGCCTGGCCCCCGGACCCGCCGAGACGTTCGGGCTGGCCGCCCTGGAGGCGCTGGCCTGCGGCACTCCGGTGGTCGCGAGCGCGTCCTCCGCGCTGTCCGAGGTGATCGGCGCGGCCGGGGCCACGGCGGCCGACCACGGCGAGGCGTTCGCCGACGCGGTGGAGTCCCTGCTCGCGCTCGCCGGTCCCGAGCGGCGGGGGCGGGCACGCGCGCGTGCCGAGCGCTTCGGCTGGCCCGCCGCCGCTGCCGCCTTCCTCGCGGCCCACGACGCGCCGCCCGCGCCCGCGCTCGCCCGTGCGGCGCTCGCTCGTGAGACGCCGGATCGTGAGGTGCCCGATCGTTGAGCGATCCCGCAATACGCCTGTTGTCTCGTCCTCCTGTCTGCGATTGAATTCCGCGCATGGGAGACCAGCTGACGCCCTTGGCCGACGACCGCGCCCTGCTGGGCCGCACCAGCACCGCCGAGCGGGTCTCGGACATTCTCCGGAGCCGGATCGCCGAGGGCTTCTTCCCGCCCGGCACCCGGCTGTCGGAGGACGGCATCGGCGGCGCCCTCGGCGTCTCCCGCAACACCCTGCGGGAGGCGTTCCGGCTGCTCACCCATGAGCGGCTGCTCGTGCACGAGTTGAACCGCGGTGTCTTCGTCCGGGTGCTCACCGTCGAGGACGTCGAGGACATATACCGCACCCGGCGGCTGGTCGAGTGCGCCGTCGTCCGCGGCCTCGGCGAGCCGCCGTACGCCCTGGACGGCGTGGCCGCCGCCGTCGCCGAGGGCGCGCGGGCCGCGCGCGAGGCCGACTGGAAGACGCTCGGCACCGCCAACATCCACTTCCACCGGGAACTGGTCGCCCTCGCCGGCAGCGAGCGCACCGACGAGCTGATGCGCAGCGTCTTCGCCGAACTGCGCCTGGCCTTCCACGTCGTGGACGACCCGCAGCGGCTGCACGAGCCCTATCTCACCCGCAACCAGCACCTCCTGGACATCCTGCGCGGCGGCGACCGGCACGCGGCCGAGCAGGAGCTGGCGGTCTACCTCGACGACTCGCTGGACAAGGTCGTCGAGGTGTACCGGCGGCGGGTCGGCGCACCGGCGTAGCGCGGCGCACCGGTCACCGTCCCGGACTGCGGGCGCGGGCCGCGCGCCGGGGTGCGTCTGCGCCGTTTGGGACGATGTCAGACCGAGGACCTAGTCTGTGCACCGTGACTTCGCCTGCACCGACGGACAGCGTTCCGCCCCAGTTCAGCGCGGGGCCGCGCCCCGCACCGGGCCCGGCCGCCGACGAGGGACTGGCGCGGCGGCTGCGCGCGCTCGCCTGCACCGCGCCGCTGCACGACCTCGACACCCGCAAGGCGAATCTGGCGGGGGAGTACTCGGTGTACGGCATGGCGGAGGTCGCCCTCGCCGCCATCGACCTCGTCACGCTCAACATGGACTTCGACACCGGCGCCGACCACGACCAGATCGTCGCCCGGCTCGTCCCGCGCGTCGCCGCCCAGGCCCCGCGCCGCCCCGCCGCCGAGCACGAGCGGGTGGCCCGCTGGGTCCTGGAGAACCTGATCAACGTCGGCAGCGCCGACCGGGGCTTCCGCGCCGTCTACGGCACCTTCGCGCAGGACGGCAGCTACGTCCGCCGGGACTACGACTTCAAGCTGATCGAGGAGGTCCCCGGCCCCGGCGGCAGCGTCTATCTGCGCACCACGGACGAGGCGGTCAACGTCCTGGTCGGCGCGCTGGACACCGACGTCACCAGCGCCCAGATCGCCGCCGAGGTCAAGCTCGAGGTGCTCATCAGCCGCGGCCGGCTCGCCGACGCCCAGCTCGCCGCAGAACAGGCCCGCTACCGGACCGTGCAGTACTCCGAGACCCTGCGCCGCGCCCTCGACGCCACCCGGCGCAACGTCCGCGCGGTGGACTGGCTCAGCGCCGTGCCGGACATGATCGCCGAGGCCCTCGACCACGTCGCCGACCGCTACCGCCACGAGAACGCGATCCTGACCAACATCCGCAAGGCCCGCGACGAGACCGAGGAGCCCGAGCACAAGCGGCGCGCCGCCGAGCTCGTCGACATCGTCAAGGACTGCATCCGCCGCCACACCCAGCTCCAGTCCCGGCTGCTGGAGGCGGGTCCGCTCTTCCGCGCCGAGCAGGACCGGCAGGCGTTCGCCACCCCGCTGTCCACCTCCGGGACCGACCTCTACGGACATCTGCTCGCACCCACGCTCCCGTTGCCGCTGGAGGACGCCCTCCGCGTCACGGACGCCTTCTTCGCGCGCGGCACCGGACTGCGCACGCCGGTCTCCGTCCGCGTCGCCGACCTCGTCGACATCCTGCTCACCCCGCCCGTGGAGCGCGAGCACCTGGGCGCCGAGATGCCCGAGCCCGATCTGATCGCCACCCCGGACGACAGCCGGTTCAGCGAGGAGCAGCTCGCCGCCGCCATGGAACTGCTCGACCTGCCCGCCGACGCCCCGCGCCGCCTGTCCGGGCTGCTGGCCGAGGCCCGCCGCACGGACGCCGACCTGCCCTACCTGGTCGCGCTGCTGGCCGTGCACGCGGCCAGCCCGCCGGTCGGCACCGCCTACCGCCAGGGCGAGCAGCAGCTGCTCTTCGCCGTGGACGACGGCACCGCACTGGACGACCCCGAGTTCGGCGGCGCCGACCTCATCGTCGGGACGGCGCTGCTGGACGCCGCCGGAATGGCTGCGGACCGGACGGAAGCAGCATGAGCGCGCACGACGGCGACCACCGCGACCCCTGCGGCAACGGTGCCGCCAGTACCACCAGCGTCGCCGGTGCCGCCGGCGCCGACATCGACAAGGAGCCCCAGCCGTGAGCGAGCACGTCGAGTGGAGCGAGGCGGAGACCACCCCCGCCCCGCAGCCCTCCGGCGCCGTCACCCCCGCCGACGCCGCCGACGCGGCCCGGCTCGTCGCCTTCGGCCTGCAACCCAAGCTCCAGCCCGCCCGCGACCAGGAGTACGCCGACCTGCTCCGCCGCCACCGCGAGGACCCGGCCTTCGCCCGCCTCGCGGACGCCGTGGCCGCCGGACTCGGACTGGTCGTCCTGGAGGTGTCCCCGCGCGCGGGCATGGCGGTGACCGCCGCCGAGGACTCGGTGTTCGCCGTCCGCATGGGCGACTACGCCCGGCGGACCGCCGCCGACTCCGGCGACCGCTTCCTGCACGGCCTCGCCCACCTCGCCGTGGCCGCCCTCGCCTTCCCACGCCCCGAGGACCTGGCCGACGACGCCTACATCGGTCGGGTCACGGTCAACGGCGTCGACGCCTTCGTCCGCCAGGCCTGCCGCCGCCTGGAGGAGCGCGCCGAGGAACAGGGCGAGAACACCGACCCCGTCACCGACGCGCCCGGTCTGGAGGCCGCCTGGCGGATCTGGGCCCGGCGCAGCGCCACCGGCGCCACCAAGGACGCCCGCCGCCCCGCCGCCTCCACCACCGGCATCGTCGCCAAGGCGCTGGCGTTCCTCACCGACTCCGGGTTCCTCCAGCGCACCGGCGACGAGAGCGGCGGCACCTACCGCACCACCGCCCGCTACCAGCTCCAGGTACGCGACATGGCGGGCGCCGCCGCCCTGGCCGAACTGCTCGACCTCGGCGTCGTCCCGGTCACCGACGGCACGCCGAGCCTGCTGCCCGCCGAGGACACCGACGACCTGGAACTGGTGGCCGACGCCGGACTGCCCTTCCACAGCCCCGCCCAGCCATGAACCAGCACAGAACAAGCCCGCGCAGAACGCGCCGGTACTGAAACACGGCAGCCGACGCTGATCCGGCACCGGACCGGCGCCGCTCCCGCACCACCCCCCCCGAACTGCCAGAAGACTGACGAGAGTCCGCCATGTACGAGCTGTCCCGGGTCCGCCTCTACTCCATCGGTCCGGCCGGTGCGCGCTACGCCGACACCGTGCTCGACCTGCGAGGAGTGGGCGAGCCGGTGCCCGACCCCGCGCCCACGCAGGCGGAGTTCTTCGAGGACGAGCCGGTCGGCCCGCCGCGCCGCCCCGCCCCCGCGGGCGTGCTCTTCCTGGAGAACGGCGGTGGCAAGTCGGTCCTGCTCAAGCTGATCTTCTCCGTGATGCTGCCCGGCCACCGCAACACCCTGGGCGGCGCCAGCTCCGGCGTCCTGCGCAAGTTCCTGCTCGCCGACGACTGCGGGCACGTCGCGCTGGAGTGGCAGCACGTGCTGACCGGCGAGTGCGTCGTCGTCGGCAAGGTCAGCGAGTGGCGCGGCCGCCAGGTCTCCAACGACCCGCGCAAGTTCGCCGAGGCGTGGTACTCCTTCCGGCCCGGCCCCGGCCTCACCCTGGACAACCTCCCGGTCGCCGAGGCCACCTCCGTGCGCCCCTCCGCGGAGGGGACCTCCGGGGCCCAGGGCAGGCGCCGCACCATGAAGGGCTTCCGCGACGCCCTGACCGAGGCGGGCAAGGCGTACCCGCACCTGGAGGTCCACTGGGAGGAGATCCACGACCGCTGGATCGAGCACCTCGGCGACCTCGGCCTTGACCCCGAACTCTTCCGCTACCAGCGCGAGATGAACGCCGACGAGGGCGAGGCCGCCGGACTGTTCGCGGTGAAGAAGGACTCCGACTTCACCGACCTGCTGCTGCGCGCCGTCACCGACACCCGCGACACCGACGGACTCGCCGACCTCGTCAGCGGCTTCGGCAACAAGCTGGGCCGCCGCGCCGAACTCATCGCCGAACGCGACTTCACCGCGGGCTCGGTGGACCTCCTCGGCCGGATCGTCGACGCCGCCCAGGCCCGTAGCCGCGCGCGTGAGATCCACACCGGAGCCGAGCGCCGCACCCGCACCCTGGCCCGCCGGCTCTCCGCCCGCGCCGTCCGGGAGCGGCTGCGCGCCGCCGACCTCGCCCAGCGCGTCACCGCCGCCGCCTACGCCGTCACCCACCGCGAGGGCGCCCGCGAGCGCAGCGCGCTGATCGCCGCCGAACTCGCCTACCGGCACGCCTCGCTGGCCCTGGCCGCCGCCGAGAAGACCGCCGCGGCGCAGAAGCGTGAACTGGCCGACGCCCGCACCCTGCACTCCGCCTGGCAGGCCGCCGAGGCCGTGCTGCGCCACCGCGCCGCCGCCGACCGCGTCACCCGCGTCTCCGCCGCCATCCAGGAGGCCGAACGGGACGCGGCCCCCGCCCTGGCCGCCCGCGCCAAGGCCGCCGTCGACCTCGTACGGGCCCTGCACACGGCGGCGCAGAGCGCCGAGACCCTTGCCAACGAGGGCGAGGAGCGCTCCGCCCGGCTCCAGGAGACCGGCGAGGCGGCCCACCGCGACGCGACCGCCGCCGCCACCGAGGCGCAGCGCGCCCGCAGCGAGACCGGCCACCTGCGCCAGCGGCTCACCGAGGTCGAGCAGGAGACCGCCGAGGCCGTCCGCGCGGGCTGGCTCGACGACAGCGCCCCCGACGCCGACCCGGCCCGCGCCGCCCTCGCCGCCAGCGACGCCGAGAAGACCGCCGTGGCCGCCTGGGACGAGGCCCGCGAGGTCGCCCGCAGGACCACCGAACACGCCCGCGAGGCCGCCTCGGCGGAGTCCCGCGCGGAACTCACCGCCGCCCGCGCCGCCGACGCGGCGGCCGCCGCGGGGCGGGCCCACGACGCCGAACGGCGGACCGCCGAGGCCCTCGCCGCCGAGCCCCGCCTCGCCGAGCTGCTGAGCCTGCCCGCCGCCCCGCCCGTACGCGTCGGAGTCCCCGGCCCGCGCACCGGCCCCGACGACACGGCAGGAACGGCGGCCCCGGCCGCCCAGACGGGCGCCCCCGCCGCCGAGCCCCGTCACCCCGCCGACGGCCCCCTCGGCCCCGAGGACCTGGACCGCTGCGCCGACGACCTGCGCGCCCTGCTCGACGAGGCCGTCTCCACCGCCGAACGGCACCTGTTCGACCTGCGCACCGCCGCCGCCGACGACTCCCGGATCCTCGGCGCGCTCGGCGACGGCGGCCTGCTGCCGCCCGGCCCCGACGTCCTGGCCACCGTCGAGTTCCTCGGCGAGCACGGCATCCCGGCCCTGCCCGGCTGGCGCTACCTCGCCCAGGCCGTCGACCCCGCCGACCACGCGCGCGTCCTGGCCGCCCGGCCCGAACTGGTCGACGGCGTGATCATCACCGACCCGGACACCCACGCCCGCGCCCGCGACGCCCTCGCCGACGCCGCGCTGCTGCCCCGCTCCGCCGTCGCCGTCGGCACCGCCGCCGCTCTGCTCGCCCCCACCCCGGCCGCCGACGACACCGCCACCGGCGTCTTCCTGGTCCCGCCGAACCCCGCCATGCACGACGAACACGCCGCCGACGAGGAACGGCAGGCACTGCGCGCGCGGGCGACCGAACGGGACGAGGAGATCCGCGGGCTCGCCGCCAGGCTCGGCAAGGACCGCGAACTGGCCGCCCGGCTCGCCTCCTGGCGCACCGGCTGCCCCGCCGGGCGGCTGGCCGAACTGACCGCGGCGGCCGAGCAGGCCCGCGCCTTCGCCGAGGAGGCCGAGGCCGAGCTGGCCGAGGCACGGACCGTCCGCGCGGAGGCCGAGGAGAGCGCCGCCGAGGCCACCCGCGTGCGCGACGAGCGCCAGGAGAGCGCCCAGAAGGCCCGGCGCGCCGCCGACGCCCTCGCCGGACTCGCCTTCCGGCTGCGCGAACGCGCGGGCTGGCAGGCCAGACTCCGCGAACTGGCCGACGAGAGCGCCGAGGCGGAGGCCCGCGCCCAGAGCTGCCTGGACCGCGCCCGCGCCGCCGACGAGGACCGCCGGGCCGCCCAGCGCGCCGCCGACGACGCCCGCCGCACCGCCCGCGCGCTGCGCGCCGAGCGCTCCGAGATCGCCGGCGCCCCCGACGACGTGCCCGAGAGCGACGACGACACGCCGAAGGCGTCCCTGCCCGCGCTGCGCGAGGCGTACCGCGCCGCCTCCCAGGTGTACGAGAAGGTCGGCGTCGGCGCCGACCTGCGCGCCGAACAGGCCCGCGCCGAGAGCGACGAGAGCGCGGCCCGCGCCGAACTGGACCGGCTCAGCAACAAGGTCCGCACCCGCGCGGAACAGCTCCTCCAGTCACCCGACGGCTCCGACGGACCCTCCCGGCAGGCCGCCGCCGCCCGCGCGGAGGAACTGGTGCAGCTCCTGGAGACCCGCATGTCGTCCGCGAGCGAGCAGCTCGGGCGGCTGCGCGGCGAGGCCGAACGCCTCGCACCCGAGGACGGCGGGACCCACACCGAGCTGCCCGAGGACCTGCTCCCGCGCGACGCCGAGCACGCCCAGGCCCTGCTGCGCACCGCCACCGGCGAACTCGCCACGCACACCGGGGAACTGGCCGGGGCCCGCGAGGCCCACGGCGAGCTGCTGGAGTCCCACCGCGCCGCCGAGGACGCGGCCGGCGGCTTCGACGAGATCGCCGCCATGCTCCGCGACCTGCTGCGCGAGCCGAGCGGCGACGAGGAGCAGGAGGAGCCGGAGCCGTACCCGGGCAGCCCGGAGGAGGCCCGGCAGGCGGCGGCCGAGGCCCGCCGCTCGCTGCGCGGCTGCGCCGCCGACCTGTCCGCCGCCGAGTCCGCCGTGCGCGAGGCGAGCGACATCCTGGTCCGGCACGCCAACTCCACCCGCTACGAGCAGGTCCGCACCCCCGCCCGGCAGCAGATCCGCGAACTGCCCGCCGCCGCCCTGCCCGAGCACGCCCAGAAGTGGGCCGAGGCCTTCGCGCCCCGGCTGCGCGTCCTCACCGACGAACTGGCCCAGCTGGAGCGCAACCGCGACTCGATCGTGGACCGGCTGCGCGGCCTGGTGGAGTCGGCGCTGGCCACGCTCCGCTCCGCCCAGCGCCTGTCCCGCCTGCCGGAAGGGCTCGGCGAGTGGTCCGGGCAGGAGTTCCTGCGCATCCGCTTCGAGGAACCCGACCAGGCCACCCTCACCGAGCGGCTCGGCGAGGTCATCGACGAGGCGACCCGCGCCGCCGTGAAGAAGAACTCCGACCTGCGCCGCGACGGCATGTCCCTGCTGCTGCGCGGAGTGGCCGCCGCGCTCCGCCCCAAGGGCATCGCCGTGGAGATCCTCAAGCCGGACGCCGTGCTGCGCGCGGAGCGGGTCCCCGTCGGGCAGATGGGTGACGTCTTCTCCGGCGGCCAGCTGCTCACCGCGGCCATCGCCCTGTACTGCACGATGGCGGCGCTGCGCTCCAACGACCGGGGCCGCGACAAACACCGCCACGCGGGCACCCTGTTCCTGGACAATCCCATCGGCCGCGCCAACGCCACCTATCTGCTGGAGCTCCAGCGGGCCGTCTCGGACGCGCTCGGGGTGCAGCTCCTCTACACCACCGGCCTGTTCGACACGACCGCGCTCGCCGAGTTCCCGCTGGTGATCCGACTGCGCAACGACGCCGACCTGCGCGCCGGACTGAAGTACATCAGCGTGGAGGAGCATCTGCGGCCCGGTCTGCCCGAGCAGCCCACGGGCGACGAGGCGGCGCACAGCGAGATCACGGCGACGCGGATGTACCGCCGCCCGGCCTGACATGGCCTGACGGGCCTGACCGGCCGGGCCCGCGGCGCACCCCGGAGCACGGGAGCCTCCGGGGTGCGCCGCGGCCACCAGGGGTGCGGCACGGCCGCTAGGGGTGCGAGAGCCGTCCCGCGCCGCCCTGGCGGCGTATGCGCTCCTGGGCGCGCTCCGCGGCCCGTGCATCCCGCCGGGCGCGGCGCCGCTCGCGCCTGAGGGCCCGCGCGGTGCTGCTCGGCGTGGAGACGACGCCGTTGCGCTGCTTCCACACCTGGCGGGTCACCCAGACGTCCAGCGCGGCCCAGGTCGCCACGACCGTGCTGGCCACACCGCTGATGACCATGGGAAAGGCCAGCCAGGACCCGGCCAGCGTGCACAGGAACGCCACCACGGCCTGGATGAGGGTGAGCGCGATGATCAGCACCGCGCGCACGGCCGCCTCGCGCACCGGGTCCGGCATCCTGCGCCGCCGCGCGGGCTCCTCGATCCACAGCGGCTTGTACACCGGCCGCTGCTCCGGCCCGCCCTCGTACGCCGCGCCCGCTCGCCCGCCATGGCGGTGCCGCTCGCCCCGGGCCGCCGGAATGTCCCGATCGGATGCCTCCCAGGCCGCCCACCCCGCCCGTACCCCGCGCGCCGCAGCACTGTCGGCCGCTTCCGCGCGCCGCCCCGCCGTGCCCATCAACCCGTCACTCCCCACCGCCAGCAGACCGCTCGCCCCGGTGCCCGAAGAACCGGCTCCCCATTGGCTGCCCGGCTTGCGCTGTTCTACGCCGCACGGGTGCGGGCCGCGGCCCCAGTGGCCGATTCCGCCCCATGCCTCATGGAGTAGGACGAACGGCACGTCGTGAAGATTCCCGGAAAGGGAACGATCTCGGCCAACCGATCAGGGCGTCCGGCCTGTTCCGATGGCCTGTCAGTTTCGTGTTCCGGGCCGTCATCTCCCGCAATGCCCGGACAACTCGCCCTCTGGTGCCGCTGATGCGGACGTTCGCCCTCCGGCCGCCCCTTCGAGTTACCTGTGTGTCGGTAGTAGGCTCGCGCCGTTTGTTGACGCACATGTGTACCCCCTGACGGAGGGGGTCGAGCTGGGGGAGGCCATGCGCTTTCGCGGGAAGTCCATCCGCCGGAAGATCGTGGCGCTTCTTCTCGTGCCGCTGCTCTCCCTGACGGCCGTCTGGGCCTTCGCCACACTGATCACCGGACGGCAGGCCGGCCGGCTCTTCGACTCGTCGACCGTGGTGGAGAAGGTCGTCTACCCCACCGAGGACACGGTGCGCGTCCTCCAGCAGGAGCGCCGCCAGACCCTCGTCCATCTCGCCGACCCGCGCGCCGCCGACGGACTCGCCGCGCTGCGGCGCAGCCGGACCGCCACCGACCGCGCCGTCGGCGAACTCCGCCGGAACGCGAACGACGGCGACGTCCGCGGCGCGCTCGGCGCCGGTGACGACGGCCGGCTGACCGCCGTACTGGACGCCCTGGACGGACTCGACTCCCTGCGCCGCAGCGTCGAGGACGGCACCGTCCGCCGCGGCCAGGCCCTCGATCTCTACAACCGCCTGGTCGACCCCTGCTTCGGCCTGCTCGCCGGGCTCCGGGTCGTGGACGACGCCGAACTGGACAAGCAGTACCGCGCCCTGGTCGACCTCGACCGCGCCCGCGAACTCCTCTCCCGCGAGGACGCACTGCTCGGATCCTCCCTGGTCGTCGGCACCGTCACCCGCGACGAGGCCCGCGGCGTCTCGGCCCTCGTCGCCCAGCGGTCCCTGCTGTACGAGGTGAACCTGCCGCTGCTGCCCGCCGCCGAGCGGAGCCGCTACCAGAGCTTCTGGGTGAACGCCGCCTCCGCCCCGCTGCGCACGGCCGAACAGGCGGCCGCCGCCACCACGTCCGGCACGCCGCACGGGGTGAGCGCCAAGAGCTGGGACGACGCCGCGGCGAACGCGCTCGCCGACCTCGGCACCATCGGCGACCGCGCCGACGACCGCTTCGAGGACCGGGTCGGACCGGTCGCCATGAGCGTCATCCTCCAGGCCGCCGTCGCCGGTGTCCTCGGCCTGCTCGCGCTGCTCTTCTCGCTCTACCTCTCCGTGCGCATCGGCCGCGGACTCGTCCGCGACCTGCGCCAGTTGCGGCTGGAGGCCCATGAGGCGTCCGGCGTCCGCCTGCCCGGCGTGATGCGCCGGCTGTCGGCGGGCGAACAGGTCGACGTGGAGACCGAGGCGCCCCGCCTGGAGTACGACAAGAACGAGATCGGCGAGGTCGGCCAGGCCCTCAACACCCTCCAGCGGGCCGCGGTGGAAGCCGCCGTGAAGCAGGCCGAACTCCGCGCCGGTGTCTCCGAGGTCTTCGTCAACCTCGCCCGCCGCAGCCAGGTCCTGCTGCACAAGCAGCTCACCCTCCTGGACACCATGGAGCGCCGGACCGAGGACACCGAGGAACTCGCCGACCTGTTCCGCCTCGACCACCTGACCACCCGGATGCGCCGCCACGCCGAGGGCCTGGTGATCCTCTCCGGGGCGGCCCCGTCGCGGCAGTGGCGCAAGCCGGTGCAGCTGATGGACGTCGTCCGCGCCTCCGTCGCCGAGGTCGAGGACTACGAGCGCATCGAGGTCCGCAGGCTCCCCAAGGTCGCCCTCACCGGCCCCGCCGTCGCCGACCTCACGCACCTCGTCGCCGAACTCCTGGAGAACGCCACGGTGTTCTCCCCGCCGCACACCGCCGTGCAGGTCGTCGGGGAGCGGGTCGCCAACGGGTTCACCCTGGAGATCCACGACCGGGGCCTCGGCATGTCCGCCGAAGCGCTGCTGGACGCCAACCTGCGGCTCGCCGAGACCCCCGAGTTCGAACTGTCGGACACCGACCGGCTCGGGCTCTTCGTGATCAGCCGGCTCGCCCAGCGGCAGAACGTCCGCGTGTCCCTCCAGCCGTCGCCGTACGGCGGCACCACGGCGGTGGTCTTCATCCCGGACGCGCTGCTGACCGACGAGGTCCCCGACACCAACGGCATCGGCTTCCGCCTCGACCGGCCCGCCGCCAAGGCCGCCGACTCCGAGGAGAGCCGCCGGGCCGCCCTCTCCCAGAACCCCGTCCCGCTCCCCGGCCTGCCCGTGTCGCTGCTGGACGGACCGGTGGAACTGGAGGCGCCCGTCGACCTGGACGCCATCGCGGGGTTCGAGGAGTTCCCCGGCGCCCTCGGCGACGAGGACAGCGAGCGCGGCGGCCTGTTCCGGCCCCGGTCCGCGTCCCGGCCGCAGCCGAACGAGCCCGCCGCGCGCCGGGCGGACGGTCCCGGTGCGGGCACCGGCCCGCGCGGCACGGCGGACCGGGTACCCGGCGACGAGAGCCCGGACGGCCCGGTGCCGCTCACCCGGCGCCGGGCGCCCAAGCTGGTCAGCTCCCACGGCCGCCCGGTGACCGAGGCGCGGTCCCGCCGCGACGGCGCGGACCGGCAGGACACCGCGCGGACCGGCCGCACCGAGCCCGCTGCCGCCGCCGGACTGCCGACCCGCCGCCGCGGTGGCACACCGCCGCCGCGCACCACCGAGCCGGACCCCCGCGCCGGGCAGGACACTCCCCGGGCTCCGGCGGGCGCGAGCGGGGAGAGCGGGCGTCCTCCCGCCCTTCCCCAGCGCGCCCGCCGCGCCGCCCTCGCCCCCGGCGACCGGGACGGCACAGATGGCACGGACGGCACGGACTGCATCGAAGCCACGGCGGCCACACCGGTCGCACGGGCCACACAGGCCACACCGGTCAGGGCAGCCGCTGCGGACGCAGACGTCACAGCGGACGCCGCAGACACCGCGGACACCGCCCGGACCGCCACGGCGGGGCGGACCGCCGCGACCGGGCGGACCGGCGGGGGCCCGGACGGACCGCCCGCCGGCGCCGGGGCGCTGCCCCGCCGCGTCCGGCAGGCGAGCCTGGCCCCCCAGCTCAGACAGACTCCCGCGCCGCGCACCGGGCCCCGGGCCGAACCGGACGAACGGGACGCCGACGAGGTACGCGACCGGATGGCCGCGCTCCAGCGCGGCTGGCGGCGCGGCCGCGAGGAGAACGCCGTGGGTGACGACGCCCACGACGGCAGCACCGCACCACGAACGACTAAGGGGGACGGTCGATGACCGCACCGAAGGCGACCGGCCACACCGCCACCGGCAAGAAGGAACTGAACTGGCTCCTCGACGACCTCGTGGACCGGGTCGCGAGCATCCGCAAGGCCGTCGTGCTCTCCGGGGACGGCCTGGCGACCGGGGTGTCCAAGGACCTGACCCGCGAGGACAGCGAGCACCTGGCGGCCGTGGCCTCCGGCTTCCACAGCCTCGCCAAGGGCGTCGGCCGGCACTTCGAGGCGGGCAGCGTCCGGCAGACGCTCGTCGAACTGGACGACGCGTACCTGTTCGTGACCGCCGCGGGTGACGGCAGCTGTCTCGCGGTGCTCGCCGACGCGGACGCCGACATCGGCCAGGTCGCCTACGAGATGACCCTCCTGGTCAAGCGGGTCGGAGAGCACCTGGGCGCCGCCCCGCGCACCGACCTGCCGGCCGGCGGGTAGTGGGATGACATGAACGGAGACGGTCAGGCACCCAGCCACTGGTTCGACGACGAGGCCGGACCCGTGGTCCGCCCGTACGCCATGACGCGGGGCCGTACCAGCCACGCGGCACAGCACCGCCTCGACCTGATCGCGGTCGTCGTCACCGAACCCCACGTGGACGACGCGGAGGAGGACCACTCGCTCTCCCCGGAGCATGTGGACATCGTCGAGCTGTGCCGCCGCACCCCGCAGTCGGTCGCCGAACTCGCCGCGGAACTCGACCTCGCCATCGGCGTGGTGCGGGTCCTGATCGGAGACCTCGTGGACCAGGAGTACGTCCATGTGAGCCGGCCGGTGCCCCCGGCCGAGCTGCCGGACGAGAGTGTGCTGCGTGATGTGATCAACGGCCTGCGGGCGCTGTGAGCGTCCCGGCGGCCGGCCGGCCCAGGCCGGAGAAGAGACCCATGCCGAGCAGGAGAAGAATTCGATGATCTTCGGGCGTTCCGAGCGCGGCAAGCCGCCCGTCGAGCCCCTCACGCTCAAGATCCTGGTGGCCGGCGGCTTCGGCGTGGGCAAGACGACCCTCGTCGGCGCGGTCAGCGAGATCAGGCCGCTGCGCACCGAGGAACTGCTCACCGAGGCTGGCCGCCCGGTCGACGACGTCAGCGGGGTGGAGGGCAAGCACACCACCACGGTGGCCATGGACTTCGGCCGGATCACGCTCCGCGAGGACCTGGTGCTCTATCTGTTCGGCACCCCCGGGCAGGAACGGTTCTGGTTCATGTGGGACGAGCTGTCCGAGGGCGCGCTCGGCGCGGTCGTGCTCGCCGACACCCGCCGCCTGGAGGACTGCTTCGCCGCCGTCGACTACTTCGAACGCCGGGCCATCCCGTTCGTCGTCGCCGTCAACTGCTTCGAGGGAGCCGCCCGTTACCCGGCGCGGACCGTACGGGACGCGCTCGACCTGGACGACGGCGTCCCCCTGCTGCTGTGCGACGCCCGCGAGCGCGAGTCGGCCAAGGAGACCCTGATCGGCGTCGTCCAGCACGCCATGGCGTACACGGCGGCCCGCCGCCGGGCCGTCTCCGGCTGAGGCCACGTCCACGCGCGCGCGTGCGTCACGGATCTCCCGCACGCGCGCGTGCCGGACGTACGGCGCCGACGGTCACGCGCCGTCGTCACCGTCCTCCAGCCAGCCGAAGCTCTTCTCCACCGCCTTGCGCCAGTTGTGGTACTCGCGCTCGCGCACCCGGTCCTCCATGGAGGGCGTCCACTCGGCGTCCTTCTGCCAGTGCGACTTCAGCTCGTCCAGGTCGTTCCACACGCCGGTGGCGAGCCCGGCCGCGTAGGCGGCTCCCAGACAGGTCGTCTCGGAGACCTTGGGCCGGATCACCGGCACGCCGAGCACGTCCGCCTGGTGCTGCATCAGGAGATTGTTCTTGGTCATCCCGCCGTCCACCTTCAGGGCCGTCAGGCGCACCCCGGAGTCCTGGTACATGGCGTCCACCACCTCGCGGGTCTGCCAGCTGGTCGCCTCCAGCACGGCGCGCGCCAGGTGGGCCTTGGTGACGTACCGCGTCAGGCCGGTGACCACGCCCCGCGCGTCCGCACGCCAGTAGGGCGCGAACAGACCGGAGAACGCGGGCACGATGTACGCGCCGCCGTTGTCCTCGACACCGGCCGCGAGGGGCTCGATGTCGTCGGCGGTGCCGATGATGCCGAGCTGGTCGCGGAACCACTGCACCAGCGCGCCCGTGATCGCGATGGCGCCCTCCAGGCAGTAGACCGGCGCCTCGTCGCCGATCTTGTAGCCCATGGTGGTGAGCAGTCCGTTCTTGGACGGCACGGGCCGGTTGCCGGTGTTCAGCAGCAGGAAGCTGCCGGTGCCGTAGGTGTTCTTCGCGTCGCCCACGTCGTAGCAGGCCTGCCCGAACACGGCCGCCTGCTGGTCGCCCAGGGCCGAGGCCACCGGCACGCCCGCCAGGTGGCCGACCGCGGTGCCGTACACCTCGGACGAGGAGCGGATCTCCGGGAGGATCGCCTCGGGCACGTTCATCGCCGCCAGGATGGCCGGATCCCACTGGAGGGTCTCCAGGTTCATCAGCATGGTGCGGCCCGCGTTGGTGACGTCCGTGACGTGCCGGCCGCCGTCCGTGCCGCCGGTCAGGTTCCAGATGAGCCAGGAGTCGATCGTGCCGAAGGCGATCTCCCCGCGCTCGGCGCGGTCGCGCAGGCCGGCCACGTTGTCCAGCAGCCAGGCGGCCTTGGGACCGGAGAAGTAGCTGGCCAGCGGAAGCCCGGTCTGCTCCCGGAACCGGTCCTGCCCCTCGCTGCCGCCCAGCCGGTCGCACAGCGCCGCGGTACGGGTGTCCTGCCAGACGATCGCGTTGTGCACGGGCTTGCCGGTCGCGCGGTCCCACAGGACGGTCGTCTCGCGCTGGTTGGTGATGCCCAGCGCGCTGAGCTGCCCGGCGTGCAGCCCCGCCTTGGCCGTGGCGCCCGCGACCACCGCCTGCACCTTCGTCCAGATCTCGGTGGCGTCGTGCTCGACCCAGCCCGGCTTGGGGAAGATCTGGCGGTGTTCGCGCTGGTCGACGGCGACGATGGCACCGCGCCGGTCGAAGACGATGCACCGGCTCGACGTGGTGCCCTGGTCGATTGCGGCCACGTACTTCTCGGCGTTGTCCGTCATGGCTACCCCTTGGAGACGCGGTTCCGGCGGATCGCGCGGCCGGAACCCCACCGGAGGAACGACCGGGCACCGGGCCGCTGCGGCCTCCGTGCCCTCACTCGTACGAGTGTGTCCCAGCGGGGCGGAACCCGCTCGGCACGACCACCGCGCCCCCGGCCACCCCACCCGCGCCCCGGCACGAACCCGGCCACCGCCCACGCCCCCGACCGCCCCGTCCAGCCACGACTGTCCCGCCGTCCCGGCATCCCGGCGGGACTGTCACCCGGCCTGCGGCACCGTGGCCGTCCGCCCGCGGCGGATTGTGTGGCCGGGCCGGGGCGCCCGGCCGACGACCCAGCTGGGGCCCTCCAGGGCCTTCGCCGCCCGCTTGAGCGGGGTCAGGCAGGCGGCTGCCTGCCGGTGGTCGGCCACGCTTCCCGGCTCGCAGACGACCGTGGCCAGGGACAGGGTGACCGGCGTTCCGCCCGCCGACCAGGGCGGGTCCAATACGGCGGCCGCCAGCGGATCGAGCGCTTCCGGGTCCGCCAGCAGCAGGAAGTCGTCGCCGCCGATATGTCCCACGCGCGTGGTTCCGGACGCGGCCTGCTCCAGGCTCCGCCCCACCGACCGGATCAGCTCGTCCCCGGCGGCGAACCCGGCGCCGTCGTTGACCTGCTTGAAGCGGTCGATGTCCAGCCAGCTCAGCGAGAACGCCCGGCCGGAGCGGATCCGCCGGTCCACCTCGGACGTGATCGCGTCCGAGCCGGGCAGCCGGGTCAGCGGATTGAGCCCGGCCGCCTCCTCCACCCGGGACTCGGCCAGGGCCCGTACGAGGTCCGCCGGCCGTACGACGCCCACGCACCGCCCCCGGCGGTCGACCACCGCCACGTCGTCGGAGGTCCGCTCCTGCGTGCCGCGCGCGATCATGTCCAGCACCTCCCAGGCCGTCGCCTCGACGTCCACCGTGCGCGGCGGATCGCCGAGCCGGGCGGCCGGGCGGTCGGCGTACAGGGCGTGGCCGTAGCGCCCCGACATCATCAGCAGGAAGCGGGACCGGTGCACGGACCGCAGCGGCACCCCGTGACCGTCCACGAGCAGCACGCCCGTCACCTCGGGCGCACCGGTGAGCAGCGCCCGCACCCGGCCCGCCGGGACGTCCGCGGGCAGGAGCGCGGCGGGCCGCAGGAAGGGGCGCAGCGACGGCCCCGGGCCCGGCACGGCCGGGGCGAGGTCGGGGGAGCGGGGCGGCACGTACACGTCTGCCACGGGCCGCCGGGCCGGTGGCGCGAACAGCTCGCCCTGCGCCCACTGGGCCCCGGCGGACACCGCGAGCGCGCACTGCCGTTCGGTCTCCACGCCCTCGACGGCCAGCAGCGCCCCCGACTGCTCGCACAGCGTGCGCATCGCCCGTACCGCCGCCGGCCGGGACAGCAGCGAGGAGTCCAGTTTCACCAGGTCGGGGGCGAGGTCGACGAGCAGGCGCAGCGGCATGTCGCCGTCCCCGACCCCGTCAGCGCCGATCCGGAACCCCCGCTCCCGCACGGCGGACACGGCCTCCAGCAGGGCCGGGCGCGGTACGTGCGCGTACGGCGGTACGACGTCGAGCGTGACCTCCCACGGCAGGCGGCCCGCCCGGCGCACGGCCTCGTACAGGGCGGGCAGGCCGCCGAGGTCGGCGAGCGTGCGGGCGAACACATTGATGTGCAGGGGCAGCAGCGTCTCCGTACGGGCCGCCGCGCGCAGCGCCGACACGGTCAGCCGGCCGTCCAGCTCGGGGTCGCGGAGCGCCTCGGCGAGCACGTCACCGGTCTCCGGCCGGGCCAGGACCTCCAGGGCCACGACCCCTCCGGTGGCCAGGTTGACCACCGGCTGGAAGGCGAAGCGGAGCGAGTCCGCCCAGGGACGCATGGGATGCACGGCAGCATGATGGCGCCGCGTGCGGCGGCGCGGGCCGCGTTCATGAGACGTTCACGTGAGGTCACCCGTCGGCGGCACCCCGTAGGCGGAGCGGCTTCCGGGCGTTCCGCTTCCCCGGCGGGCCGGACCCCGCTAGATGTAGGAGACATGACACGACTGTCCCGGGCCGCGCGCACCGCCGTCACCGCCCTCGCCGCCCTGCTGACCCTGACCGCCGCTTCCGCGACGACCGCCGCCGCACCCCGGACCCGTACCGTCCCGGACCCGCGGGCGCCCGCCGACTTCGTGGCCCTGAGCGACATCGACCCGACGATCCTCCAGGAGATGCGCTACTTCACCCCGCACAACTTCATGGGCGAGCCCGTCGACGGCTACCGCCGGCCGATGTGCCTCCTCACCCGCCCCGCCGCCCAGGCTCTGCACCGCGCCCAGCGCCGACTGCTGCGCCGGGGCCACACCCTCAAGGTGTACGACTGCTACCGGCCGCAGCGCGCCGTCGACCACTTCGTGCGCTGGGCCCGCGACCTCGACGACCAGTCCATGAAGGGCGAGTTCTACCCGCGCGTCGACAAGACCCGCCTGTTCGACGACGGCTACATCGCGGCGAAGTCCGGCCACAGCCGCGGCTCGACCATCGACCTCACCGTCGTCCCGCTCCCGGTCCGGCCGACCCCTCCGTACGACCCCGCCCGGCCCCTGACGCCCTGCTACGCACCGCGCGCGGAGCGCTTCCCGGACAACTCCCTGGACATGGGCACGGGCTTCGACTGCTTCGACACGCTCGCGCACACCCTCGACCCCCGGATCCGGGGCCGGCAGCACGCTCACCGGATGCTGCTCAAGGACACCCTGGAGCGCGTCGGGCTCGTGAACCTGCCCGAGGAGTGGTGGCACTTCACCTACCAGCCCGAACCGTACCCGGACACCTATTTCGACTTCCCCGTCTCCCGGGCCTCGCTCACCAGCGGCCCGCGCTCGGATGCCGGGCCCTCCTGACACAGGACGACCGGTCGGGATCGGATACAGTCCGCGCGTGTCCGAGAATCCACACCCGACTGTCAACTCCGTGCCCGATTCCCACTGTTCGGGCTGCGGAGCGCCCTACGGAGAGCGCATCTCCGGCTGGCCCCGCACCTGCCCGGCCTGCGGGGCCGTGGCCTACCGCAACCCGCTGCCGGTGGCGGTGGCCCTCCAGCCCGTCTACGACCCGAAGGGCACCGCCCTGGTGGTGATCACCCGCACCATCGACCCCGCGCGCGGCGGCACGGCCCTGCCCGGCGGCTACGTCGACGACCGCGAGGACTGGCGCCAGGCCCTCGTGCGCGAACTCAAGGAGGAGACGGGCATCGACGCCGCCGCCCGCGACGTACGGCTCGCCGACGCCATGAGCGCGCCCGACGGCCACCTCCTGCTCTTCGGGATGCTCCCCGAACGCCCCGCCGAAGGGCTGCCGGAGTCCGCCGCCACCGACGAGACGTCCGGCTGGCACCTGCTGCGCAGGCCCGAGGAACTGGCCTTCCCTCTGCACACCCTGGCGGCACGGGCCTGGTTCGAGGGCCGCTACGTCTGACCCGTCCAGTCCTCTCCCGTCACGCCCCGTCTCCCGTCCCGGGCCGGTCCGGGCCACCGGCCCACCGCCCGGCCCGCCTCGGCCCGGCCCGGCACGGCCCGACTCAGTCAAGCCCCCGCACCCGCACCGGACGCGACGGCGCCACCGCACCGTCCTCCCGCTCCTGCTCCACGACCACCCGCCGGCCCTGCCCGCGGACGGAGTACCGCTCGATCGCGGGCTCGTCCCAGCCGTCGCCCGCGTCCGGCACCACCAGCCCGCCCCCGCCACGCCCGGGGGCGGGCGCCCACACCTCCAGTTCCACCTCGTCCGTCCCGCCCCGCACCGGGAGCACGGCACCCGCGCGCGCGAACACCGGGATCCGCCCCAGCGGCGCCTCCACGACCGCCTTCCCCGGCCCCACGTACGCCCGGCCGGTCGCCGTGTCGTACCAGCGGCCCCGCGGCAGCCGCACCGTCCGCCGCTCCGCGCCGGGCTGGAGCACCGGCGCCACCAGCAGCGCGTCGCCCAGCAGGAAGGCGTCCCCGCAGTCCCGCAGCGCCCGGTCCTCGGGGGTGTTCCACCACACCGGGCGGACGTACGGCGCGCCCGTGCGCCGGGCCAGATGCGCCAGTGTGACGAAGTACGGCAGCAGCCGGCGCCGCTCCAGCAGCGCCGCGCGCGCGTGCTCCAGCACCTCGGGACCGAACTCCCACGGCTCCCGCCGCCCCGCCCGCAGGCTCGCGTGCGTCCGGAACAGCGGCAGATACGCGGCCAGCTGGAACCAGCGCAGGAACAGCTCGGGCGAGGGACTGCCGTCGAAGCCGCCCACGTCGGGCCCCGAGTAGGGCACCCCGCACAGGCCCAGGCCCAGCACCAGCGACAGCGACGCCCGCAGTCCGGGCCAGCCCGTGGCCACGTCCCCCGACCAGGTCCCGCCGTAGCGCTGTAGCCCGGCCCAGCCCGAACGCGAGAACACGAACGGCCGCTCCCCGGGCACCGCGGCGCGCACGCCCTCGTACCCGGCCTGCGCCATGCACAGCCCGTACACGTTGTGCGCCTCGCGGTGGTCGCCGCCGCGGCCCTCCAGGGCGTGCCGCGCCGACCGCGGCAGCGTGGTCTCGCCGAAGGCCGCGAAGGACGTCGGTTCGTTCATGTCGTGCCAGAAACCGGAGAAGCCCTGGGCCAGCCGCTCCCGGTACAGCCCGCCCCACCACGCGCGCACACGCGCGTGCGTGAAGTCCGGGAAGACCGTCTCTCCGGGCCACACCACACCCCGTACGACGTCCCCCGACGCATCCCGCACGAATGCGTCCTGCGTCGTCCCCGAGTCGTACACGGCGTCCCCCGGCGCGGCGCGCACCCCCGGGTCGACGATCGACACCAGCCTGATCCCGTCCCGGCGCAGCTCCTCCGCGAGCACCGGCAGCTTGGGGAAGCGCTCCTGGTCGACGGTGAAGACCCGGTGCGCGTCCAGGTGGTCGATGTCCAGGTGCACGGCGTCCAGCGGGAGACCGCGCTCCTGGTAGCCCGCGACGATCCGGCGCACCTCCTGCTCGCTGCCGAAGCCCCACCGCGCGTGCTGGTGGCCGAGCGCCCACGCGGGCGGCAGCGCGGCCGCTCCGGTGAGCGAGGCCCAGGTGTGCAGCACGCGCGCGGGAGTGCCGACGACCACCCAGCAGCGCAGCGGTCCGCCGTCCATCCGCAGCTCGCTCGCGCCGGGCCGGTCGTGCCCCGAACCGGCGCCCTCCTCACCCTCGCGCAGGACGACGGTGCCGTCCCAGGAGTTGTCGTGGAACACCAGGTGGGTGCCCGCGTCCGCGACGACCAGCTGCACCGGCATCGTGAGGTACAGCGGATCGTCGCCGGGCCCGAACGGGCGGCCGGGATCGGTGTTCCACAGGCGGTAGGCGCCGTCGCGCAGACGCGGACCCGACGCCCGCGCGCCCAGGCCGAAGAACCGCGCGTCCGCCGTCACCCGGGACCGCTGCATCCAGCGCGCCGTCCCGCCGCCGACCGGCTCCCACCAGCGGGGCGGCAGATCGCGGCGCAACGGCACACCGCCGGGCGTGCACACCTCCACGGCGCCGTGCCGCGAGACGGTGACGGTGACCCGCTCGGCCACCACTCGCCAGCCGCCGTCCTTGTCCGGCTCCAGCACCGCCCGCGGGTCGGGCTCGGGACCCTCCCCGGCCAGGGCGTACGACGGCAGGGGAGCGGCCCCGTCCCAGCCCCAGAAGACCGCGCCGTTCGCCGCGACGAGCAGGCGCAGCTCCGAGCGGCTGAACCGCACCACACCGCCCCCCGGGCCGGGCAGCGCGTCCAGCACCTCACCGGGCACCCGCGCCCGCTCCGCGCCCCGCGGGGGCAGGCCCTCGGCGTCGGCACGCCGCCGACGCCAGGCGGCCCGTACGGTGCGCACCCCCTGGGCCGCCCCCGCGGAGCCGACCGCCTTCACCGAACGCACCAGGTCACGACCGTTCATGCTGATCACCCTGCCATTGACGGCGCCGCGCGGAGGTGTCGTTCAACTGCCGTTCACCCAGGCTCGGGCCACATCTTCACGACAGGGACTATGTGGGGCCAACCCTGGTGCGGAAGTCGATCACATGGCATCGTCCGTGTCAGCCGCGTCACGCGCACACCCCAGCACGTGCGCGGACCGACGCACACGACGCGCAGAGTCCGGGAGCCGCCCATGTCGACCGTGAACCCCCTGCCGCTCTGGCAGCCCGATCCGCAGCGGATCGCCCAGGCCCAGATCACGCAGTTCCAGGCGTGGGCGGCCGCACACCACGGAGCGCCCGCCGAGGGCGGCTACCCGGCCCTGCACCGCTGGTCCGTCGACCACCTGGAGAGCTTCTGGCAGGCCGTCACCGAGTGGTTCGACGTCCGCTTCAGCACCCCCTACGCGCGCGTGCTGGGCGACCGTACGATGCCCGGGGCGCAGTGGTTCCCCGGCGCCACCGTGAACTACGCCGAGCACGCCCTGCGCGCGGCCGCCACCCGCGCGGACGAGCCCGCCCTCCTCCAGGTGGACGAGACCCACGAACCGCGCCCGGTGACCTGGTCCGAGCTGCGCCGCCAGGTCGGCTCGCTCGCCGCCGAGCTGCGCGCCCTCGGCGTACGCCCGGGGGACCGGGTCAGCGGCTATCTCCCGAACATCCCCGAGGCCGTCGTCGCCCTGCTCGCCACCGCCGCGGTCGGCGCCGTCTGGACCTCCTGCGCCCCCGACTTCGGTGCCCGCAGCGTCCTCGACCGCTTCCAGCAGGTCGAACCGGTCGTGCTGTTCACCGTCGACGGCTACCGCTACGGCGGCAAGGAGCACGACCGCGGCGACGTCGTCGCCGAACTGCGCCGCGAACTGCCCACCCTGCGCGCCGTGGTGCACATCCCGCTGCTGGGCACCGCCGCACCGGAGGGCACCCTCGCCTGGTCCGACCTGACCTCGGCCGACGTCGAACCCGTCTTCGAACAGGTGCCCTTCGACCATCCGCTGTGGGTGCTGTACTCCTCGGGCACCACGGGCCTGCCCAAGGCCATCGTGCAGTCCCAGGGCGGCATCCTCGTCGAGCACCTCAAGCAGCTCGGCCTGCACTGCGACCTGGGTCCCGGGGACCGCTTCTTCTGGTACACGTCCACCGGCTGGATGATGTGGAACTTCCTCGTCTCCGGCCTGCTGACCGGGACGACGATCGTCCTGTACGACGGCAGCCCGGGGTACCCCGACACGGGCGCCCAGTGGCGCATCGCCGAGCGCACCGGGGCCACCCTCTTCGGCACCTCGGCCGCCTATGTGATGGCCTGCCGCAAGGCGGGGGTGCACCCGGCGCGCGACCACGACGTGTCGCGGATCCGGTGCGTCGCCACCACCGGGTCGCCGCTCCCGCCCGACGGGTTCCGCTGGCTGCACGACGAGGTCGGCGACGACCTGTGGATCGCCTCCGTCAGCGGGGGCACCGACGTCTGCTCCTGCTTCGCCGGGGCCGTGCCGACCCTGCCCGTCCACATCGGCGAACTCCAGGCCCCCTGCCTCGGCACCGACCTGCGGTCCTGGGACCCGGAGGGGAGGCCCCTGGTCGACGAGGTCGGCGAGCTGGTCGTCACCAACCCCATGCCCTCGATGCCGATCCACTTCTGGAACGACCCGGACGGCAGCCGCTACCACGACAGCTACTTCTCCGTGTACCCCGGCGTATGGCGGCACGGCGACTGGATCACCCTCACCTCCCGCGGCTCCGTGATCATCCACGGCCGCTCCGACTCCACGCTCAACCGCCAGGGCGTGCGCATGGGGTCCGCCGACATCTACGAGGCCGTCGAGCGGCTCCCCGAGATCAGGGAGTCCCTGGTCATCGGCGTCGAACAGCCCGACGGCGGCTACTGGATGCCGCTCTTCGTCCAGCTGGCCCCCGGAGCCGTCCTGGACGACGCGCTGCTGGACCGCATCAAGCGGACCATCCGCGAACAGCTCTCCCCGCGCCACGTGCCCGACGAGGTCATCGCGGTCCCCGGCGTCCCGCACACCCTCACCGGCAAGCGCATCGAGGTCCCGGTCAAACGCCTGCTCCAGGGCACCCCGCTGGAGAAGGCCGTCAATCCCGGCTCCGTCGACGACCTCGGCCTGCTGCGCTTCTACGAGGAACTGGCCCGCAAGCGCGCCTGACGCGGACGGACCGGGCCCGCGCGGACCCGGTCCGCCGCCCGCCGGTCAGCCGCCGTAGGTGGCCTCCGACTCGTCCAGCACCGCGGCGAAGTCGGAGGCCAGCCGGGCCGCGTCCGCGGGTTCCAGGCCGGCCACGGAGATCCGCAGCCCCGGCGGCGACGCCAGCCGGAACCTGGCACCCGCCGCGACCCACCAGCCGTAGGACCGCAGCCCGTTCACCACCGCCGACTCGTCGGCCACCGGAACCCACACGTTCATCCCGCTTGCCCCGTGGGCCGCGATGCCCCGGTCCGCCAGCTCCCCGAGCAGGGCGCCGCGCCGCACGGAGTACGCCCCACGCGCGCGGGACACCAGCGCACGCGTGTCCTCGTCGGTCAGCAGCCCGTGCACCGTCTCCTGGAGCAGATGACTGACCCAGCCCGAGGTCAGCAGCAGCCGCCCGTCGTGCCGGGCCAGGGTGACGGCGTCGCAGGCCGCCACCGCACAGCGCAGGTCCGCCCCGAGGAACTTGCTCACCGTCCGCACATGCACCCACCGGGACAGGCCGGCGGAGCCGAGGGCGTGCAGCGGTACGTCCGCCACCGCCGACGTGTGGTCGTTCTCCAGGACCAGGACGTCCGGCTCCGCGCGCAGCACATCGGCGAGCGCCGCGCGCCGCTCGGCCGAGAAGCACCCGCCGTACGGGTTCTGCCCGCGCGGACTGCACACCACGGCGCGCGCACCGGCCCGCAGCGCCCGCCGCAGGGCCTCGGGCCGCATCCCCTCGTCGTCCACCGCCACCGGCACGCTGCGCAGCCCCAGCGCGGTCACCAGGTCGAGCAGGTGGTGGTAGCCCGGGTCCTCCATCGCCACCGCGTCGCCGGGACGCAGCTCCACGGAGAGCAGCCGGCCCACCAGATCCAGCGCGCCGTGCGCGAAGGTCACGTGCTCCACCGGCACTCCGTCCGCGCCGAGCCAGTCGCGCACCGTGTCCTCCAGCCGGGGCAGCCGGGGGGACGAGCGGTGCGAGCGCGCGCCGGGCGCCAGCCGGGACGGCGGTGCCAGAGCGGGCAGGAACGCGGGATCCGGATGCCCGCCCGCCAGGTCACGCAGCCCTTGCGGGACCCTCGGCGGCCGCCGTGAGGCCACCGCGGGGGCGGGCGCCACCACGGTCCCGCCCCGGCCGCGGGTCACCACGATGCCCCGCCCTCGCAGCTCCTTGTACGCCGTTGCCACCGTCCCCGGGCTCACCGCCAGTTCGTCCGCGAGCCGCCGCACCGGCGGCAGCGCCGCGCCCGGCGCCAACGCCCCCTCGGAGACGGCGTGTTCCACCGACGAGGCAATCGCCTTGGCCGTCGCCCCACTGATCGCATAATGTACTGCCACGTTAATCATTGTGTATCAATACATAATGTCAGGCAAGGGGGAGCAGTGCGCATCACTCGCGGTACGAGAACCAAGGGCACCGGCACCACACCGACCACCAGGACAGGACGCCCGCGCGTACCCGGCGGCCCCGACGGCCGCCGCATGCTCCTCGTCGCCCTCGTCGACCGCACCGGCAGCGGACTGTGGGCCTCCGTCTCCGTCCTCTACTTCACCTACGTCTCCGGACTCTCCCTCGCCCAGGTCGGCACCCTCGCCGCCCTCGCCGGAGCCGTCGGCATCGCCGGCGCCCCCCTCGGCGGCCGCCTCGCCGACCGGTTCCCGCTCACCCGCGTCCTCATCGCACTGCAACTCCTGCGCGCCGTCGCCTCCCTGGGCCTGCTCACCACCGACGACTACGGCCTGCTGCTCGTCTTCTCCGCCCTCGGCGGCCTCGGCGACCGCGCCGCCAGCATCCTCACCAAGCTCTACGCCACCCGCGTCTCAGGCCCCGACCGCGTCCGCTACCAGGCCCTCAACCGCACCGCGGCCAACGCGGGCTGGGCCCTGGGCGGCCTCGCGGCCGCGGGCGCCCTCGCCGTCGGCACCACCGCCGCCTACCGGTGGCTGCTCCTCGGCGACGCCCTCTCCTTCGTCGCCGTCGCACTGCTCACCCTGCGCTGCGGCGAACCCCCCTCGCCCTCCCGCACCGTCACCGCCACCGGCACCCCCGCTCCCACCGCCCGGCCCGCCACCCCGTGGCGGGACCGCACCTACCTCGCCTACGTCGCCACCGAGACCGTCCTCTTCCTCGACGACGCGGTCTTCAAGGTCGGCCTCCCCCTGTGCATCGCCCACAGCAGCGACGTCCCGCACGGCCTCGCCCCGCTGCTGATGGTCCTCAACAACGTGATGGTCGTCGCCCTCCAGGTCCCCCTGGCACGCTTCGGCGCCACCACCGCCGCGGCCCGCACCCTTCTGCTCCCGCTCTCGGTCGCCTACGCACTCGGCGGCACCGCCCTCGCCCTCTCCACGGCCGGCGGCACCCGCACGGCGGTCGCGCTCCTCACCGGCGCCGCCGCGGTCTTCACCCTCGCCGAGATGCTCCACGCCACCGTCTCCTGGGAACTGTCCGTCGCCCTCGCCCCCGGCACGGCCCAGGGCACCTACCTCGGCGTCCACGGACTGGCCCAGGCCGCCCAGCGCAGCATCGGCCCCCTCGCCGTCACCGCGGCCCTCGCCACCGGCCCCGCCGGATGGGCCGTCTTCGGCGGCGGCATCGCCCTGACCTGCGTCATCCAGCACCGCACCGTCCGCGGCCGCCTCAGCGGACCCCCGTTGTCAGTGCCCCCGGTTACGGTGAGTGAGCATTGATCGACCGTGCACACACGGCACACCATGGGGGAAACATGGCGCACACCGACCACCGGACCATGCGACGCGCCCTGCGCCGCGAGATCGCCGGCACCATCGGCCTGCTCACCGACGCACAGGACTTCCGCGCCATGCGGCGCTACCGGAGCTTCGTCTTCGACGACCACAGCACCTACCTCCGTCACGTCGAAGCACTCCTGAGGGTCAGGGCGGCCCAGGGCGGCCACACCACCGTCGCCCTCTTCGACCCCGAGGAATACGCCGCGTTCTGCGCGCGGACCGGACTCGACCCGGACACGGGCGCCAGCCGCGCCCGCTTCACCGCCGAGCTGGCCGGCGCGGGCCCGGCCCTGCCCTACGACGGCAGGCCGCTCACCGAACTCGTCCCCGCCCTCGTCGACGAGGCCGTCCGCCAGGCCACCTGGGAGTACGCCTCCACCCTCCTCGCCCGGCTCGGCCCCTGCGCCGCATGCGGCGAGGACATCGGCCGCGCCGCCTTCGCCAGGGCCGCCGGCCTCCTCGTCCGCATCCTCGACACCGCCCCGCCCGGCAACCGCCACCTGGTGTGCAGCGTCTCCACCGCACCCGAGACCCTGCTCGCCGCGCTCCGCGCCGACGACCAGGACGGTGACGGTCCGCCGGGCGACACCACCCGCCTCGACGAGGCCGAAGCCCTCGAATTCACCACGGTCCTGGCCCTCGGCCTCGCCACCCGCAGCCCCGGCGGACTCGTCATGCGCACCACGGCACCGGGCACACCCGACCGGGTCTACGGCTGGCGCCTGCGCGGCGACCGGCTGCACCCGCTCACCGCCGCGGAGGTCTTCGACGCCTACTGCACCGACATCGAGTCCGGCGACCTCGTCGCACCCGAGTCCGGCGTGGACTACACGACACCCCCCGACCTCGGGGACGAAGGACCCACACCCCCGCACCGGCACTGAACAGCACCGGCACCGGCACCGGGCACACCGGACACACGAGGGGCGCTCCACCCGAAGGCGGAGCGCCCCTCACGGACCGGCCGGAGCGCCGACCGGTCCTCTCACCGTCCGCTCACTCGCCGGACAGCACCGCCTGCGCCGCCTCGCGCGCCTCCTCGGCACTGTCCGTGGCCCGCGCCGCAGCCGCGGCACGCTCGCACTGCGCCAGCGTGTACTTGGCCAGCGCGGCCCGCACATACGGAAGCGACGCCGCACCCATCGACAGGGAGGTGACCCCCAGACCGGTCAGTACACACGCCAGCAGCGGATCCGCGGCCGCCTCACCGCAGACACCGCAGCTCTTGCCCTCGGCCCGCGCCGCCTCGGCGGCCAGCGCGACCAGGTCAAGCAGCGCAGGCTGCCACGGATCCTGCAACCGCGACACCGCACCCACCTGACGGTCGGCGGCGAAGGTGTACTGCGCGAGGTCGTTGGTCCCCAGCGACAGGAACTCCACCTCCTGGAGCACCGACCGCGCCCGCAGCGCCGCCGACGGGATCTCCACCATCGCACCGAACTTCGCCCGCAGCCCCGCCGCACGGCAGGCGTCCGCGAACGCCTTGGCGTCGGCCCGGTCGGCGACCATCGGCGCCATGACCTCAAGGTGCACCGGCAGCCCCTCGGCCGCCCTGGCGAGCGCCGCCAGCTGAGTGCGCAGCACCTCCGGGTGGTCCAGCAGCGTCCGCAGACCACGCACCCCCAGAGCGGGGTTCGGCTCGTCCGCGGGCGTCAGGAAGTCGAGCGGCTTGTCCGCGCCCGCGTCCAGCACCCGTACGACCACACGGCCCTCGGGGAACGCCTCCAGCACCTGCCGGTAGGCCTCGACCTGCTTCTCCTCGGACGGCGCGTTCCTGCTGTCGTCCAGGAACAGGAACTCGGTCCGGAACAGACCCACGCCCTCGGCGCCCGCCTCGACCGCCGCCGGGACGTCCGAGGGCCCGCCGATGTTGGCCAGCAGCGGCACCTTGTGACCGTCGGAGGTCGCACCCGGACCCGTGGACGCGGCCAGCGCCGCCCTGCGCTCGGCCGCGGCCGCCTCCAGCTGCCCCTTCTTCTCCTCGCTCGGGTTCACGAAGATCTCGCCGGAGCTGCCGTCCACGGCGATCACCGTGCCCTCGGCCAGCTCACCGGCCCCCGGCAGCGCCACCACGGCCGGCACCCCGAGCGCCCGCGCCAGAATCGCGCTGTGACTCGTCGGCCCGCCCTCCTCGGTGACGAAACCGAGGACCAGCGTCGGATCGAGCAGCGCGGTGTCGGCCGGCGCCAGATCCCGCGCGACCAGCACATACGGCTCGTCACTGTCCGGCACGCCCGGCATCGGCACGCCCAGCAGACGCGCGACGATACGGTTCCGCACGTCGTCGAGGTCCGCCACGCGCCCCGCGAGGTACTCACCGGCACCCGCCAGCAGATCCCGGTACGCGGCGAACGCGTCGTACACGGCGCGCTCCGCGGTGCTGCCGACGGCGATACGCCGGTCGACGTCCGCGATCAGCTCCGGGTCCTGCGCCATCAGGGCCTGCGCCTCCAGCACGGCCTGCGCCTCGCCGCCCGCCAGGTTGCCCCGCGCGGTGAGGTCGGCGGCCACGGCGTCCACGGCCTGGCGGGCGCGCCCCTGTTCACGCTCCGCCTCGTCCGCCGCTATCTGCTTCGCGGGCGGCTCCAGGACCGCCGTACCCATGTGCCGAACCTCGCCGATCGCCACACCGTGGCTCACACCGACGCCTCGCAGCGTTGTCTCCATCTCACCCGTCTCCGTTAATGCGGCGCATGCCGCCGTGGTGGTCGTTCTGTGCGCCGTCCGGCGAACGGCGGGGCGGTCAGCTCCAGGAGAAGAGGCTGTCGCCGGCCTTCACCTCGCCGCTCTCGTGCAGGTCGGCGAGGGACTCCGCCGTGGCCTCGAGCGCGACGACGGGACATACGGGGGACTTGCCGGCGGCCTCGACGGCGGCGGGGTCCCAGCGCACCACGGCCTGGCCGCGGGTCACCGTGTCGCCCTTGTTCACGAGGAGCTCGAAGCCCTCGCCGTTGAGCTGAACGGTGTCGATACCGAGGTGGACGAGCACGCCGTGGCCCTGCTCGTCGACGACGACGAAGGCGTGCGGGTGCAGCGAGACGATGACACCGTCCACGGGGGCGACGGCCTCGGAGGGCTCACGCACCGGGTCGATGGCGGTGCCGGGGCCGACCATGGCGCCGGCGAAGACGGGGTCCGGCACGTTGGCCAGTCCGATGGCACGTCCGGCGAGCGGGGACGTCACGGTGGTCATGGGAAGCCTCCCAGGGGTGGAGATTCGTAGGGCCGTCACTGCCTGTACCGGACGGCGTGCTGTCCAGCAGCGTATGTCACGGTAAGTGCCGGTTCCGGCCGAGAGCTTACGACAGCTCACCTTAGTGGTCTAGACCACCAATCCCATGGATTTGCACCCGCTCCACGGGCCCCTGTACAGTCGTACTCCTGCCTGGGGGTGAGCGACGCGAACAAGCGTCCTTGACCCGAGCGGAACCCAACTCGTCAGATCCTATCTCTGGATCCCCTTCCGCATGCTCGCGGGACGGTGGTCAAGAGGGCCGGAAAAGCCTGATAGGGTTTGGAACACCGAAGGGAAGCGCCCAGAGGAAAGCCCGAGAGGGTGAGTACAAAGGAAGCGTNCGTTCCTTGAGAACTCAACAGCGTGCCAAAAGTCAACGCCAGATATGTTGATACCCCGTCTCCGGCCGTCATGGTCGGGACGAGGTTCCTTTGAAGAAAACACAGCGAGGACGCTGTGAACCGGGGGAACATTCCTTCCCCTTGGTTCCGCTCTCGTGCGTGTCAACCGGCTGAATTAATTTTCTGGCCGAGTAAACATTCACGGAGAGTTTGATCCTGGCTCAGGACGAACGCTGGCGGCGTGCTTAACACATGCAAGTCGAACGATGAACCACTTCGGTGGGGATTAG